>QZJG01000023.1 GCA_003599275.1 Nitrospiraceae bacterium | reverse complement strand
AAAGATGTTTATTTCTCGATTAGACAGGTTTAATATCCAAAGTATACAATAAGGTACGATAAATCTGTATAAATATTTATTGCCCGCATCTCCCCATCCCGCCCCATGCCTGCGCAGATATCATCCTTAGCAGATGAAATATGAGGACCTTATTTTATCTCCGGTCTTGCTCCGAACTTGTAGAGTATGTTTGCCATCAAACAGAATCCGGTGAATGCGAATATAAGAAGATTCACGCCTACAAGCCCTGTCAGTATCAGCCACCACTTGCTGACAACAGCGGCGAGTATTGTCCCGGTGAGGGAAAATATTCCCGCCATCAGCCAGATCAATCTTTCCAGATACCATTTGTCTGTTTTTGCGATATACATTGTTTACGCCTCCTGTGATAATGTTCATGAAGTGTCCTTGCGAGCAAAGCGATGCAATCTTTCTTTAGCGATTTGCTTATAGCTGTCAGCCTTTCATTAGATTGCTTCGTCTCTTACGCTCCTCGCAATGACATCCTTAACTCCTAACTCTTAACTCTTTTTTTGTATTCATAATACAGGACCGGCACGAGTGTCCTTGAAAGCAGGGTTGACGCCACTTCGCCTGCCATCAGTGCGATTGCCATTCCCTGAAAGATGGGGTCGAACAAAATCACCGATGAACCGACGACTACGGCTGCTGCTGTAAGAAGCATCGGCCTGAACCTTATTATTCCCGCCTGCACCACCGCTTCATCGAGAGGCATTCCCTCACTGAGTTTCAGCTCGATGAAGTCAACGAGGATGATGGAATTTCTCACGACTATCCCGGCTCCCGCAATGAATCCTATCATTGATGTTGCTGTGAAGAACGCGCCCATAAGCGCATGGCCCGGCAGGATGCCGACCAGGGAGAGCGGGATCGGCGCCATGATTACAAGCGGTGTAATGAAGGACCTGAACCAGCCGACCACCATTACGTAAATAAGGACCATAACCGCTGCAAAGGCGATCCCCAGGTCCCTGAAGACTTCATATGTGATATGCCATTCGCCGTCCCATTTCATGGAGTATTTATCTTCAAGCTCAGGCTGGGTTGTGCTGTGCTGCTTTAATTCATAGCCTTCAGGGAGCTTAAGTTTCTGCACCTCTTCCTTCATTTTCATGATTGCGTACACCGGGCTTTCCGCTGTGCCGGCGACTTCACCTGTAACGTAAACTACCTGCTTCAGATTTTTCCTGTATATTGTTTTGTCCTCGATACCATGCTGAACTTTGACAAGTTCGGAAAGTGCGACAGGCGCGCCTGAAGACGATAAAAGCGTTATACCCTTCAGGTCCTCAATGCTCGACCGTTCGGCTAAAGGCGCCCTGATAAATATCTCAACAGGCTCTTTTGCATTTTCAACGTGCAGTAGTCCGGCGGACATTCCGCCAAGAGACATCCTGAGTGTTTGGGCCACGGCATCGGTGCTTATGCCGTGGTAGGCGGCCTTCTCCTTGTCTACAATGAAAGTGTCTTTCTTCTGGTCGTCCTCAACATACCAGTCTACGTCCACTACACCGTCTGTTTTCTCGAAGACATTTTTTATCTCTTTGGCAATTTCGACCTGCCTTTTATTGTCCGGCCCGTAGACCTCGGCAACCAGCGTGCTCAATACCGGCGGGCCGGGCGGCACTTCCTCCACTTTTATGTTTGCATTGTACTTTCCACCGATCTTCTGTATCTCAGGCCGCAGCCTTTTTGCGATATCATGACTCTGCGATTTCCTTTTTCCTTTGGCGACAAAGTTGACCTGTATGTCTGCGACGTTGCTTCCTGCACGGAGGAAATAGTGCCGCACAAGGCCGTTGAAATTAAACGGCGCAGACGTCCCGATGTAGGTCTGGTAATTTGTGACCTCTGGGACTTTCTTCAGGTATTCTCCGACCTCTCCTGATACAAGCGCGGTCTGTTCAAGCGTGGCGCCTTCAGGCATGTCAATGATCACCTGCAGCTCGCTCTTGTTGTCAAAGGGCAGCATCTTGACCGTGACCAGTTTTAACGGCACTAACATTACTGCCCCGCCGAAGAGAAGAAATACCACAATGAAGGCAATGATCTTTTTGGTATTGCTCTCAAGAAGCCCGCGAAGGTTCTTTTCATAAAGATGATTCAGCGCTGCAAATATTTTGTGCTCCTTTTCATCCGCGTCAGCGCCCTGTTTTGTTTTCTTTAATACGATGAAACTCAGCCACGGGCTGATGATGAATGCTATCAAGAGAGAAATCAGCATCGCGGCAGATGCGCCAATTGGGATCGGACGCATGTACGGCCCCATTAATCCGGACACAAACGCCATAGGCAAAAGCGCGGCAATGACAGTGAATGTCGCAAGTATTGTGGGATTGCCCACTTCATCCACTGCCTGCACCGCTGTTTCAGGAGAGACGCCTTTCAGCCTGAAATGCCTGTGGATGTTCTCGACTACGACTATCGCGTCATCAACCAGAATACCAATGGAGAAGATGAGCGCAAAGAGCGTCACCCTGTTGAGCGTGTATCCATACATGTAGTTAACAAGGATTGTCAGCGCGAGTGTAACAGGAACAGCCACGGCTACAATTACTGATTCACGCAGACCCAATGCGATCGCGATCAGGACCGTAACGGAAATTGCAGCAATGAGCATGTGCTCAAGGAGCTCATCTGATTTGTCCTTTGCCGTGTCGCCGTAATTTCTCGTGGTCGTCACTTCTATTTCGCCGGGAATGATAACACCCTTCAGGGCCTCTGTCTTTTCAAGCAGACGCTCAGATATGTGTGTTGCATTCGTGCCCTTCTTCTTGGCTACTGAAATGGTAACGGCATCGTAAAGACCACTTTTGATTTCGCCTGAAGATCCCCCTACATCCCCTCGGAATCGAGTCGTACCGACCTTTTTCAAAGGGGGACTTAATTTTTCCCCTCTATAAAGAGGGGTTAGGGGTGTGTTCCCATCTTCCGCAGCCTGACCGAAACCCATCAGGACATAATTCGTCGGTTCCTCAGGCCCGTCATTTATCTCAGCGACGTTCTTCAGATATATGGGCCTTCCGTTATAAACTCCGACCACAACACTGCCCACATCTTCCGCAGTCTGAAGCAGCCCGCCTGCTTCTATAACAACCTCTTCATTCCTGTTCTGGAACTTACCGGAACTGAGCGAGGCGTTCGCCCCCTGAAGCATTTGCAAAATCTGTAATGAAGAAACATTGTATGCCTTTAAACGCAATGTGTCGGGGATGACCCTCAACTGTCTTTTCTGCCCGCCGATGACCTTTATCTCGGAGACCTCCGCGTCCTTTTTTAATTGGTCCGCAAGTTCATTGGCGACCTTTCGTAATTGATAACCGTCATAACGCCCGCTCCATAAGGTAAGCGTCAGGATCGGCACATCGTCAATGGACCTGGGCTTAACAAGCGGCTGTGAAACGCCGGGGGGTATCCTGTCATAATTGGACATCAACTGGTTGTAGAGCTTTACAAGGCTCTTTTCCATGTCCTCGCCGACATAAAATCTCACTATGGAAACAGCCGTGCCGGGCTTTGATATTGAGTAAATATACTCAACGCCCTTTATCTCCCACAGGAGCTTTTCCATCGGCTTTGCCACTTGGTCATTTACTTCCTGTGAGGAAGCGCCGGGATACCGGACAAATACATCCACCATGGGAACTATGATCTGCGGCTCTTCTTCCCTCGGCGTTATGACGACCGCGAATATCCCCAGCAGCAGCGCAGTGATAATTATCAAAGGCGTCAACTTTGACTGTAAGAATGTCTTTGCTATCCGTCCCGCTATTCCAGTATGCTGCATTTATCTGTTACCTCGTGTTTTTAACAAAGTTGTTGCCCGGATATAATGAGGAAGATATTGTGAAACAAATTTGTTTTTCGATACCTTGGTTTCATGTATGCCTTACACGCTCAGTAATACTATAAAAAAGAGCACGGAGCACTGCCCCACAATACTTCAAAAATCCATCGAGTTAAACAATTTGTTGAACAATGTCTTCTCATTGGTCTTATCAATTGCTTGCTGCAACCTTTCCCCCGTCAACCGCCTTCTCAATCCCTTTCACGATTATCCTATCACCGGCATTAAGCCCAGAAAGTATTTCTGTCATTCCGTCTGAGCTCTTTCCTGTCTTTACAAGCCTGAATGTAATAATGCCGTCCTGATCTACCGCATAGACTGCCTTCAATTCACCTCTTGATATAATTGCACCTTCAGGAATGAACAGGCCGGATCTTTTCCCGAGCGTGAACTTCGCCCTTGCGTAAAAACCACCCTGTAATGGTTTTGCACTTTCACTGATATCGATCTTGACCGTAAAGGTCCGAGTAAGCGGATCGATCTGGCGGACCACCTCGCCTACCCTGCCGATTGTTTGTACACCGATAGCGTCAATTACGATATCGACAGGCGTGCCTGTATTTATATAAGAGAGCAAGCCCTCATTAACAGGGACTTCAACCCTGTAAACAGGCGCTTCAATAATAAATAGCGGAGCGCCCGGAGCGATCATGCTACCGGTATCAATCTTCTTCTCCGAAACAATTCCATTAAGCGGAGCTTTGATAATGCTGTAATCCTTAACAGCCTTCGCCTCTGCAACTTCCGCCTCAACCCTTCTTAATGACCTCCTCGCCCTCTCATACTGAAGGGCCGTTACTTCCCTCTTTGTCTTCACCTCGTCAAATTCCTGCCCGGTGATCGCCTTTTCTTCATGGAGTTTTTTAAACCGCTCAAAGGTCTTGTCAGCCAGCAACTTATTCTCTCCTGCTACGTCCAGCTCTTTCCCGGCCTCTTCAAGCGCCTCTTGCGCCGCCTGGACCCTTGCGCCGATGTCAGGAGCTTTTATGACAAGGAGGATATCATCTTTTTTTACCCTGTCACCAGGCTTCACCTTTATCTCCCTTACCTCGCCCATGATCTGCGCCGATACGAACGCGGTATTCCTTGACCTGAGCGTCCCGGACGTTTCGTAATAGTCAGATACTTCAGACGGTTTTACTTCCTCAATAACGACTCCCTGGACCATTGCCCTCTTTACTTCATTCTCGCCCGGCTTAATTTTTTCATTGCAGGCTGACATCAAAGACAATGTAATTAAGCAAACCATGATAATTCTGCTCTTCATATTACTCTCCCATGAAATAATAATTACGAATTACGAATTAATAATTACGAATTACTTTCTATCTTTCATTGTCTTAACAATTGAGCCAATAATTCTCAATAATTCCTCACAATCATTTAACAATATTTGCGCTTTGTCTGGTTTTAAATAATCAGAATCTCTCATTAACCGAATCCAATAATGCGTCTCTCTTGCTTCTTTATATGCAATTGATAATTTAGCTATAAAATCCTTACCTGATTGACTACCAATAGCTTCCTCAACATTAGCGCCAATGGAAGTCCCACTTCTTAAAATCTGTTTTGATAAAACCAATTCTTTCTTCTGATGTAAAAGATACTTATAAACCTTAATAATCCGCAACGCAAAATCATAACTCTTTTGTTGAACAACATTATTACCTTTCATTTCCCCTCCATTCCCAATTCGTAATTCCTAATTCGTAATTCGTAATTCGTAATTCGTAATTCGTAATTCCCAATTCGTAATTCGTAATTCCTAATTCGTAATTCCCAATTCTTTCAACAGCGTCCCGCTTTGATGATACAGGTCCGCCACCGCGTTAATATATTCATTCTCCGCCTCTACGGCGTTAGCCCGCGCGCTGTCGAGCAGGGCCTGCGTGCCGAGGAGGTCCACTATCGGCGACAATGAATTCTCATATCTCGTCTTAACGAGCCGCAGGGACTCTTCTGCTTCTTCAAGTGCGGCCTTTGAAAGAGACAGGGTCTTCTCCTTCTCGCGGATCCTTATGTAGGCTTCATTGACCCTGAACCGGACTTCCTGTTCCAGCCCCGTAAGACGCTGCCTCATTTCATTCGCGCCGGCCTCGGCCTTCCTGACCTTGTGGTACAGCGAGGCATCGAAAAGGCTCCATCTCAAAGACGCGGTCAGGATATAACTCTCTCCTTCCGGAGAAAACGGGCTGTTATGGTCATTGAACTGGTAACTCGCCCTCGCGCCGATTTCAGGGAGAAAAAACGACTTCTCCAGTTTGACTGCCTCCAGGGAGTTCTCATATCTTATGCCGAGCGCCTTCAGGTCGTCCCTCCGGAACGCTGCATCCATATATACATTCAACTCATTTAACGGCAGAGAAGGTTTTACCCCGGTTACATCAACAGCCTCCGTCCTGCCCAATACAAGACCTAACGCCCTCCCGGCCACTTCGAGATCGCCTTCAGCCCTTGCAACCACAGCCTCGGCCTTTTTAATCCCGACGTCCGCCCTCAACACATCCGAATAAAGCCCAAGGCCGCTGTCGTATCTCAGCGATGCAAGCCTCTTGTGTTCCCGTGCGTCTGCCGCTGCAGCAAGGGCCGCAGACAGAAACTCCTTTGCCGTTTGAACAGCAAGGGCGCTTCTGACAACGCTGCGCGCCACCTCGTTTTTCAATCGTTCAAACTCTGCGTTCCCTGCGTCCATCTCCTTTTCTGCAAGGCCCATTCCATAATAAAGCGCCGGTGCGAAAAGCGGCTGATCAACACTGAAAGACGTCTGAAAATCTGAAATATCGTGAGGGTCATTAAGTTGTCCGATTGCGAAGTCCTGCTGTGCAAACCGCTCCTGATTGAGTTTGGCCATAAAACCATAAGTAGGACTATCGGTCCTGGTGAATCTCTCCTCTACCGTCAACTTCGGATATAGAAGTCCTTTTGTCGTGAGAAAGTCCTCTTTCCGGGCCCGGACAGACCATGCATGGGCCTGAAGAAGGGGATTATTTTCGAGCGCGGCATTTATCGCTTCCCGGAATGTAAGCGTTTCCGCATAAGCCTGATTTGAAACACAAAGTGCAAAGAGCAAGACGATTGGGAGTTTAGGAAGGGAATATATTATTCTATCTCTCATCTTCTTTTTTTCTTGTGACCTCTGTGGTTCAAGACTTCTTTTTCTTCATCTTCTGCAATTCCATGAACTCCTTCAACGTCTTCATGTCACACCGGCCCGCTTTCTTCTGGAACGCCGTACATTCGGCAAGGGTCTGAAGGTCTTCTTTAAACCTTGTATCAGATTTCAGGAGGGTGCGCAATAAAACAAGCACGGCAGCTTTATCCTCAGCAAGGTCGCTTTTTATGCTGTAGAACCTGAGCTTGCCGTCCCTCCTCTCATCGAGGAATCCGCCTCTGTAAAGGAGAGAAAGGTTTTTTGAGATCAGCGGCTGGGAGGCCCCGATGATCCCCATAAGCTGGCAAACACTCAGGGTCTTCCTGTCAAGGAGCATCAGGACCCGAAGTCTCTGCTCGTCTGTAAGAAGCTTGAACATCTCCGTATATTTTTTCATATAAACAAATTAGCATATGTTGATGTGATTGTCAAGACCTTTTACGAAGAATTGAGAAGGGTGCGCCGCAAATTGACGCAAGATTAACTAAACACAGCGGAACTCTACGGGAATAAATATCAATATTGACCTGCAGCTTTTGTCTTGAAAGGAAAAAAGTTTCAGCCCTTTGCGAGAGTCAGAAGCCGGTCAACCGGCCTCCATTCTTGAATAAATCCCGGCAAGCAGCATTTTCGGTGCAGGGTTGTTCGGTGCTTGTTCAATTGCAACATTAAGGGCGCGGATCGCCCAGTCAATCTGTCCGACCTCTGCAAGGGCGATCCCCAAATGGAAGTGGGCCATCGGCTGATAATGTAAAAGCGCTACAGACTTCATGTGCGCCTCGACCGCTTTTTCAAAATCGCCAAGCTTCTGATAGGCCACCCCGAGACCATCGTAGGCAACGGCATTTTCATCATCCATACTCAGGGCCTTTATGAACGCCTTTTGAGCGCTTTCAAATCTGCCCATGCTCAGGTAGACTTGCCCGACCTGATTATAAAAGTGCGGGTGACACTGTTCAAAGGACTCCGCCTTCTCCAGACATTGCAGCGCTTCTTCGTTCCTGTCCTGATAATGCCGCAGCAGTCCCATCTGGTAATTTATCTGCGGCCCATCCTCTTTAGCCGCAACGATCTCGTTCAAAAGTTTTTCCGCCGTGTCATATTGCTTCATTTTTATATAGCTGATGACAAGAAGGTGTTTCGCTGAGGTCTCCTCCCCATGTATCGGCGAAAGCTTTGCCAATTCCGCAACCGCAAGCCCAGGACGGTTGGAAGATATATAAGCATGCGCCAGATTCATGGTCCTTTCAGTAATGATATCTTCAAGGACCTCGGATTCCGTTCCCGATAAGTCGATATATCCGAAAGCAGCGAGACTTCTAAGCATCTCCTGTACCGCCCAGGGGTCGTCAATCTCAGGGACCGGATCAGACGCAGCCTGTTTCTCATAGGTGTCAACAGTCTCATATTTGAAGCTGTCTCCTTCAAATATCTGTCTCAGGACACTTCCGTCCATATCTTCAGGCACGGGAATGCCTGACATAGCAAGAATTGTAGGAGCTACGTCGAGAATGGATGCACCATAAACTCGCATGTCCTTTTTGATCCCCGGTCCGCTCAGTGCCAACATCCCGTATTTGCGATGATATGCTACAGGCTTGCCGCCCATTATCCTGGAGCTGCCCTCAGGGCGCAGATTCCCGTGATGAAAGCCGTGGTCGGATGCAATTATGACCGTCGTCTCCTCTCCGGCAAGCTCAAGAAGACGCCCTAACATCATGTCGTGAAAGCGGTAGCAGCCTTCCACAACATAGTTATAATGCTGAAAGTCCTTGTCTGAGACATGCCCCATTTTGGGCGGATGATACTCCATGAATGCATGACCGAACCGGTCAATCGCGGGATAATATGCAGCAAAGAAATCCCATTCCTCATTCTCCATGAGCCAGGTAGTGATGTTATGGACGGTTGAGCATTGCGCCAGAAGGTTGACGAGAGTTTGAAAGTTTCGATCACTCTTTATATCAAGCCCTTCCGGTTTTTGAATGAACGGCAGGACCTGCATAGGCGTGATGTCGGACGGTTGGGTGATCAACCCTATAAGCTCTTCTTTCAATTCTTCAGGGTAAACGGAGGCGGCGGGGATTTTACCGGCATCGCTGCTCATGCAAAACCTGTCGGAGACCGTGAAGCCGTTTATCTTTTCCGCAGGATTGGAGGCGAACCAGTTTATGACTCCGCACCTCAGTCCCTGCTCCGAAAGGATATTCCACAACGCCTTGCATCTGCGCGAGACGCTGCTCACCGGCCTGATCTTCCCAGTGCCGCCGTCAGGCTCGGCAAAGCCCAGTATCCGGTGACGGTCGGCAAGCTTGCCCGTGGCTATCGAAGTCCAGAGGATAGGCGAGAGCATGGGGTCAAGACTGGCCAGATTCCCCATCACGCCGTTATCGATCAGCTTCTCAAGATTCGGCATCTTGCCTGCATCGATGAGAGGAGAAATTATCCTCCAGTCCGCCCCGTCCCAACCGATAAAAAGTATGCGCTTTGCAATCCTTGACATAGTTGTTTTTCGTTCTTCATTGTTCCCCCCTCCCTCGACGGGAGGGGGTGAGGGGGAGGGTGTTATCTTAAATTATTTTTACCTCTTCCTTCTCAATCTCTTGCTTCCCACAAGCACAGCCGCCCCTGTCGCAAGCATCGCGAGCGACCCCGGCTCCGGCGCCATCGGCGCTCCCACGGCTATGCCCACGCCCGGCTCCGTCTCATAGCCCCAGGCAAGAGCACTAAAATCTCTATTGAAGCCACCATCTGCATCAAGATTAGCCATTATCCAACCGAAACGATCGCCGGGGAGCTTTACACCAAAATACTTCGTATATGAACTAAACATAACTTCTCCAGATCCTGAAAAATTCAAGCTACCGTCAATTATTTCACCTCCAGCAAAGCTGTCATACCCGCTTTTATTTGCTACCATGAAATTCGACCCAATGCCTCCTACAATCCGTCCATAATAAAAATAAAGCCTATCCAATGATCCAAGAAAACCTTCTGTAACGCCAACCTGTTCCGAGGCTGGCTTTGTGATATCCAGGTACTGAGATCCATCACAGTACCTGGATCCTCCAGTCGAACAAAAAACAAATGTCCCGTCATACCTCACCGTATACGCATAAGCATCCGTCCCCGCAGCAAATGCCGCTGCTCCTGCAAGCCCTGCCAAGCCAAGTACTGCTGACTTCTCCACAGCCTTTTTCTTTTTCATATGCCCACCTCATAATAGAAAAATAGATTATATCCCTACGGGTATTACGTTATACGGGATGAAACTATATTTTGAATTCTATACAAATAAGGCTAAGAGCTTATTATCTCAAGGCGTGCTTAAATATGATTATAAATTATCATCATAGGTGGAGGAAGTCAAGAAAAAAATATCTGGCTGATGCGCTGATACGTTCTAACAGGCTGCTGAAAAAGTCGGTTTTCAATGTCATTGCGAGGAACGGTAGTGACGAAGCAATCTCAACTTTGATTAATATAGAAGCGGATTGCTTCACTTCGTTCGCAATGACAGCCCAAATACTTTTTCAGCAGCCTGCTAAAGAAATGATCCGCTCATGTCCCACGGCGGATTTAAAATTTCAAGCCCCATCTTCATCTTTAATCCGTGGGGCGGGGCCTTCTGCAGCCATTTGACCCTGCACTGCAAGATAATCATTTCCCCTGACAGGGGATGGAACCTCAATTCGAGAGTCATTCCCGGCGCAACCTCCAAAGGGTCCTCAAGCGGGCCGGTCAGCAGGCCTACGCCGGTTTCAGAGAGATCGTCTATAATTCCTTCATAACTTTTGCCCTCATAAATTATCTCGGCTTTATAGCCGCCTACTATTCTCTTTGCATTTCTCTTTTCCATTTAATGTCCCGGCCCTGAAAATTTTTATTCATTATATCAAACAGTACGTAATTTATTATATTGTTTCTAAAGTTCATACAGGGTCTCATCAATCTTCGGCGAGGGCTTTCTGCTTCCAGCCCTTCCCTTCCCTTCAATAATAAACGGCTCCTCTCTCTCAAGGACATCACCCATCTCCTCCTCTATCTTGTCCGGGTCTTCCCCTCGTTCCAGTCGTCTCAGGGCCTCCTCCATTCCAGGACCCATATTAATGCCTGTCGCGTCCGAGAGTTTTTTCATCAGCCCGGCTGCCTGACGGGGGTCATCCTCGCTGATCCTGCCGGCCTCATCAGCCAGCATAGACATGGCCTTCTCAATCCTTGCCTCGTCAAAGGGCATATCAGCGCCCTCCTCCCCTTTTTTGCCGGAGACAGAGGCGAACAGGGACATCCTTCGGTTTAATGTGATGTCTTTGCAATGGGGGCAATTCGGGACTTTCTCCGTATTAACGGTTTTTGAAAAGAAATTGAAAACCGTATTGCATTTCCCGCAGTAAAATTCATAGATCGGCATTACATCTCACCTCGAAATAATAATTTTAAGCAGAAATATTTTATCAGTTTCAGGAAAGGGGGTAAAGGTATTTAATTTGATCAGTTGTGAAAAAGCAGCGGCACAAGATAAACTTATCCATACGATAACGGATCATATGCGGTCCTGCCAGACAACTCTCACAACATATGGACCGGGAGATAATGTATACATGACGGAGACAGGAAAATTTAACAGGCTCAAGGTCACCAGGAAACTCGATGCCGGGGCTTACCTCGACGGAGAAGAGCTCGGCGAAATATTTCTGCCGCGCAGTTATATGCCTGAAGACTGCAGGACCGGCGATATTATCGACGTCTTCATTTTTTTCGACTCGGAAGACCATCTTATTGCAACTACTCAGCGGCCTTACGCCGTAGTCGGCGACTTTGCGTTTCTGAAGGTTGTCGCGGTCAATCCTGTCGGGGCCTTCCTTGACTGGGGCCTGCCAAAAGATTTGTTAGCGCCTTTCAGGGAGCAAAAGCAGCGGATGGAAGAAGGCAAATCCTATATCGTTTTCATCTACCTCGACGATAGGAGCCGCCGTATCGTTGCTTCCTCGAAATTAGACAAGTTCCTTGATAAGCAGCCGGTCGAATTCCAGGAAGGCCAAAGTGTGGAATTGTTGATTTACGACCGGACAGATCTCGGTTATAAGTCCATTATCAACAACTCCCGCCGGGGCATACTTTATAAAAACGAGGTGTTCCAGCCTTTAAAAAACGGGCAACGCATAACGGGTTTCATCAAAAAGGTGCGGGATGACGGAAAGATAGACCTCTGCCTCCAAAAACCAGGCTATGAAAATATCGATGACGTGTCCCAAAAAATTCTCGACAAGCTAAGGGCACAGGGCGGATTTATTCCCGCAACCGATAAAAGCTCGCCTGAAATCATCTACGGTTTGTTCGGGGTAAGCAAGAAAACATATAAAAAGGCGACTGGCGCTCTTTACAAAAAACGACTTATTACCATTGAAGACAATGGAATAAGCCTCATCAAAAAATAGCTGAATCCCCGATACTAATTTCTTCTCTTTTCTATCTTTGCCTGCTTCTTCTCTTTAGCTGTCTTCTGCGGTTTTTTCTTGGACTCTTTTTTGACCTCTTTGGACTTTGCCATATTCGTTCTCTCCTTTTCTGAAATTCAGATTTAGAATAATATCATTTTTCCGGGACGGCACTCAACCCCTGATAATTAATCAGGTCTAAACACAATCCCGTAACCTTATCACTGCAATCTGCAACAGGTCATGGTATTGACAAGCATTCATGATTGTGATAATTGTTCATTAAGTTAGCGGTGAACATGCGGATATGATCATGCGCGTGTGGCCGGTTATAAAAATATGCCGGAGGAAAAGATAAAGCAGTCCGTTAGCAGAGCCTTTAGAGAGGGAGGTGAACAAAACTTCGCACGGCAATAGAGGGACATTCAACCCTGAACCCTGTAAAAAATTCAAGCACACACAGAGGAGGAAAAAATGAGAAAGATATCAATTATGATACTGATCAGTATGATGACCCTGGGCCTGGCGCTGACGAATGCGTATGCCGCCGGAAAGATGACGAGCGAGAAGGGTGCGGCGACAAACAGGGCCACTAACATTATAGGAGCGACGGTCAAGAACCTTCAGGGAGAAAACCTGGGCAAGATCACGGACCTCACATTTGACACGCGGGACAACAGGATTTCATTTGCGATCCTGGCCAGCGGCGGAATGCTGGGGATCGGCGAAAAGCTGATACCTGTGCCCATAAATGCGCTGTCCTTTAAAGATGAGAAAAATCTGGTCCTCGACATCAGCAAAGACAAGCTGGCATCGGCCCCGAATTTTGAAAAAAATAAATGGCCGGACATGAGCAACCGTCAATGGACCGAAGATACTTACAGGTTCTACGGCGTTCAGCCTTACTGGAAGGAAGGCGTGATGGAAAGAGATATGATGGAGAGAGAAAAAGGCATGGAAAAAGAGAAACCGATGTATTAAAATGTCCCTCTTTCATTCAGGGCAGCCGGGCCGCAACCCGGCTGCCCGTTTTTTTATGACGCCTATCGGATATTGTCCAGGCTCGTTAATTTCGGTATGTCCCTGTTGTCCGCCAGGGTCCTGGGTATGATTATCGTAACACCGAAATCTTTTTCCAGAAGATTCACTTCCGATAAATAATCATTAAATGAAGTAAAGGCAGGGGAAGAGATTGCTATCCGCTTATCCTTCAGGTATTTAATTATCCCCGGTATATGGCTCAACCCGATAGTAAAAATCGCCCTTTTATTTTTAATCCGTCCTTCCCTGTATTCGCAATCAACGACATCCGGTATCTTCTGCAGCATGGCGGCAGTTCTTCTTTCCTGAAGGTAATTCACGCCCGATCTTATAAAAAGGTATTCATATACATTGTCCCTGGACTTCTCCAGCAGGGCCATCTCTGTCCTGACCGCATTGTAAAAACCGGCATCTTCGACCTGAAGACTTTTTATATTATAGCTTTCGGTCAGCAGCATCTCCGCATTCAGATAGATACTGTCGTCTCCTAATTTCTCTTCCAGGGTTTTGTTGTCAAACGGACCCTTCCGGTCGCTTTCCACTAATGTAACAGTCTTAAGCAAGTCTTCTTTCTTGTCGCCCTCCGCTCTGGAAAAAAAGCCTTCGGGTAAAAGTATCTCCAGGCCTTCATTCCGGATCAGCCATTCGCCGATCCTGTAGGCTTCAACCTGGGATTTCACCGTATTGCCACCATTTGCAAAGGTAAAAGTGTCCCTGTGGCTCATCCCTATGATGTAAATCCTGTTGGGACTTTTTTCATTACAGTGGAATACCACTTCTCCATGCTCAAGTGGTATTAACGGCTCTCCCCTGTAATACACCGGATTCGGGGCAGGCACCTTCTGGTCGGCATGGAGGCTGTTGAAACAGGGGACCAACAGGAAGGCGGCAAACAGCACAAATACCGGTGTGGCCCGGCAAAAAAACGGGACTGGTTTTTCTCCAAGGTATCTGCTGAAGATATTATTGCCGGTATTCTTTCTGATTCTGACCACAACCTTAACTCTGTAAGGGCATGCTTTCAAGTCCGGCGGGTTGCAGTCTGTGTCGAAATCTGGCAATCCCGCTGTCGAAGATCAGTTTGACCGGTGACTTTGCGCTTCCATCTCTCGATGGAATTGCCCTTTTCAGATTTCCTTTTATTTAAGATAACAAAATAACTTTTGGCGAGTCAACAATCCGGATCACATAATCCTAAAAAAAGCATTTATCCACAGATTTATTAAACACTTAATCAGCTTTTGTCTTTACCTTCTGGGTGAATAAACAATTATGCCTTTTAATTTATATCATTGTCTTCATCTGTGAAATCTGCGGATATAACTGCCGTTTTCAGGATAATACGACTGATATCGGCAACCTTCTCGACCGGGATTACAATCCATCCGCTCTCCGATTGCAGATATATCTCGCTTTCCCCTATCTCGATCAGGATGCCCCGGTATACCGTCTCGGATGTATAGACATTTACTTCTTTGCCGATCAGCTCCTGCATTATGACCTCCCGCTCAAATTCTTAACGAACTCCCCGCCAAGAAGGAATATACACGAGATATAATACATCCAGAGGAGAAACAGGATAAAAGTAGACAGCGAGCCGTATATCGTCCCTATGTAGGACATGTTTTTGACTGTCCATGTAAAAAAGTGCTTGGCCAGCTCCCAGAGGACTGTAACAAGGAGCGCGCCCGCTAAGGCGTCCCGCAAGGCCACCTTCACCCTGGGGACAATCTTGAATACGGCAGTAAATATTGAAAGGACCAGAAGAAAAGGGGCGATGTACTTCAAAAATATCCCCGCCTTATACCCTATCGCGACGCCGAAGATATTCATAGGGTATTCCCTGAATGCGCCCAGGAATGAACTGAGCGTAAATGAAAGAAACAGGAAGATTATGACGAGGGTAACGATAATGACAGTCCAGAATATGAATAACAGAAAGTGCCTCCTCCGGGGGACCCTGAAAATCACGTTCATCGCCCGCTCCATGGAATAGAACAACTGGATAGAGAGGAACCCGTAGATAAATAACGTTATCCAGCTTATTCCCTTGTATGTGATGATATCTCTGAGCTCGTCCGTAATTTCCGACGTTACCGACGGGAAGAAATTCATCAGCCTTGAAAGGGAATAGCGGTATACCTCTACATTCTCTCCCATAATATGCCCGTAAAGGGCGATAATCAAAAGGCTTAGAGGGACAAGGGAGACTATGAGGAAATAAGCGATTGAAGCCGCCAGATAAAAGCAGTCGTCTTTGAAAAATGCAGTCAGGCTCCTGCCGAACACCTTAAAGAGATACATTGTTACCTCTGTTTCTGTCTGACAAAAATTCCTATCGGGACCCCTTTAAAGGAAAAACGCTTCCTCAACTGGTTTTCAAGAAATTTGATATACTGCTCTTTCATCCCCTCTTTGTAGTTGGTAAAAACCACGAACCCCGGGGGACTGGTCTTTATCTGTGTAATATAATGTATCTTGATCCGCTTGCCCTTATACAGGGGAAGCTCTTTGGCTGAAAGGACCTCGCCGAGGAATTCATTCAACTCATGCGTGCCGATCCTCCTGGCCCCCTCGGTAATGATTTCGTCAATCATGGAAAACACTTTAGTGACCCGCTGTTTGCTCAAGGCTGATATTGTTAAGACCGGTGCGTACCTCATGAACCACAGCTTCTGATAAACCTGCTCCTCCGCTTCCTTCGAAGACATGGTTTCCTTGTCCACAATGTCCCATTTATTCAGAAGCAGGAGCGCGCCTTTTTTCGCGTTATAAACAAGGCCGGCAATCTTCTGGTCCAGTTCGAGGACCCCTTCGGAGGCGTCAAGCACTATGAGCACGACATCGCTGTCTTCGATATTCTTTAAAGTCCTCATAAATGAATATCGCTCAACGGTCTCTGCCATCTTGCCCTTCCTGCGTATACCGGCGGTATCCACAATTACATATCTTCTTCCGTAATACGAGCAGACGGAGTCCACCGCATCCCTTGTTGTTCCCGGTACAGGACTGACGATCATCCTGTTTTTGCCGAGAAGGGAATTGACGAGTGTGGATTTGCCCACGTTCGGTCTGCCCACTATCGCGATCCTCGGATAACGGGTCTCTTCTTCCAGGACCACGGGCAGGAGGGAGGCGATGCCGTCCATAAGATCATCATATCCGTAACCGTTCAGCGCGGATACCGGGAACAGCTCGACGCCGAGGGAGTAAAAATCATAAAGCATACTCTTTTCTTTTTTAGGGCTGTCAATCTTGTTGACCGCGTAAAAGACTTTTTTGCCGTACTTCCTGAGCATATTTATAAGCTCGGCATCGGACGGTTGAGGCCCGCTCTCCGAGTCCAGCAGTAAGATGACAACGTCCGCCTCTTCGACCGCCGCGAACACCTGTCCCTTCACTTCTCTCATGATGTCCCCGGTTTCATGCTGGAACCCGCCCGTATCCACGACAAGGAATGATCTGCCCTCCCATTCAGCGGTCCCGTAAAGCCGGTCCCTCGTTATTCCGGGGAAGTCTTCTATGACCGCGCGTCTTTCCCTGACCATCCTGTTAAAGAGCGTGGACTTGCCTACATTCGGTCTTCCAACAATTGCAATAATCGGTTTAGCCATTTTTTCAACCTTGATTATATCAGCTTCCGGATATTTATCCCGCAAATACATGCTGAAGTCTGCGATCAGAAATCTCCGGCAAGGGATTATAACAAAGATAATTCAGAGAAGAGAACGTCCGCTAAAAGAAATGCTTAAAAATTCCGATATATATATCAGTGAAAACGCCAAATTTCAAATTGACCATAGCGTCTGCTACATGGTATAGTTTTTTAATGTTAAAAACGGTCTCCACAGGGATATTTTTTTTGCTCGCAACAATGTGCACAGTCTCTTTCGCCGATATATATAAATACGTTGATGAAAGCGGGGTGACCTATTATACCAACGCCCCTGAAAGCACCGGGTCCAAAAGAGTACTGCCAGAGAAAAAAGATAACGCCAAGCCTTCGGATTACAACGAAATAATAGAAAGCAAGTCATCCAAATACAGGATAGAACCCTCGCTTGTCAAGGCGGTAATAGCGGTGGAATCCAACTGGAATTACAACGCCGTGTCAAAAAAAGGCGCTTTGGGCCTTATGCAGCTGATGCCCTCCACGGCCAGGGACATGGCGGTAAGTAATCCCTTAGACCCTGAGGAGAACATCGAGGGGGGAGTCAGATATTTGAGGTTTCTCCTTGACAGATTCAACGAAGACCTCCCTCTCGCCCTTGCGGCGTACAATGCGGGCTTCAGGACAGTCGAGAACCAGGGCGGGATACCGGCGATAACGGAGACGGAACAATATGTTGAAAAAGTCCTGTCCATTTACAAAGGCCATGCCGCAATCGCCAGGCCGGCGCAAATTTACAAGGTCACACTTGATGACGGGACCGTGCTTTTCACAAATACGCCGTTTGCATATCAAAATTTCAAACTCTCAAAGTTCTGAGGAACATCTCTTTACCGGCTTCAATCAATGACAGACAAAAAAATCCTGCAAGAAAAGATACTGGACCTTAAAGAAAAGAGAAAGGCGCTTATCCTGGCCCACAATTACCAGCGTGAGGAGGTGCAGGACATCGCGGATTATACGGGGGACTCCCTGGAGCTGTCCCGCATCGCGGCCTCAATAGAGTGCGAAGTGATCGTATTCTGCGGAGTGAATTTCATGGCTGAGAGTGCTTCGATACTCTCTCCTGACAAGACCGTTGTCCTTCCTGAAATCACCGCCTGCTGTCCGATGGCGGACATGGTCACGGTCAGCGGGCCAAGGCATTTGAAAACACAATTCCCGGGATACCAATATACCGGAGGGTATAAGTATCCGGCTGATTTCACCCTGAAAGACATCAAGAAGCTCCATCCGGGCGTCCCTGTTGTAGCCTATGTCAATACTACCGCCGAAGTAAAAGCGGAAAGCGACATCTGCTGCACCTCAGCCAATGGAGTAAAGATAGTGGAATCTCTCGGCACTGATAAAGTCATTTGCATACCCGACAGAAACCTCTCGGCATGGATCGCAAAAAACACCGGAACAGAGGTAATCGCCTGGGACGGCTTCTGCCACGTCCATGACCGTGTAACTACAGATGACGTGGCCGGGGCAAGAAAAGAACATCCGGGCGCGGTGCTCCTTGCACATCCGGAATGCAGGATAGAGGTATGTGAAATCGCCGACCATGTAACGAGCACTTCAGGTATGCTCAGGTTCGCAGCATCGTCGGATGCCAAAGAATTCATCATCGGCACAGAAACAGGCCTTCTTTACAAACTCAGGAAAGACAATCCGGACAAGATATTTCATCCCCTGAGAAAAGACATGGTATGTCCCAATATGAAGAAGACGACCCTTAACAGCGTGTTCAATGCACTGGATACAATGACCTATAAGATAAAAGTGCCTGAGGAAATAAGGGCCCCCGCCAAGATGGCGCTCGACAGAATGCTGGCGGTAAAGTGAGCTTCAATGCTGCTTAAAAGATTTATAAACTTCATAACCTTTGTCGACCTGCCGATAAGGAAAAAATTCACGCTCTTTTTTTTCGGCGTTCTCTTCTGGTTTGTCGCGATGTTCGTCATAAGCATCGCAGCTTACGTGAACATCAGCAGGAGGACATATGCTGTTGTCAATCAGATGACCCTCCCTGAAGCGGCCATGCAGGAACTCATAAAAAACCTGGAGGTCAACAGCCTCGCTCTTTATGCCATTGCAGGGGTCCTTTTAATGGCAACCGCCCTGCTCGTCGTCTTTACGGTATCGATTACGAGGGCGATCGTCAAGCCTGTCAAATCGATTATAGGGCAGATACGTTCGCTCAGCGAGGGCGAAGTGGACCTGAGCAAAAAGATCCATATCATGTCCAAAGACGAGATAGGCACCCTTACAGAGGACTTCAACATCCTCATAGAGGAAATACACGATCTTGCGACCTTCAAAAAAGTCATTGAAGAAGATGACTCGCTTGAAGACGTCTATTTACGCCTGGGCAAGGTCTTCAGCGACAGGACCGGGCTGGATGAATTTACCATCTACGAGGTCTCCAACAGCCAGAACAAGATGAGGCCGGTTTATCCTTTAATGCTGAATGAAAAAGAAATATTCTGCAATGAAGATATCCTCAGCAACTGCGAGCTGTGCAAGGTAAAGAAGACAGGACATTCAATATCCTCCATATCCGTCCCGGACATATGCAGGCAATTCAGACCCGCCTCGCAGAAGGACTATGTCTGCGTCCCGATGGTGGTGGGCGGCAAGACAGGGGGCGTAGTCCAGTTCCGTTTCGACAGGAAAGACTACAGGATCGACAGGAAAGACAAAAGGCTGTTCAAGGCCCAGCAGTATATCGCGGAGTCCCTCTCGGTGATCGAGGCAAAGAGGCTTATGCATACGCTCAAAGAATCGGCGCTGAAGGATTCGCTGACAGGCCTTTATAACAGGAGGTTCCTGCAGGAATACACCGAGACCCTTGTGGCCGGGGTGCTCAGGAGAGAGAAAACAGTCGGTTTAATAATGTGCGATCTGGACTTCTTCAAGCAGGTCAACGATCTGTACGGTCACAATGTGGGGGACAATGTGCTGAAAGAGACCGCCGAGATAATCAGGAAATGCATCAGGTCCTCCGATCTGGTGATACGGTTCGGGGGAGAAGAGTTTCTTGTGCTGATGCTCGACATCAACCCCGGCGAAACAGTTAAAGTTGCCGAGAAGATCAGGGAGACCGTCGAACAGACAAAAATAAAAGTGTCGGACGGCGTAATCAAAAAGACCATCAGCCTCGGCATAAGCGAGTTCCCTGCCGATGCCGAAAGCTTCTGGCAGGCGATAAAATTCGCGGACGTGGCCCTCTACAGGGCCAAGGATTCAGGCAGGAACAGGATAGTAAGATTCACTGAAGACATGTGGACGCAAAAAGAATTTTGACCTTCTGCCGCCGCAATTATTTTATGTTACGGGGATTGGCTCTTTAAAGATTTTCAATGTCTTGCATACGACTCTTCAAGTGAAATGAACTGATTGAACTCCTCCTTCAGCGCAATGGCTATCTCGGGGAGGGCCACTATACCCACAAGCTTCCCATTCTCGGTAACAGGAAGTCTTCTGATGTTTGCCTTGCTCATTATTCTCAGCGCGGAATCCAGATCGGCGTCTGCATTTACCGATATAGGGTCGGAGACCATAACATCACATACACATGAAGTGTCGAGATTTTTTCCGTCTGTGACAAGCGAGAATGCGACATCCCGGTCGGTCAATATCCCTCTCAGCCTCCATCCTTCTTCTACCGCGAGGATCGAACCTACATTGTATTCCTTCATCTTCCTGACGGCCTCGCGGATGCTGGACGTCGGAAGAACGGTTATAGGGTCTTTCTTCATAATTTGTCTGATGTTCATATGCTACCTCCTTGTTGAGACCAACCCCCGTGATTCAACAATATCACAAAAAAACGGATTGTCAAGACAATGGAACAGCCCCTTTCAGGTTATGGGGCCAAACTGTCCAGACTTAAAAGCAGCATGATCAGCATTATGAAGGAATTCATTCTGCAGAAGGCGGACCTGTAGCCGGCCCTGTCGCACGTCACAACAAGCAGTCTTGCCCCGTTCCATATGAGAAACATCACGGCGGTAACGAGCACTAAGATCACGGGAACTGATTTAATCAGTCCGTAAACCGGGAACAGCAGGGAGGCAGCCGCAGTTGACAGAAACCAGATGAAGACGATCCTGTCGAGCTGTCTCACTGAAAATACAGTTGTCAATGACGGGAAGCCGGCCGTCTCATAGTCATGGCCGTGAGACAGAAACAGGAGCCAAAAATGCGTTATCTGCCACATGAAAAACAGAAAACAGAGCGCCATTATCCGGCTGTCCGGCAGGCCCCCGCCTCCTGCAAGCCATCCTATTGCGGGCGGTATCGTTCCGATAACGGAGCATGGGACCGATGCAAAGGCAGTTATCTTTTTCAGATATGTATAAACGCCGTTATACAAAATGACCGCGCATGATCCTGATAATAAAACGGCGGGGCTCTTTGTAAAAGCAAGTGCCGTAAACCCCGCAAGCAGCAGGAGGACAGAAAAATACAGTGCATTGGCCGGTCTTATCCTGCCTGCGGGTAAAGGCCTGTTTCTTGTCCTCAGCATAAGCGCGTCCGTGTTTCTTTCCTGATACTGATTAAGGGCCGAGCAGCCGCATGCAAGCAGGAACACGCCGGATGCCGCCGGGGCGGTCCTGACTGTAAGGGGGGACGCTATGATAAAACCGGTCGCAGCGGAGAACATTGAAAAAAACGACAGGTTGACCCTGCAAAGATCAAGATATGACTTACATGATGAAACAGGGCCTTTCAATTTGCACCGTCCTTCTCTTTCTTTTCATACCACCGGGAAAAATCCTCACGTGACATCACGATAACTTTTGAGACCATAGCGTGATGGCCCGCACCGCAGTATTCGCTGCAGAACAGGTCGTAGGACCCGGTCCTGTCAGGCAGAAACCAGAGGTAAGTTTCCATACCGGGCACAGCGTCTTCTTTAACACGGAAGGCAGGGATAAAGAGGCTGTGTATCACGTCCTCGGAAGTTATGATCAGCTTAACGGGCCTGTTCAGAGGGACTGTCAGCTCACCGCTTTTCTTCCCGTTTTCGTATGTAAAGGACCAGGACCACATCCTTGCGGACACCTTCACGTTCATGGCATCCGCAGGAGGTTCTCTCATCACACTGAAACCGGTCCATCCGTAATAGAACATCGCAACGACGAGGACCGTTGGGATGACAACCCACGAAATCTCAAGCGGCAGATTGCCCTCGATATCGCTGGCGGTCGGGTTTCTTTTGCGGTCATACTTTATAAGGAAAAAGACCATTATGGATGTAACGAGCACGAGCATAACAACGGACACCCCCGCGATAAAAAGGAACACGCCCCTGACATTTACCGACGGATTTAAAAATTCAGTGTTCATCAGTATCTGTACCCTATATCGAAAAAGGTGAGTCCGATAATAACGGCGATTGTAATGACGGGCAAAAAAAGCAATGCCCTGATGAGTGTCTTTTCATATTTCAGATGCATGAAAAACATGAGTATCAGGACCGATTTTGCCAGCGCGATGGATACGGAGGTCAGCGCCCCGTAAGCGCCCAGCCCCGCCCCTGCTGCAATGACGGTCAGAGCGGTCAGCGCTATTAATCCGAGCCAGACCAGAAAGTACAACCCGGGACCGGGCATTTTTTTATCACGGTTTTTCACGGTGCTCCTCAGCTTATCAGATAAAACAGGGGGAAGAGAAAGACCCAGATTATATCGACAAAGTGCCAATACAGTCCGGTGTTCTCAAGCGCGACAAATCTCCCGCTGCTGACCCTGTCTTTATTCGTCAGGACAATCATAACGGCAATCAGGACTATGCCCGCAAGGACATGAAGCCCGTGGATGCCTGTCAGGAGATAATAAAGTCCGTAGAATATTATCTCGCCTTTTCCGTATTTCATTAACCCGGGTGAGTCCGGATATATCCCGTGGCTTATCTTTGCGCTCCATTCAATATATTTGTTCACGAGAAAAATGAGTCCCATGAACGACGTCAGGGACTGTAACAGGAGAGACATCCCCTTTCGGCCCGTCCTGATGCTGTTAATCGACAAGGCCATAGTCAGGCTGCTTGTAAGCAGAATGACGGTGTTGAACGTCCCCATAAACCTGTTCAATTCCGAGGCAGCGGAATGAAACTCCTCAGGGTATCTCGACCTGTAAGCGGAATAAAGAAGGAACAACCCGCTGAAGAGGACCATTTCGGTGAAAAGGAAAATCCACATCCCTATCTTCGCGCCCTCGTAATCGGTTTTATGTCCAATGATGTTTTCGTTATTCATTCAAAAAGTCCCTTACCTGAATTTGTAAGGTCCTCCTGTAACCACGGGGACCTCTTTAAAATTTTCATGCGGCGGCGGAGACGAAGTCGTCCATTCGAGGGTGCTGCCTCCCCACGGGTTGTCCCCGGCGGTATCGCCTTTAAATACCGATCTGATCAGGTTGTAAAACATCATTATCAGCCCCGCAACCAGTATCCATGAGCCGATGGTGGATATCAAATGGTCCCTGTGAAATTGCGGAAGATAGTCATAATATCGCCTCGGCATGCCTTCGATGCCGAGTATGAACATCGGGAAATAGAGGATGTTGAAGCCGGTAAAGAGGACCAGCAGCGCGTTCTTTGCGGGCGCCTCCCTGTACATCCTGCCCGTAATTTTGGGAAACCAGTAATGGAGCGCGGCAAAAAAGGCGAATGCCGTCCCACCGAACATCGTGTAGTGAAAATGCGCCACGATAAAATAAGTGCCGTGCACATAAATATTTGTCGCAAGGGCGCCGTTAACAAGACCTGTCAGGCCGCCTATGGAAAACAGGAATATGAACGAAACGGTATACAGGAGGGGCGAGCGTAACTCTATGGAGCCTTTATACAGACTTGCGACCCAGTTAAAGACCTTTATGCCGCTCGGTATGGCCACGATGAATGTGAGAAATGAAAAAACCGCCTTCGAAATATCGCTCATGCCGCTCGTGAACATATGGTGCCCCCACACCAGATATCCGGCTGCGGCTATGGCGAGGCTCGAAAAGGCAATCGCTTTATAGCCGAATATCGTCCTTCTCGCAAAGACCGGGATTATCTCCGTCACCGCTCCCATGGCCGGAAGGATCATGATGTAGACGGCCGGGTGCGAGTATATCCAGAAGAGATGCTCAAAGAGCAGGGGGTCTCCACCCTTTGACGGATCAAAGAAACCGAAGCCGAAAAGTCTCTCGGCGATCAAAAGCAGCAGAGTAATTGCGAGAACAGGCGTTGCGAGTATCTGGACCCAACCGGTCGCATAGAGCGACCAGATAAACAACGGCATCCTGAACCACTTCATGCCGGGCGCCCTGAGGCGATGAACGGTGGTGACGAAATTAAGCCCCGTGAGCGTGGAAGAGACGCCAAGCAGGAACACGCCGAAGACCGCAAGCGTCACGTTGGTCCCGGTCCTTATGCTGTAAGGCACGTAGAACGTCCAGCCGGTGTCGGGCGGGCCGCTGCCGGTAAACAGGGAGACGAGTACGGCTGTCCCGCCTGAAATATAAAACCACCAGGACATTAGATTTATCCTGGGAAAGGCAACGTCCTTCGCCCCTATCTGAAGGGGCAGGATAAAATTGCCGAGGCTTGCGGGTATCCCGGGGATTATAAACAGGAATATCATTATCACACCATGAAGTGTGAAGACGGCATTATAAGTCTGCGCCGACATAATAGTCCTGCCGGGCGCAATGAGCTCAAGCCGCATAAGCACCCCGAATATGACGGCGACAAAGAAGAAACCGAATATCGAAGTCAGGTAAAGCAACCCGATCCTCTTATGGTCGGTGGAGAGTATCCATGAAAGGACCCCTTTGTGCCTGCCGCGCGACCCGTAGAAACTTATGTCCTCTTCTGCTGTCATCGTTTACCTTTTGTATTTTTTCCCTGTCACAACGAGCCAGATAAAAAAAGAACCTATCGAGACGATCACCAGAGTCGCGGCCACTTTCAATGTATTAAAGACGTATCTTCTCCCTCCCGGATCATAGCTCATACAATACAGCAGCGCCTTCCTTGCCAGTGGTACGGCCCTGCCTTCGGACGCCTCTGTAACCGCCATCTCGAATTCAAAGGGCAGAAACGTTGTCCCCGGCAGATACCTTACAATCCTGCCGTCAGGGGAAAGGAAAATAAGAACGACCGGATGCGAAAACTCCTCCCCTTCCTGCCTGAACTGAAACCCCACCGCACCGGTAAATTTCCGTATGCTCTCCGTGCTGCCTGTCAGAAACCTCCAGCCGTCTTCAGGAAAAGGCATGTTTATTGCCTTGAGGTAATCATTCTTTTTTTCTGAAGCAGTCAGGTACGTATCCGACTTGTCGAAACTGATCGCAAGAATCCGGTAATCTTTTCCACCATGCAGCCTAATTTTCCCGATCACATCGGCAAGCCCCATCAACAGGAGCGGACACGTATTGGTACAGCTCAGATACACGGGCGCAATGACGGTCGGCTTATCGACCAATTCCCTGAGGATGACGGTATCGCCGCGTTCATCGAGGAAGGGGATGTCGAGGGGGACATACGAACCGAGTTTTTCATCGGCTGAAACTTCAACGACGCCGTCCGTTTCATGTCCGGAGACGTTGCTTGCAAACAACGCTACTATAAGCAGGAAGACAATTTTTTCCATACGTGATCGCTTACGTCGGTCCTTTAAAGCAAATTATATTACATCTGAGAAATATTGCTACCGGACCAGTCAATTTTTTTACTACCCGTCAAGAATATGTTGAAGTAAATATTTAAAGTCTGTGTATTTTCTGAAGGTTATTCCCGCCTCTATGACGTCACTCCCGCTTGTCGGGAGTCCTTCCGTAAGAAAGATTCCGGACGGGTTCGATACGGATCTCTGACCGGAATGACACAAGACAGAGCATTGGTTTTACGCGGAGCAATAATTACAAAAGAGGGATTATGCGCAGAATCTTGTTGCCAAATTCCGGCACTGCTGACAAAAAACGTAAAACTACTCTAACACTCCATCGCCATTTTCTGCGTGTCCATATAGCGTAATATGCCTTCCGGATCGCATTCTATGCATACGTCGATTCCCTGGATTATCTGCATATCTTCACACAGCAGATAGGCCTTGAGAAGCTCTGAATCCCGGAGCCTGCTTATTACCAGCTTTTTCGGTCTGATATAGACCTGCCCGCAGCTCATGCATATCCAGATGAAATTATTCTTTGCAGCTTCGAGACAGCTTTCGCAAACATAAATTTTAATGCCGGGCATGGCTTCAGCATAAGTGGACGTATACTCCTTTTTGCATATCGTACATTTTTCATGCTTGTTGTTGATCTCCATCGCTCCAGCCTCCTTTCATGAGTGCTGCTTTTAACCGCTTCAATAGTACTGAAATGCAATATCCGTGCCTTGAGCTGCTATATTCATGGTAAACTCTGTTCCAATGGTTGCAGACACGGAGGCTGTTGAAGAATTTCTATACGACACCTTTAAAAAGGGAGTTAGGGGATAGGGAGGTAGGGAGTAAACAAGAAAAAACAAAAACTGCCTGAAGAGCCTGTTGCACAAATATGAAAAACGCTTACTTTGTCATTCATGAGCAGGAAACACAATACAGACCTGTCATTGTGGTTTGTGAACGATCTTACGATTCGGAAATGATCCTGAGGACGTTGACGAGCTTCCGAACAGCGGCGTAAACCTTTTTCCTGTCGATAAGCCCCGGGGCATATTTAACATGGACGGTTTCGTCCTGGTAATTGACCGATGCGTCCACTATCCCCTCTGTTTCGCGGAGTATTCTTTCCATGTCTTCTACGCATCCGGTACAGACGATTCCCCCTGTTTGCAGACTCATCTCTTTAATGTCTTTTCCCATCGGCTTAAGCTATATATCATTCTCCGGTAAAGATTCACTGAACATTCAATGCTTGATTTTAATCCAAGCAATCAATTTTTGCGACAATTTTTTTATATCGATTTCAAACAGACTCTAAATGAAATACAGAAGAGGCAATCTTGAGTGAACGGCAGGGAAATTCGGAAGGTGTTTGCTGATGCAGATCATTTACAGAGGGTTGTTTCGATCATGCGGGACCATACCGGGAACATCCTGACAGGAACCTGACCTCGGAGGCAAAAGCAATGACCGGTCGAAAAAAACAGTAACGCGGCGAAGTACCAGGGGAATCCGTTTTACGGTCCCCCTGGCGCCTCTTTGACAGATATCGATCTTAATCCAGCGGACAACCCTGCTCGTTATAGCGTTCGAGCCAGTCTTTAACAGAGTTGTAGTTGGTTGTTGTCCCGGGGAATGCGTTGTTGAATGTCGCAATTACCTGTGAGACGGAGAGGTCATAATCCACTCCCTGTGATGCTGCATTCAGAAGGGCCGCCACTGTATGACGACCCAGCGCATTTAATCCGCCGCCGCCCTGCTCCAGGACCTGCAGGAGTGTCATGCCCGTAAAGGCATTTTCAAAAACAGCCGAAAATAATGTGTCCGGGGTATACGGCGGGGTCCATGAATCAAAGTGCTGGGATTGCTTCCAGTAGCCCGGCGTGCATCCCTCTCCAGCCTGGTCTCCAAGGATAGATAAACCCGCAGCAATCCATGCTATCGAATCAGGCGTTACCGCTGATCCGTCATCATATGATTTTACCTTGACCCGCACCATCGTTTCCCCGGCCGGAATGTCGAGCAGGAATTTCAAGGTGTCCCACTCGGGTTCATTGCTGCTCTTGATCACGTTATAGAAAACGGACGTGACGCCCCCGGCGGGTCCGGCAACGTTGATATTGTCGATAGAAAATGCGCCGTCTCCCAGCGCAGAAGGACCGGCAGCGGTGAACGTGGCCGAGGTCAAAGCTTTACCCGCAAGCAGTGAAGTGCTGAAGGTCTGGAAATCATTTTGCCCGCCGGGCCCGTCTATAACGCCGTCAAGGATGAACGTCTCTGAGATGGAGCCGCCGCCCAAAAGCGCCCCTGTTACCGTTATGGATGTTGCCTTGGGGAATGACGGGTTTGCGACTACGCCCTCCGCTATATCGACTGACTGAAGAACGAACGGCAGGCCTGACGCATTGCTGACGATCAAAGGCCCTCCGCCTGTCGATATTGTCGGGTCAATCAGGGTCTGCGAACCGTTATCCGCGCAAATGCCTCCGCAGGCGCTGGGACTGCCTATGATGAACATGCTCCCCGGGTTGACAATGCTGAACCCGCGGGAAATTATTTCGGGGCCGACAGTGATGTAATCAGCGCCTCCGAGATCTATGTCCTCAAAGTCTATAACATTAGCAGCGCTGAAAGCTCCTCCGACCGTGATCTCGATTGCATCAGGCCTGTCTGCCTCTCCGTCAGCCACAAACAAATCGAGAGCAGCCTGCCTGCCGGCTGCTGCGGCAGGGAAAATAAAAACCTGCGGCACTGTCGTTTCCAGAAGCGTTCCGTTGAAGCCCTGGTCAACTGCGGCAAAGTCGTGACCGTCGCGGAGTTGAATGCCGTCCGTCACGGAGCCATCGTCAAAGATGACAATGACACCGGCGCCGCTGTTATGGTATGTAAATTCGAGTCCGCTGACTGATAGCGCATTTGCCCCCGGAGTTATAAGGCCAAGTCCGGTGATATCGGCACGATAGGCATGGCTGACCTGAAAGGGAAGCAGACCGGTACTGTCTTCACCAATAAGAGTCCCTGTTATGTTGTTTGAATTTACGATTATCGTATTGTCCCCGCCGCCGCCCCTTCCATACCAGTAAAGCAGCGCCTGTTTTACCGTGGCAGAAGCAGGCACATTGACGTTTATAATCCCCGGCTGTGTAAAAAGTCCGGTGCCTGCAAAGACTGATCCCGATCCGGAAGCGAGCGTAATGCCGGGCGGACCCAGGATTTCATCCCCGTCTGCAAAAACATCTACAGGCGCCATCCCGACAAGCGTTATCAGTAAAATAAATATCATTGCGGTAAAAATTGAATGTCTCTTCATTTTCTCCTCCTTTTTTTGACTGCCGTTAATAAACCTTGAGCAAGTGTTGAACGCGTATTCGTGTGGGCCGGGATATTTTTGGACTATGGCTTGCTCCAATTAAAATTGCTGGATCTATGTTAACCGGCGCCGGTTTTCACAGCAGAAACCCTGACCCCGTAAAAATCATTTATCACCCCCGCGATATATCTTATCTGGCTGTCACTCAGCTCCGGGTACATCGGCAGCATCACTACTTTTCTGAAAAGCTCCCCTGTCCGGGGTAAGTTGACACCTCCCAAACCGAGGGCCTCAAACTGATGCACCGCTTTCCCGCCCCACGGCAGCAAAATCTCTACCCCCATTTCATTAAGATATTTCACAAGATTGTCTCTGTCTTCAGCCTCGATCTCATAATTCTGAAAGACATCATAATGAGACCCGCCGTCAGCCGGAGGAGGAAGACGCAGCTCCCCGGTCCCTGAAAGCTCTTCGTTATACATCCCGGCAATCTCTCTTCGCCTGTTGATCCAGCCCTGCAGGAGTGTCATCTTGTAATCGAGGATTGCCGAGTGAAGATTGTCTATGCGGCAGTTGAGCCCCCAGCGCTCTATGTCCGTCCCCTTTCCCCTGCCGTGGTTTCTGAGCATCATTAATTTTTCCGCAAATCCCTCATCGTCGGTAACAATCGCGCCCGCGTCCCCGAATGTGCCCAGGAGTTTTGCAGGGTAGAAACTGAAGCATCCGGCCAGGCCGAAGGTCCCGGCCCCTTTCCCCCTGTAAGAGGCACCCAGCGCCTGTGCGGAATCTTCGATAATAAGGAGATTGTATTTTTTTGCCAGATCGACAATTTTATCCATATCAGTGCAGATCCTGCCGTTGAGCTGGACAGGCACGATGGCCTTTGTCTTTGGTGTGATCGCGGATTCCAGGAGCCGGACATCCATGTTGTGGTCGTCCGCTATATCAACAAAGACCGGCGTCGCCCCCAGGAATTTGATGACCTCGACCGTTGCGGCAAAGGTGTGAGATACCGTTATCACTTCATCACCGGCCCCTATTCCTGCGGCGTAAAGGGACAGCAGCAGCGCGTCCGTGCAATTGCCGACACCGACAGCATATTTGCTCCCAGTAAAGGCGGCCAGATTTTTTTCAAACCTGCGCGTGTCGTCTCCGAGGATATACGCCCCTCTCGAAAGGACGTCCCTTATTATTTCCATATACTCCGCCTCATGCACCCTGAACTGCAGGGGATAATCAAAATACCTGACCTTGTAGTTTTTCATCATTACCTGATCTCCTTCATTATTTTGTTATATATGCATTCGGGCGTAAGCCCGTATTTCTCTCTTATAAAATCAGCGCTGCCGATAAAGTCCCTCGGTCCCTCATGGATGCCTATCCTTCTGAAAAGCCCTGCATATCCGTTCTCCGCGAGGACTTCACTCAACGCGGAGCCGAGGCCGCCGTTCACATTATGTTCTTCAAGCGAAAAGATGGCGCTGTGCGTCGACGCCGCCTGCGTTATGATCTCCTCATCCAACGGTTTGAGTGTATGCATATTGATCACTGTCGGCCCGATCCCTCTCTTCTGAAGCATCCCCGCGACTTGCAGTGCCGTATATACCATATTGCCGATCGCGAAGACCGCCACGCGCCTGCCCTCTTTCAATACCGCCGCCCTGCCGATCTTAAAGTCAGGCTCTTTGTCGTGAATACACGGCTCACCCGTCCGCCCGAGACGGATGTAGATCGGCCCCTCCATTTCATAAGAGGCCCTCGCCAGGCAGCGCGCCTCAAAGGGGTCCGCAGGCGCCACAACCGTCATATTCGGCAGGGACCTCATCAATGCGAAGTCTTCCAGCCCGAAATGCGTTATGCCTTCAAATCCATAGGTAAACCCGCCGCCTACGCCCACGAGTCTGACGTTCAGATTGTGATACGCAACATCGATCCTTATCTGCTCAAAGGCCCTCATTACAAGAAAGGGCACGATCGAATAGCAATAGACCTTTTTGCCGCTTAATGAAAGTCCGGCAGCCACTCCTATCATATTGGCCTCGGCCACGCCCACGTCGTAAAACCTGTCTCCGCACTCCGACTTTATGCAGTCAAACAGTTTGTATCCGAGGTCTGCGGTAAGGACGAACATCTCACTGTTGTCTTTGTAAATTGACTCAAGCGTACTGAAAAAAGTCGCTCTCATATCAGCTCCTTTATTGCCCGTTTATATTCATCGTCATCAGGTGCGCGGTAATGCCAGAGCAGTTTGTCCTCCATGAACGACACCCCCTTGCCCTTTACGGTATGAAGGATTATGACGTTGGGCTTCTCCTGAGACAGGGAACCGAGCGTGCTGAATATCTGCCCGAAATCATGCCCGTCGATATCCCGGACCTCCCAGCCGAAGCTCTTCCATTTGTCGTTCAGGGGCTCCAGGTCCATAATGTCCTTTGTGCATCCTAACGCCTGGATCCTGTTGCAATCCACAAGCGCCACCAGATTGCTCAAGCCGTGATGCCCGGCAAACATGATACTCTCCCATACCGAGCCCTCGTTCAGCTCACCGTCGCCCATCAGGACGTAGACCTTATACCCTTTGCCGTCAACTTTTCCGGCAAGGGCCATTCCCGCGCCAATGGAAAGCCCGTGTCCAAGGGACCCTGTCGAGACCTCTATCCCGCACATTAAATCCCTGTTGGGGTGCTGCTCCAGCGTGCCGCCGTTTACGGCAAACCCTTCCAGGTCGTTTTTGGACAGAAAGCCCCGTTCAGCCAATACGGCGTAAAGGGTCGCGCAGGCATGTCCTTTACTGAGAATGAACCTGTCCCTGTCCGGATTATGGGTATCATCGGGTGACACTTTCAAATTCCCGAAATAGAGGGCCACCAGTATCTCTACGATAGAAAATGAGGACCCGATATGCGGGCTTCCGGTACGGTTTATTATTTCGAGTACGGACCTTCTTACCCTGCCGGAAAGGAGCATGTGCTCTTCAATAACGCTTTTCGTGTTTACTGAAATTTCCATATTGTTCTCCTGAAATAAATTTTTCCTAATCAACTACGGCAAAGCCGATATAGGGATCAAAATCCACCCGGCCGATTTTCAATCTGTTGATCCCGACAGTCTCTAACAGCGCAGATGTTTCCCCCGGCCAGATGGGGTTGTCCAGCTCGTCAAAGGCGATGATGGCGCCCTTCGGCATTCTCGGGAAAAAGTTTTCTATCGCCACCTTTGTCGGCTCATACAGGTCCATGTCCAGAAAGAGAAGGCTCACAACGAGGTGCTGGTTGTTAGCAATGAACTCGGGGATTGTCTTTGTGATGTCGCCTTTAATCAGCCGCACCTTGTTGACATGGCCGAGGAACCTGTTTGAATCGTAGATGCTGATCAGCTCCGTAAGCTCCTCGAAAGAATTGGAGCACAACTGGCCGGCGCCGGGCCTCATGACGTCATTTAAATCTTTGTCGCCGACGCCGGGAAAGCCTTCAAATGAATCGAAGCCGTATATGCGCCTTGAAAGATTGGCCGGTTCAAGCACAGCGCTCATATTGGCCCACGACATAAGGCTGAACCCGTGATACACCCCGCAGTCCACAACCGACCCCTTGACCGGAAGCGTCATCTTGAATATTTCATAAAGCGCCAGAAGCCTCGTCAGCTTCTGCCTCTTTATGTATTTTGGAAAGTTGTCCAGCCGGACCTCGATGCCTTCGGGGCATTGTAAAAACACCTCTTCAAGCCTTCTGCCCACATCGCTTTCCGCCTGTGTCCTGAATCCGCCTTCCGGTGTGACCATTTTCATACAAACCTCCCTGTTCTTAGATGTCTATGCAATCAACGCCTTTAACGTCGAGAATATTATTTTTATGTCAAGCCACAAGGACCTTTCCCGCACATATTCAAGCCCGAGCCTGATCTTCTCCGGCGCTATCTTTTCGAGATAGTCCCTGTCCGGGTCGGCGCTGCCCTTGAGTATGTCCGCCTCATTCCTGAACCTTATAGAGGCGTAATCGGTTATGCCCGGCCTTACGCTCAGAAGCTGTTTTTCTTCCTCGCTGTAAAGCTCCACCGCCCACGGCACCTGGGGTCTCGGGCCGACAAAGCTCATGTCGCCCGTCAAAACATTTATGAGCTGGGGCAGCTCATCCAGTTTGTATTTCCTGATGACCTGCCCTGTCCTCGTGACCCTCGGGTCGTCGTCGGGAGTAGAAGTGCCCCCGATTTTGTCGGCGTTGTGCACCATGCTCCTGAACTTGAATATCCTGAAAGGCCTGCCGTTTCTTCCGACTCTCAAGCCCCTGTAAAACACAGGCCCGGAAGAATCAAGCTTGATGAGCAGCGCGATGAAAAAAATCACGGGGAACAAGACTGCAAGCCCAGCCAACGACGCGGACACGTCAAACAGCCTCTTTATAAAATCGGATTTGGACATAACAACTTAAAAACGGCAATTACCACAGAGTACACAGAGATAAAAGATTTCATTAGCAGGTTGCTGAAAAAGTCGGTTTTCAGTGTCATTGCGAGGAACGTTAGTGACGAAGCAATCTTAAACATCCTGATTAATATAGAAGCGGATTGCTT
>QZJG01000028.1 GCA_003599275.1 Nitrospiraceae bacterium | reverse complement strand
TCAATAATACAGACGTACATCGTACGGGCGTGGAGATCGACTCCACAGTAATACTTGTGCTGCTTAGTGTAGAAATTCATACAGGCCTCCTTTAAATAGAGTTTTTGAGATATAACATGATACTGCATTGCAGCATCATGGTGGGGGCCTTAATTAGTATCCAGACATTGGACCGACCGCTTCGCGGCGGCAGACGCGATACGAATAACAGGTTCTGCTCTGAGTACTGGCTGTCACCTGCGTTCTGCAACCCTTAATCCCAACAACTTAAGTGTTATGTTCCTTTCTCCGATATAATATGTAAATTTGTTCTCGGTGGAGGAAAGCATGAAAATCGATACGTTAAATATAACTTTTGCGCCAAAGAACCATGGCGTCCGGAGCAGTGCACCGGAGACTGTAAAGAATTCAGATGAACAAGCCGTTGATGAGCAGGGACAGACTTCGGACCATACAGACAAGGTTTCAATAACTCAAAAAGCAAGAGACTACATGTTGGCACAGTACGATATAGCAGACTCTGAAGCGCTGCAACATGGTTTCGATAAGGCCAGGAAGCTCGGACTTATCAAGAATCTGATTCAGGAATCAACAGGAGAAAAGATTAAACTGAAAGATATTTTTGACCAGGTGAGAAACATGGAACCGGTCAGCGAGATTCCGGCAGAAGATGTGCCGGAAGATACGGTTGGAGATGTAGCTGCAGATGTGCCGGCAGATGTGGTTGAAAATGCAGTTAAAGAAGAAACAGTGGCAGGTCCCGGCGTTTGACCGAATTAAAAGGGGCCCCGCACTGATCCCTATAACTTCCCGTGAAAGCGAATTACCCCTACCTGTTCTCGCTTGCGATGAGGACGAACCCCTTCGACCGTAACGCATCACCCGTTGTGAAGTGATTTGGTGATGCAGGTGCGCAGCCTCGGCACCGGCCTGTTCAAAGCTCAAGCGCTTCGATCTTTTTCTCTCTTGTGAGTTTTTTAAAATCGTATTCGAGTCTTCTCGCTTCTCCCTCATTATTGCATGGTATCGTCTTGACCAGCTCAAACGGCCTCCACGATCTTACGAATTTGCTGCCGGTCCCGGTCCTATGCTTTTCAAGCCTTTTATCAAGATTATTTGTCATCCCGATATACAAAGAATTGTTGCGGCACCTTAGCACATACACACACCAGTGTCCGCTGTTCGTCTCAGACCGTTTTCCCGCGAGATCATTCAGCCAGATATTTAAAGCCTTCCTTGCTTCCCTGTCCACAAATGAGAAAATCCGGTGAGCGGTGTCGCGAGCGCGGGATTTGGAATGTCCGTCCATCTTAACAACATGAAAGCCCGATTCGTCATGAAGTTCGTAAAATGCGCGATAGGAAGAAGCGTTGCTTAGTTGCCGGTTTGTCTTTTTTGAAATGAAACCTTCTGCCAGCAAACGGGGTTTTCTCTTGAGAAGGCCTGTAACGCACTGGGAATCGGAATATATTGTCAGGCTCCCATGCGGCAACTGACGGTTTTCTTCAAGCGCCCATAAAGCCGTCTGGAGTTCGAGCCTTGCAGATGAAGTGTCTTCAAATCTCCGCACCTTTATCCGCCCGGTTATTTCGGGTCTCCCAATAACTCCGGGAGAGGCCAAAAATGAAGCAGGGAGCATGACATAGACGCCCACCCCAAGCTTGAGGCCGGGACTTACACTCACATCGGTAAAAAGGGCAAAATCATTTTTGACGGTATGCATTCTCTATCTTACATCGGGCCGGCATCGACTTCACAGTAGAGTTTCGCCGCTATCTCCCCTGGAAAGTATACGTTACGTCATTCCGGCCTGCCCGCAGGCGGTCCGGAATTTGTTGCAGTCAAACCGCTCCCCTGTCCAGGGTCCTGTACTGAATGGCCTCGGAGATGTGCTCCGCCTGAATATGCTCCGACTCAGCAAGGTCGGCAATCGTTCTGGAGACTTTTAAAATCCTTGTATAGGCCCTTGCTGATAATCCAAGCTTGTGCATCGCCGATTCAATGATGCTTTGCGCATCCGGATTGAGGGCACAATATTTCCTGATATGCTTTGAACGCATTTTGGCGTTTGAATAGATATGGTCCTTGTTGAATCTGTCAATCTGGTTCTTTCTTGCGGTCTGAATTCTCGCGCGGATGGTCTTTGAAGATTCTCCGCAATATTCATTTGAAAGGTCTTTATACGGCACTGCCGGGACCTCGACATGAATATCTATCCTGTCAAGCAGTGGACCTGAGACGCGCTGCCTGTAACGGTGTATCTGCGACGGTGAGCATGTGCATTGGTGCCGGGTGTCTCCATTGTAACCGCACAGACACGGGTTCATGGCGCAGACAAGCATTATGGAGGCCGGATACGTAATTGAACTCAGCGCCCTTGAAATTGTTACAGTGGAGTCTTCCAGAGGCTGTCTTAAAACTTCAAGCACGTTTCTTTTGAATTCGGGCAGCTCGTCTAAAAACAGGACGCCGTTGTGCGCCAGGCTTACTTCTCCCGGTTTGGGGAATTGTCCCCCGCCGACCATTGCAACATCCGACAACGTATGGTGGGGAGAGCGAAATGGTCTGGTCGCAAGAAGTGATTGCCCGGGTTTGAGGATGCCCACGACGCTGTGTATTCTTGTAGTTTGCAGGGCCTCTTCAAACGTCATGTCGGGCAATATCGTAGGGATCCTCTTGGCCAGCATCGTCTTTCCCGATCCCGGCGGACCGATCATCAGAAAATTATGATTTCCCGCTGCGGCAACTTCAAGCGCGCGCTTGACATGCTCCTGTCCTTTTACATCCAGGAAGTCATCCTGGTATATGGAATTCTCTTTCATAACAGTGGATATGTCCGTGCGCGTTGCTTCCTTTTCGTTCTCTCCCCTGAAAAATTCGATCAGCTCAGGCAGGTTATTGAAGCCGTAAACAGGAATGCCGTCAACGACGGACGCCTCATTTGCATTCTCCTCGGGAAGGACAAGCCCCCTCATTCTGTCCCCCCGCGCTTTGATAGCCATTGACAGGGCGCCTTTTACCGGCTTTATCCTTCCATCGAGAGATAGTTCACCGGAAATGAGATAGCCACTGACGGCGTCCGGTCCGATAATGCCTTCCGCTACGGTTATTCCTATGGCAATCGGAAGATCGAATGCAGAGCCTTCCTTCTTTAAATCAGCGGGCGCGAGGTTTACCGTTATCTGTTTCAGGGGAAAATTAAAGCCCGTATTCTTGAGGGCGGCCCGCACCCTCTCCTTGCTTTCTTTGACGGCGGCGTCAGGCAGTCCGACTGTGGCGAAATGCGGCAGGCCCTTTGCGGTGATATCAACCTCTACTTCGACAATATGAGCGTCGATCCCGATTAAAGCTGCACTGAGTATCTTTGAAAGCATGTCCCCTCTTGACTATTCGAAAACGTTCCCGTCAGATCAGCCGGAATTTTTCAGAAACCCGTATCAATATACCACAACCGGGTAAAAATTGGAGGGATGATTTTAAGCTCCCGCCGCGGCCTGTTCAGTTTATTTCCTCTTTTCAAGCGGGAACTCGACTACGAAACGCATTTTGCGTATGAAGGCCTCGTCAATATTTCTATTATGGTTTGTCGCAAGGACGACTATCCCGTCATACTTCTCTATTTTTTGCAGCAGGTACTTGATTTCCAGATTGGCATAACGGTCGTGCGTATCCGCCACCTCCGCGCGTTTTCCGAAGAGCGCGTCAGCCTCATCGAAAAAGAGTATCGCGCCGCCGGCAGAGGCCTCCCTGAAGACGCGGTCCAGGTTTTTTTCCGTCTCCCCGATATACTTATTTACCACCGAGGAAAGGTCCACCCTGAAAACCCCGAGACCTAATTCAGCGGCGATAATATCGGCGGCGAGGGGTTTGCAGGTCCCGGCAGGGCCTGAAAACAGGACGGTAAAACTCTTGCCGGTGTACGTCCTGAAACGACTGATCAGCTCGTCAAAGCCTTTGCTGCCGTATACAACTATTCTGGGGATATTCTTTGGTCCTTCAGAGATCATCCGTTCTCACTGTTTGTGGAATACATTCTGGGCGTGGGTTATGCCTTTGTTCAGAATGGCGGCGACGGCATCGACCGCCTTTTCGACGGCCTCATTTATGAGCAATTTTTCATGCCTCGTGAAATTTCTCAGCACATACTCTTCGACGGGAAGCCTGTCGGAGCGTCCGACGCCGATTTTCAACCTCGCGAAATCCCTTGTGCCCAGGGCCTCTATTATAGATTCAACGCCTTTGTGTCCGCCGGATGAGCCGGCTTTTCTGATCCTGATTACACCTGTGTCGAGATCGATATCATCGTGCACGACAAGGATACCGTTTATGCCTTCATGCTTTTTTACGGCCTCTCTGACTGCAATACCGCTTCTGTTCATAAAAGTAAGAGGCTTTATGAGAAGAGCGTTCTGCCCCTCGATAAAGCCTCTGCCGTATATTAAATTTCCGGTCCTGCCCTTTAAGGAGATGGAAGACCTTGCGGACAGGGCGTCAATGACCATAAAACCGACATTGTGCCGCGTATCTGCATATGCCTCCCCCGGGTTGCCGAGACCCACCACAAGCCACATGGGAATGGGTTACTTCTCCTTCTGGTCTTTTTTCTGTCCTTCTTCTTCCGCCTTGCCTTTTGCCTTTAATACCTCAGGTTCGGCAACCGCTCCCTCGGCAGGCGCAGCCGCAACTGCCTCTTCCTTCTGGGCCGTCACGGACAATATGACCTCCGACGGGTCGGTAACTATCTTTATCCCCTCCTGAGGGGTAAGATCGCTTACGTGGAGGGAGTGACCGATTTCTATGAAACCGGCGTCAACTTCTATCTTGTCGGGTATCTGTGTGGGAAGACACTCCACCTCGATTTCTCTCACACGGTGCTGCATGATGCCGCCCAGTTTGATACCGGCAGGCTCTCTGGTGATTACAACCGGAACGGTTATTCTTATTTTCTTCTGCAGCGATATCTCGATAAAATCCACATGTATCAGCTCATCGGAAACAGGCTCCGTCTGATAGTCTTTCACGAGAACAGGGCGCTCCGAGGTCCCGGAATCTCCCTCGTTAAGCTGAAGGGTTATCAGTGCGTGCTCACCCACCCCTGAAGATATGAGTTTATGCATCTCTTTTTTGTCCAGTTGTATCGGCATGGATTTCCCTTCTCCATACATTACAGCCGGCAGCACGTTCCGTCTCCTTAGGCTCCTCGCGTTACCTTTTCCAGTCTCCGTCCTTTTATCTGCCTTAACAAGTATCTTTTCCATTTTTCAAAACCTCCAGATTATATTTAAGTCTTTTTTTATTTGAAAAGTTAATTTTAAACAGCCATTACATAAAGAGCGAGCTGATAGACGTCTCCTCATGTATCCTCTTGATCGCTTCGCCCAGCAGCGGCGCTACCGAAAGCACCTTGAGTTTTTTACATTTTTCCTGCTTGCTGTCCATCGGTATGGTATTGGTTACAATCACTTCCTCAAGTGCCGATTCGTTGATCCTGTCGAGGGCGGGACCTGAGAGCACCGCGTGCGCGCAAGCGGCGACGACACGTTTCGCGCCGTTTTCCCGAAGGGCGGCAGCGGCCTGCGTTATGGTCCCGGCAGTGTCTATCATGTCGTCGAAAAGTATAGCGTCCCTGCCTTTTACGTCGCCGATAACATGCATGACCTGTGATACGTTGGCCCTTTCACGGCGCTTGTCTATGATAGCGAGAGAGGCGTTCAATCTCTTCGCAAACGCCCTCGCCCTTTCGACGCCTCCGGCGTCAGGAGAGACTATGACGACATCGTTAAGATATTCCTTTTTTACATACTCGGCCAATACTGGAGATGAATAGAGATGGTCCACCGGGATATCAAAAAATCCCTGTATCTGTCCGGCATGCAAATCTACGGTGAGCACCCTGTGTATCCCCGTTGCAATAAGCAGATCGGCCACCAGTCTTGCCGAAATGGGCACCCTCGGCTGCGCCTTTCTGTCCTGCCTCGCGTAGCCGTAATAAGGGATGACCGCCGTGATCCTTGCGGCGGAAGCCCGCTTCAGGGCGTCTACCATCAGGAGAAGCTCCATTATATTATTGTTGACGGGCATGCATGTGGACTGAACGACAAAAACATCCGAGCCCCTCACATTTTCATTTATCTGCACCAGTATTTCACCGTCGCTGAAATTGGAGACAGCGGCTTCCCCGACCGGGATTTTCAGGACATCGGCAATCTCTTTTGCCAGGTTCCGGTTTGAATTGCCGGTAAATAATTTAATACCCGAAGGCATCTTCCCTCCTTATCTGTATCTGTCTATGGCTGGGGCGGGAGGATTCGAACCTCCACATGGGAGATCCAAAATCTCCTGACTTGCCGTTTGTCGACGCCCCAATTACAAGTTGAAAGTTAAAAATTGAAAGCGGAGAGTCAGGAAATTTATTGAAACGTAACGCTTTCACGTTTATTCTCACTTTCAACTCTTGACTTTCAAGTCTCAACTCAATCCGTTATGGTCTGGACTACTGCAGTCCGGTAATCTTTAAAACCCTCCGCGGCCCTCTCTGCTTTTTCAGATGAATTAAATACCCCAAAAACCGTCGAACCGCTGCCGCTCATCAGGGAAAATTCAGACCCGTGTTCAACCAGCCTTTTTTTTATCTCTGCGATTACGGGAAAACTCTTAATGGCTACGCTCTCAAGGTCGTTGGAAAGAATATCCTTTATTTCCCTGAATTCCAGACTCTCGAGTCTGTGGATTAAAAGCCTAATATTATCTACCTTAGAGGTTTTTTTTGTCAACTCAAAAGATGTTCCGGATTTCCGGGGCAAATCCGGCCATTCCCGCTCTGACAGCGGGGAGGTTGTCCGTGCTCCGTGTTCTGCGTTATGTATTCTTTTTTTATACTCTCCATATGCCCAGGCGGTTGAAATATTGAAATGGGGTTTTACGAGCAGGATACTTACAGCCGCCCCCGCGTTGCAAGGTGTCACTTTTTCTCCCCTCCCCCCTGCAAGGCATAATGGGCCATGAAGGAAGAAAGGCACGTCGGAGCCGAGCTGCGCCGCCGCTTTGCATAGTTCCTCAGTGGAAAGGCCTAACTCCCATAATTTGTTTAAACCGCGGAGCGCAGCGGCAGCATCGCTGCTCCCTCCGCCGAGACCGGCGCCTGCAGGGATGTTCTTTTCCAATTGTATATCGGCGCCCCGGTCAACACCATATATACCTTTCAAAAGCATCGCAGCCTTATATACAAGGTTTTGCTCGAACGGTATTCCGGCGTCTGTCCTGACCACTATGTCTTTTGACGGGGCAAAAGTCAGCATATCGCAAAGGGAAATCTTCTGCATAAGGGTCCGGATTTCATGAAAACCGTCGTCACGCAAACCAATGATATTCAAAAACCAGTTTATTTTTGCGGGGGCCTTTAAGGAAAGTGATGAGTAATGAGTCATGGCAATGAGTTCCCGGCTTATTTCAGGTCCCTGATCTTTTTTTCGACCCTCTCCCTGGAGTCTTCTTCCTTTTCCTGGAATTCGAGGGACTTTTTCCATGCCTCCAGCGCGGCGTCCCTGTTATTCAGTTTCAGATAGACGTCGCCGAGATGCTCAAGGATCACGGGGTCGTTCTTTTCCATCTCCGAGGCCTTTGTTATTTCATTCAGGGCGTCGTTGTACATGCCCTTTTTAAAAAATACCCATCCGAGGCTGTCCCGGATAAAGCCGCTCTCAGGGGCCAGTTCGATGGCCTTTTTGACAAGGGCCAGTGCCTCGTCGAGATTTATTCCTCTTTCGGCATAAGAATATCCGAGATAGTTAAGCGCCTCAATATGTTCGGGGTTGAGCTCCAGGGTTTTTTTCAGAGAGGAAAACATCTCGTCAATCTTTCCCGTCTTCTCGTACACGACTGCGAGATTAAAGAGCGCTTCATCGTTCCCGGGGTCGAGGTCAAGGGCCTTCTTTAATTTGTCCCCGGCAAGCCCGTAGTCCTTTTTTTGCAGATACAGCCGCCCGAAATATATATAGACGTCGGGGTTGTCGGGCAGCATTACGACGAGTTTTTCGAACTGCCTTACAGCGTCTTCGTATTTATGCAGTATCCCCAGCACTTTTCCAAGCATAAATATTGCGGCTGTGTTGTCGGGCTGTGCGGCTGTAACAATGCGGAGCTCTTTCTCTGCCTCTTCAAATTGTTTCCCGTCAAAATATATCTTGGCGAGAATACCATGGACTTCAACGGAGCCGGGCTCTGCCCTGGCTATCTCCTCAAGGTGCTCTATGGCCTTCCCGGGCATTTCTTTTTTCAGATAGAGCATTGCAAGTTTTTTTCTCGCGTCCGTGTTGTGGGGATTCAACACCAGGGACTCCTCATAATTGGAAATTGCCTTATCTATGTCCTCGACGGAATAATAGGCAATGCCGAGCATATTGTATGCGTCCCATAATGCCGGGTTCAGTTCGAGCGCCTTCTGAAGCTGTTCTATCGCTTTGTCATATTCTTTTGTTTCTATATAAAGTTTTCCGAGATAGTATCTGGCCATAATATTAAATGCGTCACGTGCGAGCGCATCTTTTAATGTGCTGATCGCCCTGTCAATCTGATTATCGATTGCGTAGAGGTATGCAAGATGGACATAGTTTTGGGCATTCCCGGGGTTGGCTTTAATCAGCTTTTCGTAAAGGCTTAATGCCTTCCGGAATTCCTTCCTGTTTGTGTACATCTGCGCAAGCAGAGACAGGGCAGGCTCGTAATCAGGCGCTTTACCGACCACATCCTCCGCTGTTGCGATCGCCTCTTCCGTCCTGTTCAGCTTCAGGTATAATTGACTTATCTCGGTTTTGATATAGACCGATTCCGGGTCTTCCCTCAGGGCAAGCTCCATATGTTTAAGCGCCCTCTCCCAGTCCTGTGAAAGCTCGGCCTCGACCGCCAGAATGAAGTGATAGCTGGATTCTTTTGAATAGTCCGGTCTTGCGGCCTCTCTCGAAACCGAACACGCCCCTAAAAGCAGCGCAAGAAGCAGCGCAACACCGGCCTTTGGCCCAATATTCATAAGGGCTATTATGTCACAAAGGCCGACTATTGACAATCCGGAAGCAACCGCAATTATCGTGACCAGTTGCCAAACGCAGAACTTAAATGATAAATTTACTGGTAAAAAATCAATGCGGACATGAAAACCCTATTTCGAAAATTTAAGGACACCGGCATCCTCGTCATCGGCGACCTGATGGTCGATCAATATATCAGGGGCAGGGTAAAAAGGATATCGCCTGAGGCCCCCGTCCCTGTCGTAGAGGTAACGGATGAAAACCTGCTTCTGGGAGGCGCTGCCAACGTCGCGCACAACATATTGTCTCTCGGCGGGAAGGTGTATGTTGCGGGGACGGTCGGCAGAGATGAATCGGGAAAGATACTGGTCGACAAATTCAGCGAGAGCGGCATCAATACGGACGGCATTGTCATAGACGGAGACAGGCCTACAACCGTGAAGACCAGGGTCATTGCGCACAGTCAGCAGGTAGTGCGCTTCGACAGGGAGGTCAAGGCCGACATCAGCCACTCAACGCTATCGTTGATACTCGGATACGTAAAAGAACGCCTGCCGGAAATAAAGGGCATTGTTATTTCGGATTACTGCAAGGGACTGGTAACAAGGGCGCTCGTTAAAAAGGTCCTCGAACTTGTCGGCCCCAGGGTGTTTGTTTCCGTTGATCCGAAGATCGGACATTTTGATTACTACAAAGGCGTAAGCCTGATTACACCCAATATCAATGAGGCATCTTTCGGATCGGGCATCGATATAATCGACGGTAAGACGCTGATCGCCGCCGGGAATGCGTTGCTCAGGAAGATCCGGTGCAGGGCCGTGATAATAACGAGAGGAGACGAGGGGATGTCTCTCTTTGAAAGAAACGGAAAGATCATCCATATCCCGACCTGCGCGCGAGAGGTATATGACGTGACCGGGGCCGGGGACACCGTTATAGCTGCGTTGACGCTCTGCCGCGCGGCAGGCGCCAAACTGGAGGATGCGGCGATGATAGCCAATTATGCCGCAGGCATTGTCGTGGGCGAAGTAGGGACCGCCACCGCAACGCAGCAGGACATATTGAAGAGCATGAGAACGTGCACACCCGTAGAAAAAACAAAGGGGTAAGAGAATGAGATTATCGGAAAGAGCAAAGGCGATCAAGCCTTCACCGACCCTTGCGATGGACGCAAAGGCAAAGGCGCTTAAGGCCGCCGGTGAAGACATCGTAAATTTCGGCGTGGGAGAGCCTGACTTTGACACTCCTGAAAACATCAAGGAAGCCGCTGTAAAGGCGATCAGGGAAGGTTTTACCAAATACACGCCGGTCGGAGGCATTGACGGGCTTAAGGCGGCCATCGTCGATAAATTCAGGGCAGACAATAACCTGCATTATGAGAAAGACGAGATCATCGTCTCATGCGGGGCTAAGCACAGCCTTTACAATATCGCGGAAGCGCTCTTCGGCGCAGGCGATGAGGTCATTATCCCGTCGCCGTACTGGGTCACATATCCCGACCAGGTAATATTAAACGATGCGGCCCCGGTGATTGTGCCTACGGATGAAAAAGATTCCTTCAGGCTGAGACCGGAGCTTCTCAAAGAAAAACTGACGGGCAAAACAAAGGCGTTAATTCTCAACAGTCCTTCAAACCCTACGGGGCTTGGCTATGACATGAAATGCCTTGAGGCTGTTGCAGAGCTGGCCGTCAAACATGACTTCTATATAATCTCTGACGAGATATATGAAAAGCTGACATACGATGGATTCAGACATATCAGCATCGCTTCTCTTGGCGAAGAAGTCAAGCAGAGGACGATTGTCGTAAACGGGCTTTCCAAATCACATGCGATGACAGGCTGGCGGCTTGGATTTGCCGCAGGCCCCAAAGATATCATCAAGGCCATGACCAATATCCAGAGCCAGTCCACCTCAAACCCTTCATCAATAACACAGAAGGCCGCGGTTGAAGCGCTGACCGGCCCGCAGGATTTTATCCCGAAGATGGTCTCCGAATTTGACCGGAGAAGAAGATACATGGTTGGGCGGCTTAATGGAATAACAGGCGTTTCATGCGTAACGCCTGTCGGCGCATTTTATGCGTTTCCCAATGTCTCGTCCTTCTATGGCAAAGGCTTCAGCGGCAGGACCATCAATTCTTCCCTTGACCTTTCCGCATATCTCCTCGAACAGGCAAAGACCGCTCTCGTACCGGGAATGGCTTTCGGCGATGACAGATATATAAGGCTTTCATACGCGACCTCCATGGAGAATATTAAAAAAGGCCTCGACCGGATTGAAGAGGTTTTGTCGAAGCTGAAGTAGGCAATTCCCTTTTTGCCGCCGATAGAAAAAATCCCGCCGATGAGGTATCATATTTGTAATTCAAAATCGCAAACGAGGTGTTACCGTGGTAAAGCAGATGAAGATTGAAGGGCTCTTATTCGATCCGAGAAGTAATATGTATATCCTGCTGCTCAAGGAGATCAACGGCGGGAATACACTGCCCATCTGGATAGGCAAACCGGAAGCCGATTCCATCGCCCTTGCCCTCGGTAAAATAGTGACCCCCCGCCCCCTCACGCACGACCTTATCAAAAACGTGATCCACGGCGTTAAAATGAAGGTGACGAAGATCGTTATCACGGAGATCGTCGACAACACGTACTATGCAGGGATTTACATAGACAAAGGTGACGGGACTGAGGTCCCTATCGACTCAAGGCCCAGTGACGCGATCGCGGTGGCGATAAGGATAAACGCGCCGATATTCGTAGATGAGCAGGTCATAGAGCACAGAAACAACGACGAGCTCGAAGACTGGCTGGAGAAATTGAAACCGGAAGATTTCGGCAACATCATGTGATCTTGAAAAACTGATGTTTACAAATCCTGTAAATCTGCGTTCCAATACGTTGTGCTGACAAGAACAGAAGGCATCGTCCTCAAGACCCACAAATACGGTGAAGCCGACCTAATAGTGTCCTACCTTACTTCCGATAAGGGAATCATCAAAGCCTTCGCCAAAAGCCCCAGAAAAACCAAAAGCAGGTTCGGAAGCAGTCTCGAGCCGCTGACCCATTCAAGGATATCACTGTGGGGCAAAGAGCAAACGTCGCTGCCGAAGATCACCCAGTCCGACATCATCAATTCATTTCATCAGATAAGGGAACACTTTCAGGACTTTGTTAATCTGTCAAAGCTCGTCGAGATACTGATCAACCTGCTGCCGGAGGGAATTCCCAATAAAAAACTTTTCACCTTCTTTTTGAATGTCCTCTGTGCCGTAAAATCATCGGGGCAGGAGACAAAGGATGCGCTGCATCTCATCACACGCATCCGCCTGCTTGCGGCGATTGGTTATGCCCCAAGATTGAAAGGGTGCGGGAAGTGCGGGGACAAGAGTTTGAATTTCTATCCTGCTTCGGGAACAACGCTCTGCGGCAAATGCGCAGGGACCCCGCCGGGAGAGGAAAAGCCGTTCATGCGGATACATGACAATACCATCCGTTTTTACGCGCACAGCATCGAGTGGCCCGTGCATATTTCGGACCGTCTCAAACCGCGACAGGAGACACTCGCCGAGCTCTCCACCCTCCTCGATAAACATCTCACCTACCTGCTCAGCAAAAGGCTGCTGTCCTCGCAGTTTCCTGCGGAAGCGGGCCGGTAAACACCGAAAAACAGACATGGAAGATTGTCATTGCGAGCCAAAGGCGAAGCAATCTCTTTTTATCGCTCGGGATAAAACTCCGCAATCCCGTCTTTCCCGATAAGATTGCCACGAACCCTTCGGGTTCTCGCAATGACAAGTAGAATATAGTGTTTCAAATTCTATGTCTATTTTTCGGGTAAGCAGGTCTATTTCCGTTCACCCTTCATTGACTGTTCTTCGATCTATTCTTTATACTTTTTCATATGCTGAAAATTGCGGTGATCGACGGACAGGGCGGCGGCATCGGCAGTCTTGTTGTAAAGAAGCTGAGGGACGAATTCAAAGACTCCATTGAAATAATCGCCCTGGGGACCAACGCTATCGCTTCAACAGCCATGATGAAAGCCGGAGCTGACAAAGGGGCGAGCGGAGAAAACGCAATTGTGTGGAATTCGGGCAAGGTCGATATTATCACTGGCCCCATCAGCATTATGCTTCCCAATGCGATGTTGGGCGAATTATCGCCCGGGATGGCCGAGGCCCTGTCATCAAGCCCGGCCAGGAAGCTGCTCCTCCCTCTGAACCAGGAGCAGGTTGATATAATAGGGATTGTGAAAGAGCCTCTGCCGCATCTTGCAGACGCTCTTATTCAAAGGATAAAGGAGATCATTAAAAATGTGTGAGGCGAATGCTTATATTGAAAAAGACGGCAGGGAAGAGCTGTACCTGGAGAACGTCGATATCCTGAAACCCGAAGACGGCAAAATCTACATGAAAAACCTTTTCGGGGAGCAGAAGTTCTTTGAAGGGTCGATAAAAGAAATTTCCCTGATCAAACACAAAATTATACTGAAGAAGGAATAACCGTATTTGTCATTCCCGCTTGTCGGGGATCAGTTTTTTAATTCCCCCTTAGAAAAGGGGGATACAGGGGGATGTTGAGATAAAACACACCCCTTAACCCCTCTGAGGATTGCGGACAAGTTCGCTACGAATCTCGTGACCGCAATGACAGGCGGACTTTTCTGCATAACAGTTCATTTAAACGAACATGCAATTCATCCGTATCATCACACAGGACGCACACCCCGCCTTTTTCAATATGGCCCTCGATGAAGCCATATCAGAGGCGGTAAGGCAGAAACTCTCTCCGCCTACCCTGAGATTGTACCAGTGGGACAATCCATCCGTGACTATCGGCTACTTTCAGAAAATTTCAGACGTCGATATCGATTACTGCAATAAGAAGAGTTACCCTGTTGTCAGGAGGGCGACCGGAGGCAGGGCAGTCCTGCACGACTCCGGGCTTACTTACAGCTTTTCTTCGCACAGGGATTTTGCCCCGTTCAACGGCAGTCTGCTTGAAAACTACAGGGTCCTCAGCGGCGCGCTCGTGCGTGGACTTAAACAAACGGGAATAGATGCAGAAATTTCTTTTGAGAAAAAAAGGCGCGAAGACAGCAGAAATCCCTCATGCTTCAAATCCATGTCATACGGCGAGATCACGGTAGACGGCAGAAAGGTCGTCGGCAGCGCGCAGAAGCGTTATCAGAACGGCTTCATGCAGCAGGGCTCCGTCATGCTGAATTCCCTTGCGGGGGAATTACGCAATGTGCTGGGCGGCAGGGAAGAAGGCTTTAGGGAAATCGGTCCGATCAACACAGACGAGAAGCGGATATCCTGTCATGACCTGGGAAGATCCATGAAAGATGCATTTGAAAAAGAACTGGGCGTCAAACTGATCTCGGACAATCCGGCGAAATTTGAACTTGACCTCGCAAAGGAACTTGAGGCAAAAAAATATTCAACAAAGGAATGGAATTTCCGGAGGTAAGGATCAAATCTCATACGTCGCGGAATGGAGGGGGTGTTTTGTCCACCTTATGTAACAGGCAGTCAGCGCGCTCCACATGACGACAGCAAAATAATTCTGGAAAACGGCGATCATGAGAGTCATCATGATGCCGACGAAGGGCACCAAACCGAAAGGCGCCCTCAGGGCAAAAAGCAGCAGGTTTAAAACTGCAACGCCGGCGAACAATACGATAAAGAGCAGAAAAGCCCGGGGCTTTTCCTTTAAAAAATTAAATGCCCTTTTCACGGAGTCTGCCGCCCCTTTTCCCTCCGTGACCGATACTATCATGGAATAAACAATCAGCATCAGATACACGGCAAAGATCATCGCGCCGAAAACCATAATGGACATCATGATAAAGGAGCCTAAAAATACTTCGAGAAAAGACGTCCCTTCCTGAAAGGCATTCAGGAGCGCGGAAGCGATCCCCCCCGTTACGATCAATACAAAAGCCAATAACATAAAAAATACCGACATAACAAAAACCAGCCGGAACAGCCGGGAGAAATTCCTGTTGGCTTCGCTGAAAAAAGATGAAAGGCTGAATTTATACAGGGCATCGAGCGCGGAATTTCTCAGGACCCCCAACGCGCCTCCCAACGAATAAAGAATTATCACGGATGAAAATACAAGATAGAAGACAAACGATATTCCAATGAGGAAGACAAGTCCCAAATACCTCGAAAGGAAGGCAGAAGGTTCCCTTATCAGATGGGGAAGAAAATCCTCCGCACGGGCGAGGTCAAAACCGAGATACGCGGCGGCCGCCATCAGCGGCACGCCGAGGAACACGAGCAGACTTATCAGGTTTATCGCCGCTGTGATGAGCCGGACAATTACGAGCTGAAGGTTCCTGTTTGCGAGGTCAAAGCCGCCTTTGATACATTCCATAATCATGATGTTTTTTAGTGTAGGCGGAGATTGGCTAAAAGTCAATTTGGTCCCGGCTCCAGCCTTTTTCAGGTTTTACTTGAAAAACCCCTTGCCTTACTTATAAAATCTTGTTTGATGAGTATTCTCAATGAAATACTGAAATACAGGAAGGAAGATGTCAAGGCGGCAAAAAGCGCCGTCCCTTTGCACGACCTGAAGGTCCGGGTAAAAGACGCCGCGCCTCCCGTGTCTTTCAGGGCCGCTATTAAGAGAGAGCTGGACAGTCCCGTGAGACTTATCGCTGAGCTCAAGAAAGCGTCTCCTTCAAAAGGCATTATAAGGAAGGATTTCAATCTCTCCGAGATAGTATCCGTTTATAGCAGGAAAGACGTCTCTGCCATATCGGTCCTCACGGAGGAGCGCTTCTTTATGGGCAAGCTCGATTACCTGAATAAGGCGAGGAAAAGGACCGTCAAACCGCTTTTGCGAAAAGACTTCATCTTCGATGAATACCAGATTTACGAATCGCGGGCCAATCATGCGGACGCGGTCCTGCTGATAGTGGCGGCCCTCGACAGGACACAGTTGAACGACCTTTTCGATCAGGCAAGAGAGCTTTCCCTCGATTGCCTCGTTGAAATCCGTAACTGGAAAGAGCTCGACACGGCGCTTTACTGCGGAGCGGAGATAATAGGCATAAACAACAGGGACCTGAAGACCATGGATATAAGTCTCAACACGACTTTTCAGCTACTCAGGGACATCCCGGAAGACAGGATCGTGGTAAGCGAAAGCGGCATAGACACAAGGGCGGACGTTGAGGCGCTGGAGCGTACGAGGACGGACGCCATGCTCGTCGGCACAGCCATAATGAAATCCGGAGATATCGGCAAAAAGATCGATGAACTGTTAGGGGAAGGTGTAACTTGAAGAATTTCTATAAGCACACAAATGTATGTCATTCCCGCAAGCGAAGCGCATCGGGAATCATTCTTTTGTCTATATCTGACCTGTAGAAGCAAAAACAATAGATTCCGGACAAGCCGGAATGACAGCGTAAGGAGAACACATGAAAGCCCTCATCGAAAAAGCGAACATACTCATTGAGTCACTGCCTTTTATAAAAAAATTCTACGGGAAAACCTTTGTCATCAAATACGGCGGGGCCGCGATGGTGGAGGAAGGACTGAAGCATGCCTTTGCACAGGATGTGGTGCTTCTGAATTTCATAGGCATTAAGCCCGTGATAGTGCACGGCGGGGGGCCGAAGATCAACAAGGTAATGGAGCAGATGGGGAAAAAACCCACCTTCATCCAAGGCCAGCGCTTTACCGACAGGGAGACAATCGACATAGTGGAAATGGTCCTTGGCGGTCTTATCAACAAACAGATCGTTTCCCTGATAAACAGCCACGGCGGACGCTCGATAGGGCTGAGCGGAAAGGACGGCAATCTCATAAAGGCCAGAAAAAAAATCATCAGGAAAATGTCGCCTGAGACCGGAACGCCTGAGATAATAGACCTCGGGCTTGTCGGAGAGGTGGAGAAGGTGGAGCCGCAGATCCTTTTTTCGATGGAGAGGGACGGGTTTATCCCTGTGATCGCCCCGATCAGCGCCGGGCGGGACAACGAGACGCTCAATATAAACGCCGATTATGTGGCCGGGGCAATTGCATCGTCCCTGAAGGCCGAAAAACTCATACTCCTGACTGATGTCGAGGGTATCAAAGACAAGAAGAACAAGCTGATTCCCGCTTTAAACGCGAAAAAGATAAAGACCCTGGTCTCAAACGGCACCATATCCGGAGGAATGCTTCCCAAGGTCCAGGCCTGCCAGAGCGCAATTGACGGCAATGTCAAAAAAACCCATATCATAGACGGACGGATTCCGCATGCGCTGCTTCTTGAGATTTTCACGGAAAAGGGGATCGGGACCGAGATAGTGAAATAGAAAGCCCCGGCCTGCTTTTGAAAATCATGTCGCTTCCAGATGGTATCGACCCATGCCTGCTCCATGTAAAGTTTATAGTAAAAACAGTCGATTAGTTTAGAAAAAGCGTTATGCAGCAGAACAATTTTGTCAAAATTATGATGCTTTCACTTTTCACCTCCATCGGGCTGTTTATCGGCATTGTCGTTGCCCTGGGTGGTGGGGAGAAACAGTTTGGTCCGGGGATTGCCGTCCTGCTGGTTTCCGCCGGCGCCTTTTCTGCCGTGACAATTTATATGTTCAGGCAAAAAAATGCCGCCGGTACACCGGAGCGCTTCCAGGACCATTCTCAGGTCGGCTTTGTCGTAGACACCTTTCAGGAGCTTGTCGGACAACTCAAGGAAAAAGAAAATGAGTTAGAGAAGTTGAGGGCCTTTGCAGAGGAAAAGGCAGTCAGTATCGAGGCATATAATGAGAATGTCCTCCAGAGCGTCCCAAGCGGCGTTATAAGCGTGGACAACGGAATGAAGATTAAAAGCCTTAACCAGGCGGCTGAGCATATGCTTGCAATGGAAGCCGGGAAGGTCATCGGTAAGGACTTCACGGATGTCTTCAAAGGGCCGTTTGTCACACTCATGAAAAAGGACAGTGCGGTTGCAAGGGCTGAATATCCGTATATCGCAGGAGACGGAAGACATATCTGGCTCGGGATAAGCACATCGGAATTAAAAAATGCCGCCGGAGAGAAGATCGGCCTCATCTTTGTCTTCACCGATTTGACGGACATAAAAACCCTTCAGGCGCAGATGGAGCTCAAGGAAAGGCTCAGCCAGCTTGGGGAGATGTCGGCCGGTATTTCCCATGAATTGAGAAACTCGATGTCCGTGATATCCGGTTACGCCAGACTCCTTGCCAAAAAAGCGGAGTTGTCCGACAGGGTCACCGTCGATGCGATCGTGGAAGAGATACGGCTTATGGACAGGATCATATCCGAGCTCCTTGCATTTGCAAAACCTACGGTACTGAGTACGGAGCAGGTGGATTTAAATGAATTGATCAGAGAGACCGCGGCATCCGTTACCGGAGGGCATAAGGGAATCAGCGTCTCGATAAATTCAGACGGGCATGTGTCCGTAAAGGCAGACGCGGTGCTTTTGAGACAGGCCCTGTCAAACCTCTTTATCAACGCGGTTGAGGCAATGCCCGGAGGGGGCAGCATTGACATCAGGCTCAGGTGCATCCGGAACAGGGCGGAGATAAGCATAAGAGACACCGGCTGCGGAATACCTGAAGACATAAGGCGCAAGATGTTCCTTCCTTTTTACACGACCAAACAGGGCGGTTTCGGGCTCGGGCTTGCGCTCGTACAAAAGATTGTCGTCTCTCACGGAGGCGGGATAGAAGCGGACAGTAAAGAAGGAGAGGGCACTTTATTTACGGTGACCCTTCCCGGTGCAGAACATGATAAAGAAAATTAACGTCAAACAATTAAAGCCGGGGATGTTTGTCCATGATTTCAACTGCGGCTGGCTGAACCATCCGTTCCTGACCGACAGCATATTGGTAGACAACGAAAGGATCATTGAAAAAGTCCTCAAGCACGGTATCCAGGAGCTTTATATTGATACAGACAAAGGCGCCGATGTCGCAAATGCGCCTACGGAAGAAGAAGTCAGACGGGAAATCCAGACCGAGATCACCAGGGTCGTCGAGCAGGAAAAGACAAACATACACCCGGTCCCCATCCAGGAAGAATTAATCAGGGCCGGCGAGATAAAAAAGGAGGCAAAAAGAAACATACAAAGCCTCATGGAGGATGTCAGACTCGGTAAGCAGATCCAGGTTGAAAAGACCGAACATGTTGTTGACGAAATGATCGATTCAATATTCCGCAATCAGGACGCTCTTGTCAGTCTCGCAAGGATCAGGGAAAAAGATGAATATACATATATGCATTCCGTAAGCGTCGGCGTACTCATGATAGCTTTCGGCAGGCATCTCGGTTGTGACGTCCCGCTGTTGAGAGAACTCGGGGTCGGCGGCATGCTCCACGATATAGGGAAAATGATAGTCTCGCAGGTCATTTTGACCAAAGAGGAGAAATTGACCGAAAAGGAACTTGAACTGATGAAGAAACATGTGGAATACAGCCGTATACTGCTTGAACAAACTCACGGAATTACAGAAACGGCTGTCATTCTGGCCGCCCAGCACCATGAACGTGTGGACGGGACAGGCTACCCTCTTGGATTGAAGGGCGATGAAATTGCATATTACTCCAGGGCCGTTGCTATCGCAGACGTATACGACGCCATGACTTCCCAGAGGTGTTATCAAAACAGATACCAGCCTACCGACGCCCTGAGGAAGCTTTACGAATGGAGCAATTATCATTTCGACAGAGACCTGATGCAGCAGTTCATACGCTGTGTGGGAATATATCCTGTCGGCACACTGGTGCGTCTTGGGAGCGGACTGGTAGGGGTGATCATCAAACACGGGGAGACAAGCCTTCTGCATCCGGTCATACGCATTGTTTATGATTCAAGGAAGGAGAAACATATAAGGGTGCCATATGACCTGGACCTCTCACTGCCGGCAGGAAAGGGCGGTGAAGACCGGATCGTCAGTTACGAGTCTCCGGACAAATGGGGCCTAAGGCCTGAGATGTATTTATAGCCCTGCCGCCGCCTTGCCAATTTTCAAAGATGCGGGTATATAATATCATTGTGTTTACGGTTTTGAGTTAATATGTATCTGAAAAGGTTGTTTGAGCATTTTAAACATTCCAGGCGCGATCGTCTGTCGGTATATTTCATCCTGGTCCTTCTTCTTCTGGGAATATATGAATGGCAAACCTCGATTGTAGAATCATGGATATTCTCCCGGTATGCCGGCAAGCTGCAGTTCACAGTTGAAAATGGACCGAGCCCGAACATCGTCTTCCCGGAAGAAGGCCCCTTTGACAAGAGGCGCGGATATGTGCGCATCCCTGCCTTTGCCAAAAAACTGGAAGAATATAATTATACCGTCACAAGGCAGGCCCGCTTCAGCCCTGAGATGGTCAAGGCCGCACAGGCCGGTATCTCGCCTCCTTATAATGAAAAGACCGTAACCGGGCTGACCATTCTCGACAGGTCGGGAAAACCGCTGTACGAAAGCATTCCGCGCGAAAAGATATTCCTCAGCTTTGAAGAGGTCCCCGATGATGTAATAAAGATACTTCTGTTTGTCGAAAACCGGGAGCTTTTGACCCCGCTTCATGAACATCAGAACCCGGTCGTTGAATGGGACCGCATGGCGAGGGCGGGAATCAAATACCTCGGCAAGAGCATAGGCCTGACCAATTCGGTGGAGGGTGGCAGCACTCTCGCCACACAACTTGAGAAGTATCAGCATTCCGAAGGCGGACGCACACACGGAGCAAAGGAGAAAATCCGCCAGCTCACATCCGCCAGTCTCAAGGTCTACCGGTCCGGCAGGAGCACTACTGTTTCGAGAAGGGAAATCGTTACCGACTACATCAACACAGTGCCGCTGGCGTCCGCGGCAGGATATGGAGAAGTCTACGGGCTGGGGGAAGGTTTGTGGGCATGGTTCGGCTCCGATATAAGACAGGTTTCGAATGCCCTGCAGAACAGCGGGGCCTCGTCCAGGGACATGGAGGTCCGCGCTGAAGCCTATAAAAAGGTAATGGCCCTGTTTCTTTCTGTAAAAGCCCCTACCTATTATCTTGGCAAAAATCAAAAGGCCCTTATGAAGCGTGTGGACCATTTTACGGAATTGCTGATGGAGGAGAAAGAGATCACAAAGCAGTTTTACGACATTTTGAAAGCCACTCCCATTAAATTCCGGGTTGACAGGATAAGCATACCGCAGCCTCCTTTTGCGGAGCGCAAGGCCCCCAACGCCATAAGGTATCAGCTCCTGAAGGTGCTCGATCTCCCCGGCTCTTACGATCTCGACCGCCTCGACATGACTGTTCAGAGCACCCTTGATAATGATATCCAGCAGAAGGTCATGCTTATGCTCCGGCAGTTGACGGACATGGAATACGTGAAATCCGCGGGCCTCATGCAGGAGAGAATGCTCAGAAGCGGCGACCCTAAAAATATTATTTACAGTTTTGTCCTTTATGAAAAAACCCCTGGGGGAAACGCACTCCGCGTGCAGGCGGACAACCTCAACAAGCCCCTCGATATCAATGAGGGCGTAAAACTCGATCTCGGCTCCACCGCCAAACTCAGGACCATCGCCCATTATCTTCAGATAATAGCGGAGACATATGAGCAGTTGTCGGGAAAGCCTGCCGAAACACTGGGGAAAGATCCGGCGTTAAATAAGGACCCAATCACGAGATGGATGGTCGGGCAGTTTGCCGAAAACCCCGCGATTACGCTGCATGAAGCGCTTGAAGCGTCTATGGAGAGGACATATTCGGGCAGTCCGGCGGAAATATTTTTTACCGGAGGGGGGCAGCACGTGTTTGAAAATTTCAACAAGGCCGACAACCGCCGCGTAATGGACCTTTATGACGGCTTGAGGAATTCGGTCAATCTTGTTTTTGTACGGCTGATGAGGGACATCGCTTATTACCACACGGCACGTCTGGATATCGATGCAAAGGCCGTTCTTGAAGATCAGGACAATCCGGAACGCAGGGAGCTTCTCAGGGAGATAGCGGACAGGGAATCAGCGCTTTTTCTTTTCAGGTTTGTAAATAAATATCGGGGACTCCCCCTCGACAGGGCAATTGAAAAACTCCTCGGTCAAAAGAACACATCTCCGCGACACCTTGCAATACTGTTTTACGCCATGAATCACTCTGCATCGCCTGAGGAGCTTGCCGCATGGCTCAGGCAGCGGCAGCCGGAAGTACAGGGCGTAACGAAAGCGGCGGCATTGAAATTGGCCAAAAGCTACGGCGGTGAAAGGTTGACCCTCTCCGATTACGGCTATCTCCTGTCGAGACATCCGCTTGAGCTCTGGACTATAGATTATCTCAACAAGCACCCGCAGGCGCAATCGAAGGAGATATTGCAGGAAAGCGCCGGTGCGAGGGAACAGACCGGGGCATGGCTGCTTAATTCCCGCAACAGAAAGGCGCAGGACCTGAGGCTTAAAATTATGTTCGAGGAAATGGCCTTCCGGGAAATACACAAGGGATGGAAAAAACTTGGCTACCCCTTTGATCACCTGGTCCCGTCTTACGCAACTTCTATCGGAAGCTCTGCCGACCGGCCTTCAGCCCTTGCGGAGCTTATGGGAATAATAGTAAATGACGGAATGCGCATGCCCGTGATAAAGATGCCGTCTGTTCATTTTGCAAAGGACACTCCTTACGATACCAAGCTCTCCCTGCAACCGGGCAAAGGCGCCAGGGTCATGCCGGTGGAGGTGGCCCAGGTCCTCAGAAAGGCCCTTTCAGGTGTTGTTGAAGGGGGCACTGCGCGCAGGGTTTACGGCGCAATTACAGGAGATGACGGCAAGCCTGTCACAATTGGCGGGAAGACCGGTTCCGGGGACAACCGCATGGAGACGTTTGCAAAAGGCGGCAGGCTTGTAAGCTCGCGTGTTGTGAACCGGACGGCGACCTTTGTCTTCTTTATAGGCGACAGGCATTTCGGAGTCCTTACCGCCTTTATGCCCGGACAGGAAGCCGCAGATTATTCCTTCACAAGCGCCCTGCCTGTTCAGGTGCTGAAACTGCTTGCGCCGGAATTAAAGCCGCTGGTCCTCGATGGCAGCGATAAAGTTTGAGCATCCCTTTCTTTCTTCTTTTCAGGCGGTTAGTCGCTTAAAAGGCCCAAGCCTGATTTTATCTGTAAGTGGGATTCCGGTAATGACTTTTCAGGGCTTTCTTTGTTAAACTTTTTAACTATCTAACTACCCGCTCCTTCATTGATTTTACAAAGGCACTTTAATGTGCTTAAAGAAGGATTTGTTAAGTTTTTGGATACAATGTCCGAAAAATTATTATAAAACGTTATCTTAGTCCAGTTTATTCATAAATTATTATTTGGAGCAAGCCATGGCCCAAAGACATTTTGAATATGAATAATATGTCTTGGCAACCTGTAGCGTCGTGAGACGTATAAGTTTGTAATGTTGATCGCTTTAACGCAAAAGGAAATAAGAGATTGAAATCCACCGGAGGAAATAAGCGGGAAATTGTATTACCTGTTCCCTGCAAATTTTTTATTATGCTCTGTGTTACGCTGGGTCTTTTAATCCCTTCAGACGATTCTTCCGCCCAGATGAGAAGTTACTTCCAGAAAAGACATCTTCTTTATGGCTCCGTTGAATTCGATTATGAACAGGTTTGGGGCGAGGATGTTTCCGAATTCAGGGAATTTTCCCAGAATTACAGCCTCGGCCTCAGAAGCTATATAATTGACCCGAGACTGGTCAATTACAATACATCTGTTTCCTATACACGGCAGAAAGACAGCGAAGAAAACGCCTCTTCCCTGAAGGGGTTTGACTTCAATATGAATTTTCTGGAAACCCCTCCGCGCAAATGGTATGGTTTCAGAAAATATATCCCCGGCCCTATTACGTTACGGTATTCCGACTATGCAAATGATTATAGCTACAGGAACTACGGCATCGGAATAATATACTCGATCCCGGAAGAACAGATAAAGCGGGGCCCAGCCAAAAAAGATAAAAAAGAAGCAATAACAATACCTCTTCCCACCATATTTTTCGACTATGACAAATCAGAATACAGCTCGGGTAATTACATTAACATTTCCGACCTCTACAGTCTCAGGGCGATTTTAAGCAGGAACAGCTACCATTATCAGTTTACTTATGAAGATTATACGCAGTCAGGAACGGCGGAATCCAACAGGACGACCCTTACACTCAGGCCGGATTACAGTTTTTATGACAAGGAGACACAGCAAAAGACAGACTTTAACAACTTCATAAAAATTGAAGAGCTCGACAGATCAAAGCAGTTGTTCCTCAGCAGTAGTGTGAGCCTGCATAAACCTGTAAATAAAGATACGCTCTATTTTTCCGGAGGCGCTGAATATACCAGCGTCGAAATTGCTGAAGAAAGCGCCGAACACTACCTGACCAGGGCCTCGGGCGCCTATACAAAAGTCTTTTCTCCGAAACTGAATAACACTTCTTCCCTGACATTGACATACGGGGAGAGCAAATCCGCAACCCGTCATTCCGAGCGCTTAAGCGATAGTGTCTTCTTCGATATATCAAAAGTGTTTAGTTCTTCGGGGGGCGTGTTTATCGGAGAGAACGAAAACGGCTCTGAATACGGCATAAATACGCAATTGTCCACAAAGACAAAAATACGGGCTTCGGGCGGATATTCATATAGTTCTCTGTCCTATGAAGACGGCGATAAATCGGTCCATATTTTCAACGTCCTGGCGTCAGGGCCGCTGAAAAATAATATGAACTTTAACGCAAGCACATTATATACCATGCAGGACGTCACCGATGTTACCGGACCATATACTGAAGACATTATATCGTCTTCCGCAAACCTTTTCTGGCGCCTTCAGATGACATCTCTTTCATTGGGCAGCAATTATGCTCAGACCAGGAAAGACGACGGGCAGACAACGACTACGGAGATACTTTCGTTTAACGGCAATATGTCAAAGGTCATCAGAAGGAACATGCTTTTGAATCTTTACTCCACATGGACGCACGAATCCGATGATAAAACAACCATTGAGGTCCGGCCGCTGCTGCGCTGGTGGCTGAGACGGATTACAGCGGACGTCGAATATAAATATCTCAGAACGGAGACCCCGTTAGCTACAACTACTGAGAACAGGGTCTTCGTTAAATTCATAAGGAGATTCAACAGATTTTTATAAAAACAGGAAGTAGCGTACAGGGTATAGGGCGTAGAAAAAACAATTCGTAGGGTGCAGGGCGTAGGGCGTAAATGGAAAATTGTGTTATAATTCATAGCATGAAAAAAATTGTATTATTCCTTAGCAGGCTGCTGAAAAACTATTTTCATGCAAAAGGGCGATTCGAATCGCCCCTACAAGATTACCGGGCAAACCTGCACCCTACCCCCTACCCCCTACACCCTGCTCCCTACACCCTACACGCCCTGTCTTTCCGCTTTCCGCTTTCTGTTTTCTGCTTGCTGCTGGCAGTTGTATTGACTTCCTGCGCTCCTCCCAAGGCGTATATCGACAAAAAAGCCATGAGGCAGATTATCTGGCCCGGGCCTCCGGAAAGACCGCGCATTCAATATCTATGGAGCGCCTCTCATATAGCCACGAGGGAAGAAGGCAGGAAAAAGGGGCTTATCGATCTTATTCTCGGAAATGTCCCGGAAGACGTTACCGATCCGAGGGCCTCAAATGTCCTGATGAGACCTTACAGTATCTTTCATGATTCAAAGGACAAACTCTACATTACGGACCCGGGCGCCTACAGGGTCACGGTCATCGATCTGAAAACACGGGACGTACTGAACATCTTCGGCGCAGAAGATGAAGAATTTTTATCTCCCATAGGAGTAGTTTCGGATTTAAGCGGACGCATTTATATAAGTGACGCCGAATTAAAAAAGGTCTTTGCGTTTAATGAAAAAGGCAAATATCTTTTCCGGCTTGAGGGGGAATTTAAAAGACCGACCTGCATGGCGATAGATACAAAAAATTCAAAGATATATTTGTCGGACACCCTTGAGCACAGGATTTATGTTTATTCCCTTGAAGGGAAACGATTAGGCAGCATCGGCGCGCATGGCTCCATGCCGGGTGAGTTCAATTTCCCGACGCACCTGTCTGTTGACAAGGAGGGAATGCTCTACGTAAACGATGCAATGAACTTCAGAATTCAGATACTCGACGGAGATGGGAAATTCATGGGAAGCGTGGGCAGCCTCGGAGACGATTACGGCAGCCTCGATAAGCCGAAAGGAATTGCAACGGACTCCGAGGGCAATATTTATATAGTTGACTCCATCAAGGACACGGTGAAGATATTCAACCGCAAGGGCGACCTGCTGATGTTCTGGGGAGTAAAAGGGCAGAAATACGGAGAGTTCTATCTGCCCTCAGGGATTTTTATCGACCAGAAAAATACAATATACGTTGCCGATACTTATAACCAAAGGGTGCAGGCCTTTCAGTTCATACGGGGGGAAGAATAAAAAGGGGACAGGGCGTAGGGTGTAGGAAAATTATGAGGCAATATTTTATTGCAGGCAAATTTATATAACCAAAGGGCAAATTAAAATGGTCAACATAACGTCAGTTAAACCAATCAAATCGCTTTTCAAAAATCTGCTCCCTACACCCTATTCCCTATTCCCTACCCCCTACCCCCTACACCCTACACCCTATTCCCTATTCCCTACCCCCTACCCGCTTTTCTCTATATTGCTTTTGATCTGTTCCCTGCTCCTTATTCCCTGTTCCGTTGATACTGTTTACGCCGGAGTGGAAACCACAAAACACAACCTTTCGACTTCAGGGCCGGGGCCTATAAGGGCAACCTCTGAAACCCGTGTATGTGTCTTTTGCCATACCCCTCATGGGGCCGCTGCCACTCCGCTCTGGAACCATACGCTGTCACAGGCATCGTATATCCTGCCGTCAAGCTCAATCGATGAGTGGAGCACACTGCTTTCATCTCCCCAGAACCCTCCTGACGGAGATTCAAAACTCTGCCTGAGCTGCCATGACGGCACGGTTGCCATAGGGGCCATTGTCAATCTTGGGGGCTCGGCTACAACCGTAAGTATGCAGGACTCGGGCACAGGCTATCTCACGCCCGGGGGATTGCTTTCCTCAAGCTCGTCCGGCTATTTGGGAACAAACCTCAGCGGAGACCACCCGGTATCCATCGAGGTCAACCCGTCATTAATCAGTGATAAAGATACCCAGTGTATTAATAATGATGTTTCTTTCAAGTTATGTTATCCGCAAAAACCAGTTAAATTAACGCCTACGGGCAACAGATACGGAATAGGTCCGTCTACAGGGGTAGGCGTGCAGTGCTCATCATGTCACGACGCTCATGACGGCACAAATCCGTACTTTTTAAGGGTGCCCGGGTCATATGATGATATAACGACAGAGCTTTGCACCAATTGCCACCGGCTTTGCGAGTCAGGATGTCCGTAAGGCAAGGGGCCCGGCATTATTCATTTGGAATTAGTCCGGTATCCGGACCCTGAAATTTGACAGTTACAAAGGAGTATTTTTATGACAGCAAAAAATAAACTTCCTTACTTGCCGATGATTTTCATTTGCTCTATTTTTGTATTGATCGGCGGCATTGCCTATGCCCTCAATGAGACCCATCTTGCAAAGTCCAAATTGCCGCAGGGCTGCCAGTCCTGCCACAGAAACCACGGCTCAACCGGAAGTGTTATGCTTGAACGTCCGAAGGACGAATTATGTTTTAAATGTCACGGCGCCGTTAAAAGCGGAATACCGGGAGAGGCGCAGGGCGATATATACAGCATCGTATTGAAGAGGTCCAGCCACCCGGTAATACAGACCACTCAATACCATGTCAGGGGGGAAAGCCTCCCTGAGAGACTGCCCTCAGCCAACAGACATGCATCATGTTATGACTGCCATAATCCTCATCTGAGCACTGCCGACAGGGCATACCGTGGGACCAAAGGATATTCAGGAAGAGGGCAGGACATTATACATGCTCAGAATGAATATGAGGTCTGCTACAGATGCCATTCCGACAGCGACAATCTCCCCCCGGATGCAAGTAATATCGCCAGTAAATTTGAAGCGGGCAATGCGTCTTTTCACCCGGTTGAGACCATCGGGAAAAACAGTAATATGCCGAGTCTTACATCCGACCTGTCTACGGCCAGTATAATAACCTGCGGCGGCTGCCATGGTAATGACGACAAGACGGGACCCAAAGGGCCGCACGGCTCTATTTATGACGCCATACTGAGTGAAAATTATTCGATGGAATCAGGCGCGGAAAGTCCTTCCGCCTACGAGCTATGTTATAAATGCCACAGGAGGGCCAGCATACTTGACGACGAAAGCTTCGCGGCCCATCAAAGGCATGTGGTCTTCGGCAATGCGTCATGTTTTGCCTGCCACGACGCACATGGAAACACGGACCATAAAAATCTTATCAATTTCGATACAAGGATTGTTACCCCGAATTCTCTGGGAGAGCTAAGCTATCTGGAGTACAGCCCCGGCAAGCCGAGGTGTTTTCTGACATGCCATATAGATACTGCAACATACGACCATAAATTGACCGGGGGACTTTACTGCATAAACAGCGTTTGCCAGCCTGGATGGTGAGAAAGACAGCGTATAGTGTGTAGAAAAGAAAGCGTGTAGCGTATATAAATGCAGTTGATTCTTACACGCTACCCGCTATACGCTACTCCCTACACCCTACTCCTTACTCCCTGTTTCTTGATTCCCTGCACCCTGTTCTTTAAGATACTGAAAGACCTGTACGCGATGGTTCAGCGTGTCCGCAATATATATCCTGTCCTGTTTATCTATATACATACCTTGCGGCAAATAGAATTCACCCGGTTTTCTCCCCGCGTTTCCTATATTCAGAAGAAAGACGCCGCCGTTTTCTTCAAATATCTGGAAATTGTTAAAAGCAGAGTCAACGACATAGACATGACCTTCCGAATCCACCCCCACTCCATATGGTCGTGTGAATGTGCCGGAGGCGTCTCCAAGTTTGCCGAATTTATTAATGAACTTGCCTTCACGGTCAAATATCTGGACCCTGAAATTAAGCGTATCAACTACGAAGAGCCTCCCTTTCGCATCCAGCGCCAGATAACTCGGGAAGTTGAATTCCCCGTCCTCGAATCCCCTGGACCCGAATTTCAGCAACAGCTTGCCGTCCCTGTCAAAAACCCTTATGGCATGGTTCTGCGTATCTGAAACATACAACCTCTCGCTCTCTTCATCATAAACCATTCCCGATGGGTTGCTGAACTCTTTGGGGGCCCCTATGCTCATTAATAAATTGCCCGTGTTTTTGTCGATGCCGAATATTTTGTCAAGCCTTGAGTCGGAAACAAAGACAATCCCTCTTTTGTTGTCCATAGCAACGCCGACGGGCCCGGCAAGTATTCCCTCTCCTAAGAACCGCAGGGCTTTTTTCTCCTGGTCGAATACAAACACCAAACCCTGCTCTCCATCAGCGACATAAATACTCCCCGCTGAATCGGCCACAACCGAAGTCGGCCTCCTGAGGGTCTCCGTCCTTTCTTCCCCTATGAAAAAAGAAATTATCGGATTGGGCGCTCCGAAGTCATACCGGTTGGACCACTGGGTGAGCCACTTTATCCTCGGAGTTTCAGGCTTGGGCGGCCAGAAGTATTCGCCCACCGGCTTAGTGGGAGGGGCAGCGCAGCCGGCCAGTAACACAGCAAGGAGAACCAGTAACAGCAAAAGGGAGGGGGGAGGGGGGAGGGAGTAGGGGGTTGTAGGGCGTAGCTTCATTTGTTTTCTCCATTTTTAATTTTACGGATAATTGTTCCGAGCATTCTTGAGACTTCCTCCTGCAATGAGTAAACATGCTCAAATTTTTCTTTATCGGAAACAAATCCTAAATCTTTTGACAATGACAGTTGTGTCTCAAGCTCTGCACATGAACCATATGCAATCTTTAGAAACTGAACATATTCCCTATTCCCTCTCCTGTAACCTTCGGCAATGTTAGAAGGAATAGAGACACAACACCTTTTGACCTGCGAGGTTAATCCGTATCTCTCTGTGTCCGGAAAATTTTTCGTTATGTTATAAAGCATAAGTGTAAGTTTATAAGCCTTTTGATATACAATCAAGTCCTTATAGCTTTTAACTTTATCCATTCAGTCCCCCCCGTTTTTTTCTACTACTCCCTGCCCCCTACACCCTAATCCCTACACCCTAATACTTATGGCACTTCTTGCAGATACCCTGCATATAGAACAGGTTATCGAAATCTGACCCATGCGGGTTGTGACAGCTTGAGCAGCCCATGTCCCTTCCCTTCCTGCTTGGATCAGGCGTACCCTGTTTTATCGGGTGAGACCCCCTGAGTCCCGACAGCACGTGCGTACCGGATGCCTGGGTAGAGTGGCAAGCCGTGCAGAGCTGAAACATGGGTTTTGCAAGAAGCGCTAACTCATTGCTCATATGAGCTTCATGGCACGTCATGCACATGCCCGCTGCAACCGGCACATGGGGCTTTCTCTGCTCGAAAGTCGCCTTGTCGTGGCAGTTGAAGCATAGGGCCGGCGGCGTCGCCAGAAGGAGCTTTTCGGCATCTGTCGAATGTGGATTATGACAGCCCGTGCACATGCCGCCCATTACGGGAGGATGGACTGTCTTGCCGTCGAATTTCGTTTTATCATGGCAGTTGTAGCATAGATCAGGAGGCTCTGCGGCAAGCAGTTTGCCGTTTTTGGAAGAATGCGGATTATGACAGCTCGTGCAGCCCATGCTTAGAGCGGCATGGACCGTCTTTTTTGAGAACATGGATTTATCATGGCAACCATAGCAGATATCGGGTTGGTCCGAGGCAAGCAGTTTGGCGTTTTTGGAAGAATGCGGATTATGACAGCTCGTGCAGCCCATGCCCAATGCCGGATGCAGGTTGCTTTGTGTAAAGATTGATTTATCGTGGCAGCCATAGCAGATATCGGGCTGGTCCGAGGAAAGCAGTTTGGCATTTGGGGAAGAATGCGGATTATGACAGCTCGTGCAGCCCATGCCCAATGCCGGATGCAGGCTGCTTTGTGTAAAGATTGATTTGTCGTGGCAGCCATAGCAGATATCGGGCTGGTCCTGGGACAACCCCTTTGCTACATTGTTTGTTTTCTTATGGGGTATGTCATTGGCGTCTATTGCCGCATGGCAGGTCGGACATCCCATCTGCACTGCTGCATGCACGACCTTCTCTTTGGAGAGAGGCTCATGACACATCAGGCAATCAGGCTGCTGGGCAAAAGAAGCCCGCGGGTTGAAAGGTCCAAAAGTTAAAAGCAGGAAACAAAACAGTCCTGAAAGAAAAAACAGGTTCCGCAGGTTAATGAGTCTAATAAAGGTCCGCATAATTTTTATCCTCCTGAATTACTCCCGGTCAAGTCGGTGTTATCAGTCAATATAGAATATCAAGTCTGAAGGCTGTTCGGTATAATGATTGCGCTAATGCGCTTAATACTTTAAAATTTTCCATGGTAAAATTTCAATGACCTGCACCCTGTTGTTCCACATACTCTATTTTTGCCTTGCCCCTCAAGGCGCTGAGCCACTCTTTGTTTCTTGCTTCCCTCTTTTCCTGCTCCAGTTCCATTTTTATCTTGTCCTTTGCCTCATCAAAAGTAAGCTGTCTCTCCTGCTTGTGGTCTTCCACTTTTATTATGTAAAAGCCTTCCGGGGTCTCTACCGGGCCCATTACTTCCCCGTTCTTCAGGCCGAAGGCGACTTGCTCGATCTCAGGCATTATCCGGCCCTTGTGAATATATCCGAGGTCCCCGCCTTTGACCCTGTAGGGGTCCTCGGAAGATTCATAAGCAATAGCAGCGAAGTCTCCACCGTCTTTAATTTTCGCTAACAGCTCCTCAGCTTTGGCCCTGGCTTCCTCTTTGGTCTTCGTATTTTTTGTCTTTTCCTTTTCCGGACCGTCCTCAACCGGCGAGTTTGAGAAGCCGATCATTATATGCCGCATCCTGATCTGCTCCATTTCCACGTACCTCTGGACGTTTTTTCCATAGTGCGCCTTTGCTTCCTCATCAGTCGCCTTGATCTTCTCTTCCACTTCCTTCTGGAAAATTTTTTCTATAAGGAAGGCCTTCTCTATCCGCGCCTCTAAATCTTTTATGGTCAATTTGCTTTTTTTGAGGGCCTCTTTAAAGGCTTTGCCGGACTTGAATTTATCTTTTATCTCCTCAAGCTTGTTCTTTATCTGCTTCCTGTCCGCCTTCAGACCCTGCGCCTTGGCTTCCTGGAACTGAAGCTCCCGGTCAATAAGCTTCTCCACTGCGTCTTTCATGAATACCTCCATCTTTTCGGGAGATACGTTCCTGTGAAACAGCGTTCGCGGGATGACCCTTTGCACCTCTTCCTGTATCTCGCTTAAAGGTATAGGGACGCCGTTTACTTTGGCCCTTGCCGCAGGCGGCTCGTCTGCAGCAGACACGACTGACGCCAATAAAAGAAACAGCACGGGCAGCATCCGCAACGACGCAAAGACAGCGCTATTCATACGTTCATTTACATGTTTCAATTATCATTCCTCCCATTAAATTAAATAAAAAAAATCAATCCTCACCGATCACCACCGTCTTTACGCACTTCATTTTAAAAGGGCTGTCGCCTTTAAAACCCTGTACAACGCTTATCGACTTGCTCATGCAAAAGTCCGAACAAAGACCGCAGCCGACACATAATGAGGGAAAGAAAAAAAGCTCCAGCTTTGAAGGCCCTTGATACGACGGCTCTTCCGTAGCGGTTTGAAGATCATACGTGCTTTTTAACGCCCCCGCAGGACACATCCCCGTGCAGGAAAAGCACACATCGCAATTGTCCTCAACCTTGACGTCATAGTAGTAATTATCAAGCAGGCCCTTCGATGGCTTCTCGCTGACCACCGAGTAGACTTTATTCAGCAGCTTTCTCCCTGAAGGCAGCGTCTTGTCGGAATAATTCATACTCTCGCGCTCCGTGGAGTTATCGAAGAAACCCGCGGCGCTTTCCATCGTGATCTTTTTCAGCGCGGTAAAGAACCCCCTGCGGTCGCACGGGACGTCCTCGTATTGTAATGCTGATTTATTTTCAACAAGCGTTATCTTATTTAGGGTGTAGCGTGCAGCGTGTAGCGTGTAGGGTGTAGGGTGTAGGGTGTAGGGGGCAGGGGGTAGGGTGTAGTCGCGGGCTTCAGACTCCTTTAAAGATATCTTTTGCTCAATCGCCTCCAGCCGCTTTTTCAGCACATCGACAATCCCCCTGTTCTTACAGGACGCGCACCCGGTAAGGTTGATCTGTACAGGGGCGTCAAGCAAAACCATAAAGATGAGCAGGCGCTCCTCGGACAGAGAGCCGAGGCAAAAGGTATGTGCATGAGCGTCCATCTCCGGTTTGACTTTGCAGCCCACAACGGGCATGGGAGCTTTTTTCAATTTTGTCAGGAGAAAGTAGAAGTCCTTCGGGTCGAGATCGAGCCCTCCGGAAGGACACTCCGACACGCACAACATGCATTCGGTGCATGCCCCGTAATCGATACTCAATCCGCCCTCGAGGTTTATGGCGGCATGGGGACAGCGGTCGGCGCATTTGCTGCACCGGTTCTGATTAAAGCGCATACGGGAACAATGCGAGCTGCGGACAATGATGTTTTCGGCGCTGGCCGAGAGTTTACCGATTATTTTGTTCTTAAGCACTACCCTACACCCTACCCCCTACACCCTTTCTCTCTAATTTCCCCCGCCTCCGAGGACGTTTTTGAGGTATTCCATGTCGGACTTGACGAACGTCACTGTGCAATCGGCGAGGTTTTGGTAAAACGGGCTCTTGGCGCCTTCCTTCATATCTTTGGCAAAAGGCGCAATCCATTTGCCGAGGTGCTGCACTAAAAAATCCCGCTGGGTGTTGAGCTGTTTCTGCGCCTCTTCCTTATTCGAAGCGCGATAGGCCTCAATCTCTTTTGTTATCAGATAATAAAGAAACTCCAGCTCTACGGCTATATGGTCGGGGATGTCCTTCTGCTGGGGGTCCATCTCGACGCCGGCGCTTTTGTAAAATTTGATCGCATCGACGGTCGTG
>QZJG01000034.1 GCA_003599275.1 Nitrospiraceae bacterium | reverse complement strand
TACGCCCCGAAATGTCCCTGCTGTATTCGATGACGTGTGTAATGACGCCATCCTCATTAATGATAGGATAGGTATAGATTTCCAGCCATATTTTTGCGCCGTCGGGAAAAGCCAGAAGCTTGTCTTTTGCGCAGGGGTCCTTCGATCTGAGGGTCTTTTCAACAAGACAGTCTTTGCACATCTCATGCCTGTTTTGCAGGACCTCATAACATTTTTTGCCGACAAGTTTTTCCACCGGTGTCCTTCTTGTCTCTGCATATGCCTCATTGGCCCTTATTATTGTGTAGTCGGTGTCGATAATGCAGAAGGGGTCGTGAATGCTGTCAAACATGTTGTTTAAAAATCTCTCGGACTTTACAAGTGCCTCCTCCGTTTGTATGCGGAACGCCATTTCCCCCTGAATTTTTTCGTATCCTTCTTTTATGGCAGCACTCATTAAGTTGAAATTCCGGGCCAGCTCCCCGAATTCGGTGTTGTCTTTATATGAAACTTTCGTGTCGTAATTCCCCGAAGTCATTATCCTTGTCGCGTTGACCAGCTCATTGACGGGGCGTGTTATGAACGTCTTCAGTCTTATCGCAACAATTATGCTCAGGATAAAGACCGCGGTGAGAGTGCTAAAGAGGACATTCCTGATGATGTTTAATCTTTGCACTGTGCCGGCTGTTACGGCCTGCAGATTGCCGCTTGCATCATGAGACATGTCTTTTGTAAGGAAAAGTATGCGCTCACCCAGTGAAGCGGCTTCGCCTTTTAGCCTTTCCATCCTCGCTGTATTTGCAGATCCGGTCAGGTAACCGCTCAGGGATTTCTCATATTCCTTCAACAGCATCCGGACCCTGATTATTTTTTCATTGGTCGCGGATGAATGATGGCAGGATGTGCAAACATCGGCAGACTCGTTGAGCTTCATCATGTGGCTTACAATGGAATTAACGTTATTGGTCAAAGGAGCGTTTATCGAATAGAGGTCGTTCTGGACGGCCTGGACGTTTATAATCAGCATCTTCTTGAGCTCATCTACCTTGTGCATTTCGAGAAGAAAGCTCATCTTCCCGGAAGTATCGGTTATGTAGAGCGCAGACACTACTGCGCTCAGTGTGTAGGACACCAGGATGATGAGCAGTAAATAAATGATCTTCCTTTTCATTTAAAACAAAAACCCTCTATCTGTTTTTATATGTATAATTGCGGAGATCGATGCCTGCCTTTTCAGACACTTTAAATACAGGGTCGTAATCAGCCCTTGTACTCTCAATGAACCTTACTGCGCCGAAGTCCCTGAGCACTTCCCTGCCTTCGGGGTCTTTATTCATATCAATAAGCACCTGCCTCAGCTTTTTTTTAACGTCCTGAGGCAGGTCCCGCCTGAGGCCAAGTGTGTTGGAAGGAAAATCAGGAGATTTTGCAAGGACAACCAGATCATCCTTTACACGCCTGTCTTCCTTTGCAAGGAAATCGATGACCGTATTTTTAGCGCAGCCTATATGGGCCTCTCCATTGAGGACTGCATATACCGCTGCGTCATGGCTGCCTGTAAAATAATGTTCTTTAAAATATCCATCGATGTCATTCACGCCGTGCTCTTTCAGGTACGCAACAGGGAATATATATCCTGCCGAGGTCGCCTTGTCCACAAAGGCGAAGACACTGTCTTTCATACTTTCAACGTCGGTTATGCCGCTGTCTTTCCGGACAAAGATGTAACCGCTGTATGTCGAGGCCCCGGTGAAATTGACAGGCCTTGCTACCGGTTCGATGCCGAGTTTTGTTATTGCCAATGCCCCTGTGAAACTTCCCCAAAAGGCGCCGTCCATCTTCTCCTCACTAAAACTTTCGACGATGTTGCCGTATCTTGAAAGCGCCGAAAACCTGATTTTTATTCCGGTCCTTTTTTCAATGTACTTTCCAAGAGGTTCATATCTTTTAAACTGTTTAAAAACATTCTGCTCAGGAATGAGACCGATGGTAAGCTCGGCGGCATGCAATACGCCTTCCGAGAAAAAGACAACAAGAAATAATGTGATAAAAAGATATCTATGTCCCATATCAGCGTTTTTTATATTATTATTCCGATTGTTCTTCCTTATCGTAATTCCTGCGGAAAAACTTGAGCTTAACTCCGGGAACAAAGTCTGTCATCGCCGATGGAACGAAGCAATCTCGCCTTCCCGATATGATTACCTTGTATCTGTTTGAATTTAAGCTATAATTTTGTGTAGAATATCAAACCTGTAAGTCCATATTATTTTACAATATTAACCTGTATATTTAGGGAGGATTAAAATGGCCAGAAAATATGTCTATTTCTTCGGCGGCGGTAAGGCAGACGGAAATGCAAGCATGAAAAATCTCCTTGGCGGCAAGGGGGCTAATCTTGCCGAAATGGCGGGACATCCCTTATTAAAACTTCCTGTCCCGCCAGGCTTTACAATCACCACAGAGGTCTGCACGCTTTACTACGCAAATAACCGCAAATATCCCAAAGAATTAAAACCCCAGGTTGAGACGGCCCTTGCAAGTGTCGAAAAGATCATCGGCAAGAAATTCGGCGACCCCAAAGACCCGCTGCTCGTTTCAGTCCGCTCCGGGGCCAGAAGCTCGATGCCCGGTATGATGGAAACTGTTTTGAATGTCGGCCTTACCACAAAGACAATCCCCGGACTTATCAGGAAAACAAATAACGAGCGTTTTGTCCTCGACGCATACCGCCGTCTCATGATGATGTATTCCGATGTTGTTATGGAGAAAGCCGCGGGCATCGAGCCGGAAGACGGACACGGCATCAGGCACAAACTCGAACACGCCATGGATAATTTAAAAAAGGCAAAGAACTATAAACACGACACTGATATGACTGTTGAAGATTTGAAACAGTTGTGCGATAACTTCAAAGAAATAATCAGGAATACCCTGCACAGGGAATTCCCGGACAATCCGATGGAGCAGTTGTGGGGCGGCATCGGCGCGGTCTTCCAGTCCTGGATGGGCAAACGCGCTATTTCATACCGCAAGATCGAAGGCATTCCCGGCGAGTGGGGAACAGCAGTCAATGTCCAGTCAATGGTATTCGGCAACACCGGGGACACTTCCGCTACCGGCGTCGCATTCACGCGGAACCCGGCTACCGGCGAGGACATGTTCTTCGGCGAATGGCTGCCCAATGCGCAGGGTGAAGACGTTGTAGCAGGCATCAGAACGCCTAATCCTGTAAACAAAGCCGGTAAGACGGAAGACACAAGACACCTGCCTTCTCTCGAAGAGGCCATGTCCAAATTATATAAGGAACTGTACTCATATCAAAAGAGACTCGAAAAGCACTACACCGATATGCAGGATCTGGAATTCACCATTGAAGACGGAAAACTCTGGATGCTGCAGACGAGGGTCGGAAAACGAAACGGTCAGGCCGCCATCCGCATGGCGGTTGAAATGGCAAAGCAGAAACTTATCTCAAGAGAGACTGCCGTGATTCGCGTCAAGCCGGACCAGATTGACGAGCTTCTCCATCCGAGCGTGGACCCGGTTGCCGAGAAAGGCGCTGCTCAACTTGCAAAGGGACTTCCCGCAGGTCCCGGCGGAGCAGTAGGCAGGGTCGTATTCACCGCCGATGACGCTGAGGCATGGGCAAAAGGTGGAGAAAAAGTAATTCTCGTCAGAAGCGAGACCTCTCCCGAAGACGTCCACGGAATGCATGCTGCAGAAGCGATTTTGACTGCAAAAGGCGGCATGACAAGCCATGCGGCGCTGGTTGCAAGGGGCTGGGGCAAATGCTGTATCGTAGGCTGCTCCGAGCTCCAGATAGATGCACGAAAAAAAGAGATCCACGTCAACGACAGGCTTGTAAGAGAAGGTGACTGGATCACATTGAATGGAACAAAGGGACGCGTATATGAAGGCAAGCTCGGTCTTCTTGCCGCCGACCCCGAACATAATCTATGGTACAAGGAGCTGATGAAATGGGCTGACCAGATCAGGACGCTGAAGGTCAGGACCAACGCCGATACACCGCAGGATTCCGAAATAGCCAGAAACTATGGAGCGGAAGGCATCGGGCTTTGCAGAACAGAGCATATGTTCTTCGGTCCCGACAGGATCAGGGCGGTGCGTGAGATGATACTCTCCGACACGCTTGAAGGAAGACAGAAGGCGCTTGCAAAACTCCTTCCCTTTCAGAAAGGGGATTTCAGCGGCATCTTCAGGGCGATGAAAGGATTGCCTGTCACAATAAGGCTGCTGGACCCGCCTCTGCATGAATTCCTCCCGCACTCCGACAATGACCTGCGCGAGCTTGCAAATGAAATGGGAGTCCCGTTTGACAAATTGAATGCAAAAAACCAGTCCCTCCATGAATTCAACCCGATGTTAGGGCACAGAGGCTGCCGCCTCGGCGTGACATTCCCGGAGATTTACGGGATGCAGGCGCAGGCCATAATGGAGGCTGCGTGCGAGCTTGCAAAAGAAAAGGTGAAGGTCATCCCTGAAATAATGATCCCTCTTGTAGGGCATGTCAAAGAGCTTGAGGCCATGAAGGATGTTGTCATATCAGTTGCAGACCGGGTGCAAAAGGAATATAAGGTAAAAGTCCCGTACACCGTCGGCACTATGATTGAATTACCGCGCGCCTGTGTAACGTCAGACCAGATTGCGGCGATTGCGGACTTCTATTCATTCGGCACAAACGACCTTACACAGACAACCTACGGTCTTTCAAGAGACGACGCCGGGAGGTTCCTGCCGTTTTATGTTGAGCACAGGATACTCACCGAAGACCCGTTTGTCACTATTGACACCGAGGGCGTCGGGGCGTTGATGAGGATGGCTGTTGAAAAAGGAAGGGCCGTCAAAAAGGACCTCAAGATGGGCATCTGCGGCGAACACGGAGGAGAGCCGAAGTCCGTTGAGTTTTGCCACAAGATAGGGCTTAACTATGTCAGTTGCTCACCCTTCAGAGTGCCTATCGCGCGCTTCGCAGCGGCACATGCTGTGCTGAAAGAAAAAGGAGCGGTCAAAAAGAAGGCTGCCGGGACCGCTAAAAAGTCTGTTAAGAAACCGGCCCGAAAGAAGAAGTAGCTTTGAAAATAGCAGTCACTGGAAAAGGCGGCGTAGGGAAAACCACGGTTTCCGCGCTTTTAAGCCATATATATGCCTCTGAAGGCAAAAAAGTTATCGCGGTTGACGCAGACCCTGACGCAAATTTTGCGTCCGCTCTCGGCATAACAAAAAACGAAATAGAGAAAATAAGACCCATTGCCGAGATGGCGGACCTGGTTGAAGAAAGGACAGGCGCCAAACCCGGGACCAGCGGAGGGATATTCAGGATCAACCCGAAGGTTGACGACATACCCGAAGGCTTCGGCTACAAGTTGGACAATACTACCCTTCTGATAATGGGCAAATCGAAGTTTGCGGCATCAGGCTGTTACTGCCCTGAGCATACATTATTGAGAAGACTTCTGAAGCATCTCATTGTTGAAAGAGACGAGGTAGTCATAGTCGATATGGAAGCTGGGATCGAACATCTCACACGGGGGACTGCGGAAGGAGTGGATGCATTCATAGTTGTTGTTGAGCCCGGACAGAGGAGCATTCAAACGGCGGCAGCGGTCAAAGGCCTTGCAAAGGGACTCGGCATTAAACGGGTATTCGTAGTCGCCAATAAAGTGAGAAAAGATGAAGATGTCCTCTTTATTAAAAGCAGCATCGGCGACATGGAATTCTTAGGACAGATAAGATTTAATGAAAGCATCATGGAAGCCGATATCAATGGTCTGCCGTCTTACAAGGCCTCACGGCAAACACTCGATGAAGCGCTGACAATAAAGAAGAACCTGGAAAAACTCATTTGAAAAAAGAACTCAGGAAAAAACTTTTAGAGGCAAGAGACAGCATTGGACCTGACACAAAAACGGAAAAGGAAGCTGCCATAAGGGAAAGGCTGTACGCGACGTTTGCTTTCAGATATGCGGAAAACATACTGTTATACGCGTCGTTTAAAAGCGAAGTGGCGACTTTTCCCTGCATACAGCAGGCGCTGCGATTAAAAAAGACCGTGGTCCTGCCGAGGGTCGATCAGAAAAATAAAATATTACGGCTTTTTAAAATAGACAATATTACCGGACTGGAAGCAGGTTACATGGGGATCCCGGAGCCGAAAGCCGTTAAGAGGAATAAAACACTTTTAAGCAATGTGGACCTCGTGATCATCCCGGGGGTGGGATTTGATATCCACGGAAACAGGCTTGGATACGGCGCAGGATATTATGACCGGCTGTTACAGAAGGGGCCACGGGTCAAGGGTCAGGGGTCAGTAAAAAAAACTACCACCCAACCGGTGCTTATAGCGCTTGCGTTTGAGGAACAGATTGTGTCAAAGGTTCCAGGTGAAGAGCACGATGTGAAGATGGATAAGATAATAACGGAGAAGAGGACGATAGATTGCAGGCGGAAATAAAAAACGGTAGTTAGTAGATGGTAGGTGGTAGTTAGCCTAACTACTAACTACTAACTACTAACTACCGTTTATTTTCAAACCATGGACAGAAAGAAAATTGAAAAAGGCGTAAGACTCATACTCGAAGGCATCGGCGAAGACCCTGAGAGGGCCGGGTTAAAGGATACACCTCTGCGCATTGTGAAACTGTATGAGGAAATCTTCGCCGGACTCGAAACCCCGACAGAGGAACTTCTTAAACCCATCGAAGGTGAAAGCCATGATGAAATGGTCCTTCTGAAAGATATTCCTTTTTACTCCGTGTGTGAGCACCATCTCCTGCCGTTTATCGGAAAGGCGCATGTCGCGTACATCCCGTCAGGCGGGAAGATCGTCGGTCTGAGCGAGCTTGCAAAGGCGGTCGAGATGTTCGCAAAAAGGCCGCAGGTGCAGGAGCGCCTGACCACACAACTTGCAGACACGATAATGGATAAATTGAAACCCAAAGGCGCAATGGTCATCATAGACGCCGAACATTTATGCCTGTCCATGAGGGGAATTAAAAAGCCGAATGCAAGGACGATAACATCTGCAGTAAGAGGAATTTTCCGGACGAAAGAATCGACCAGGATGGAATTGCTGGAACTTATAAAAAGAAGGGATTGATATTGTAGTCAGAAGTTGGGAGTCGGTAGTTAGAGGATTTTTCACCTGACTGCTTGTTTCCTTCTACTGACAACTATCTCTAACTACTACTTTATTCAAAGGAGGAAGAACATGTCTGCAAAAATTATCAGCGGCACCGAGGTTGCCACGCAAATCAGGGAAGAGTTAAAAAAAGAGGTCACCGAGCTGAAGGAAAAACATGGGGTCGTGCCCGGACTTGTCACAATACTTGTAGGTAAAAATCCGGCATCCATCAGCTATGTTACCGCCAAACAAAAGACCGCGCATGAGATTGGATTCAATTCAATTCAGGATGATCAACCTGACAATATCTCCGAGGCTGACCTGCTGAAGCTCATTGATAAATATAATCAGGACCCGAAGATACACGGCATCCTTGTGCAGCTTCCGCTTCCAAAGCAGATTGATGAGAAGAAGGTGCTCAACGCCATAGACCCTGACAAGGACGTAGACGGCTTTCACCCCGTCAATGTCGGACGTCTGATGATAGGCGGCAACGAAGTAAAGTTCCTTCCATGCACCCCGGCCGGGATCCAGGAATTGATTGTGCGCTCCGGTTTTGATACCAACGGCGCAGAGGTCGTAGTGGTAGGACGCTCGAATATTGTCGGCAAACCTATCGCTATGATCATGCTTCAGAAAGGAAAAGGCGCAAATTCCACAGTGACTGTCGTTCATACAGGGACGAAAAATCTTGAAGCCCACTGCAAACGCGCCGACATTCTCATAGTGGCTGCGGGGGTCCCCGGCCTCGTAAAACCTGAATGGATCAAACCGGGCTCCTGTGTAATTGACGTCGGCGTCAACCGTGTCGGCGAAAAGAAGAGCGAGAAGACCGGAAAGATGGTCCCCATACTCAAGGGCGACGTGGACTTCGATGCGGCAAAAGAAATTGCCGGGGCCATTACCCCTGTGCCCGGAGGCGTCGGGCCGATGACCATCACCATGCTTATGAAAAACACCGTCAAATCGGCTAAAATACATGCGGGAGTAAAATAAGAAAAGTAGTTAGTAGTTGGTAGTAGGGAGAAAAAAGGTTAGAACTAATCTCTCTACTCTCTACCCACTACTAACTACTGACTACCCAAAGGAGAGAGCAAAATGATTGCAACAAAGAAAAGAGAATTCAAAGACCTTCTCGAGAACATAAAGGACTACAAAAGCTTCTTCCTCGTCGGATGCTCCGAATGCGCGTCTCTTTGCGGCACCGGCGGAGAGCCTGAGCTTGCAGAACTGAAAGAAACGCTGGAGAAGGAAGGCAAGACCGTAACAGGGACCTTCAGGGCCAAGACCGGCTGTCAGGTGTTAGGCACAAAGGTCGAGCTTAAGCCGTTTAAGGAGCAGCTTGATAAAACGGACGTTGTCATTGTGATGTCCTGCGGCGCGGGAACACAGGCCGCCGTCGAGATATTCCCTGACAAACCTGTGTATCAATCCAACGATACAATGTTCCTCGCAAATATGACCCGCTATCAGATGTTCGACGAAAGATGTTCATTATGCGGCGAATGCATCCTCGATGAGACAGGAGGCATATGCCCGGTGACCTCGTGTCCCAAGGGCCTTCTTAACGGCCCCTGCGGCGGGACCAATGAAGGAAAATGTGAAGTCAGCCCTGATATACCGTGCTGCTGGGTGCGGATTTATGAGAGGCTGAATAAAATCAACCGGCTTGATGATATGAAAAAAACCATGGAGGCAAAAGACTGGTCGAAGAGCCAGAAGCCCCGCGCATTGGTCGCCAGAGCAAAGGAGGAAAAGAAAAAGTGAGCTTTAGAGATACACTCAACTCAGGCAAATTCACAGTTACAGCGGAAATAGGCCCTCCCAAGGGCACTGACATAAAAGAGATGCTCCACCACATGGAAATTTTACGGGGCAAGATAGACGCGGCGAATATCACCGACAACCAGTCTGCCGTCATGAGGATCTCCTCCATTGCGGTATGCAAGCTGGCAATGGAAAACGGGCTTGAACCGATATTGCAAATGACCTGCCGCGACAGAAACAGGATCGGGCTTCAGGCAGACCTTCTTGGCGCTTATGTTCTTGGAATAAGAAATGTCCTCTGCATGACCGGAGACCATGTCTCAGCGGGAGACCATAAACAGGCAAAGCCTGTTTATGACGTGGAATCCGTCCAGCTTCTGAAGATCGTTGACGGGATGAATAACGGAAAGGACATGTCCGGCAATGATTTGAAAGGCGCGACCGATTATTTCCAGGGAGCTGTCGTAACGCCGGAATCGAACCCGATAGAGCCGCAGCTCATGAAGTTCGAGAAGAAGGTGAATGCAGGTGCAAAATTCTTCCAGACACAGGCGATCTATGACATTGAAAAATTCAAGACCTTTATGGCGCACGCAAGGCGGTTCAATGTAAAAATTATGGCCGGTATCGTTGTCCTTAAGAGCGCAGGAATGGCAAACTTCATGAACAATTTTGTGCCCGGGATCAAGGTGCCTCAGAACTTAATTGATGAGCTCAAGGCCGCAGGGAAAGAAAAGGTGCTTGATACAGGACTGAACATCGCGGCCCGGCATATTAAGCAGTTGAAGGACGAGAAAATCTGCGACGGTGTTCATATCATGGCGATAGGAATGGAAGACAAGGTGCCGACAATTATGGAAAGGGCAGGACTGCTGTGACCTTTCATAGTATAACGTTGCCAAATAACCAAAACTAATCGGGGCGAGAGGATTTGAACCTCCGACTCCACGGTCCCGAACCGTGTGCGCTACCGGGCTGCGCTACGCCCCGTGCATGAATAATACCATAATCAACACAACAAATTCTAAGCATGAAAATCGGTGTATTTTGTATCCTGACAAACAGAGACCAAACAGCTAACCACTATATCTACACCTCGAAGGCGTCTTTTATCAGCTCAAATTCAGATTTGCCGTTATTGTAACAAATACTCACGACGTCGAATCTGCACTGTGGAAGGTCGGCAAATCTTTTGAGATATGATAATGCCACATTTGCGATCTTGCGTCTTTTCCTGAAATTCACCGATTCAAACGGCAGTCCGAATTCAATACTCTCCCGTGTCTTGACCTCCAGGAAGACAAGCACATCCCCATCAAGGGCTATGATGTCTATCTCCCCGATATTGGTTTTGTAGTTTTGCTCAATTATTCTGTATCCCCTTTTCCTGAGAAATGCTGCAGCAAGCCCCTCGCCTTTTTCGCCCAATTTCATATGCCCCCCCTTTTAAGCCTGTGGAAACTCTATACGATAGTTCTGTAAAAACACGTCCTGTTGCCGGTGTGGCAGGCCCCCGGACCGGATTGTTCAACCTTTATAAGAAGGGTATCTTCATCACAGTCATAAAAGATTTCCTTGACAATTTGAACATTGCCCGATGTCTCCCCCTTCATCCAGTATTTTTGCCTGGACCTGCTCCAGAAATGGGTCCTGCGCGTCTTGATAGTTTTCTCGAGAGAAATCTTATTCATATACGCCATCATCAACACTTCATTATTATTAATGTCCTGTATTATTGCCGGAATGAGTCCTTTTTCGTCATATTTAAGTTCCGGGACCATCAAGCCTCCTCGAATGCAGAGATAAAAGCAACGTATTTTACCATAAAACCGCAAAGGTACTGTGGGCAGGCTGGATGTTCTCTTCAGGAGCTCTGGACAACCGCTTATCGTATGCGCATCTCGATTAAAAACTCTCTGCTACCGGTATTTTTATACTGGATGGAAGCGGTGTTTTTCATATCCACGGTTTTACCAGTTACTTTATCCATCAGAAATAAATTTGTATCAGTGGGAATGGCCGATGTAGTCCATTTGAGTTTTACTGTCTGTCTCAGAATATTGGACTCCACTGAAAAGGTCCATGTCTTAAGGGACATGCCGTCTGATCCTTTTATGTCTTTCCAGTATTGTTTATCTTCTATTTTCAGGTAAGCCCGGATATCGCCTGAAAGCAGGGCAGGCACATCGTATCCTCCGTCGGGCCCGTCACTCGCGTCGGGACTTGTTCCTATTGTAAGTATGTTTTCAGCATTGTTAAGGTTCGCTTTAATGTCTATCTCCCATTTGTCTTCGGCTTCCGATATGTTTACATTCATTATCAATAGTGCTGCCAGCGCAATAACGGACTTTTTTATCATATTGATTACCTCCTGTTTTCCGGTCTGGTTATCACAAGATAGTAAGTGTCATCAGATGCATTCAGATATATCCAATAACCCACCCAGGGCACAATCTGGGCTGATGGCGCCGATTCAAAGCCGTAGGTATTGCCCCAGTCTTTTCCGTTCAAAAAGTAGATTGCGTTTGTAAGCCAGCCGGTTGATGCTGCCTGCGTCCATGTCACAGGTGTGTCTTCGCCCTTACGGACCTTTACATCTGAAAGCGCTACATTCCCGGAATACGGGTTGCTGATAATGTTCCATCCGTGTCTTAGCCCGTATGTGAATGTCTCATCCTGTATTTCAGCATATGCCGCAAGCTCAGGCAGATAGTTGGTCTGCCTGTAAATAAAATATCCTTCACCTGTCCTTACAGTCTCGGAGGCCGTTATCGCCGAGTAGTATTCGGCTTCCGCATCCCACCTGTATGCCAGTGAAGTGCCGAAGGCGGTGTTGGAGGTCAGACTGCTCATACCGATGTCTCTCGGCAAACCAACGAGATTGTATCCGCTAAGCAGATAGGTCGCAGGGCCTGTTATATAGCCTGCAACAGGATATCTCAAAGTTGTGCCGTCGGACATACTGCTCTCGAAGTAATATTTATGGACTGCGGCAGGGCCGAGTTTTGTTGCGTATGTGCATGATGCGCCTGAAGTATAGTCCCCGCTGCAAAGCATATCATAGTAATAAAAGTCTCCCTCAGAAGGATTGCTCCTCTGAGACATAAATAGTCTTACATATCGGGGAGGGACGCCTGTTGTATCTGTTACGGTCACTCTGAATTTAAAACCCAGGTTCAGCTTTGGCTTTTTGTTGACAAGATTGTTGCCGTCACTGCCACCATCCAGCCTCTCGATGCACTCTACAACTCCTCCTTCAGAACAGCCGATGGTTTTATTATCATTCCTGACCGTCACATAATTCGTGCTTGCAAAGCTCGTTGCGCTTCCGTCAGAGTCTGTAACCGTCAGTTTTACTGAATAAGTCCCTTCACTACCATATACATATGATGGATTCGGAAGGGTCGAATCTGTAGTCCCGTTGTTATCGAAATCCCATGCATATGTTAAAAGAAGGTCATAGCCTGTGGAGGTATTTGTGAAATTGACCGCAAGAGGCGCTGCTCCGCTTGTAGGAGACCCTGTGAAACCGGCTGCAGGCGCCGTATCCGATACAGTGACTGTAGCAGTTGCCACATCGGTTTTATCAAAATTGTCCGTCACTCTCAGTGCAACCGTATATATACCCTGTTGCGCGTAAATATGGCTGCCTGTCGGAGAAGAGGAGCTGTAGTCATATATGCCGTCATTATTTACGTCCCATTCGTAAAGTGAGATAATCCCGTCAGGATCGCTGGAAGCGGAACCGTTAAAGGTCAAAGCTTGTCCTTCAATACCGGTGTAAGGTCCGCCCGGGTCGGCAACCGGGGGACTGGAAGGCAGAGGCAGCGTTTTACTCACCTCACCGGAATACCCGCTTTCATTCCCCGATGTATCGTATGCTGTTACCGCAAAATAATAGATTGTCCCATCCGTCAGATCTGTGACCTCATATGATGTAACATTGCCGATGTCTATATTGTAGGAATAAGTGCCGGAGGTGGTGCCGTAATATATTTTGTAACCGAACAGGTCGGTAAGAGGCGTTTCATCAACGTTTGTAGTAGGCTCCCCCCATGAAAGATTGGCGCTCCCGGCCCAAAGACCGGATCCAGGCAGTAATATAAGGCAGAATATTAGACCGATGACTAACCGATGTTTTTTTAAGTTCCTCATCATATCTCTCTCCTTACCCTTCATTTTCTCTTAATTAATGATAGATAAAAAAAATGCCGGAAGAATGTGACATGAATCACCCGTTTTAAAGAAAATTCAAAACAGGTCCTGTAACTTCGGGGTATAAAAAACGTATGCCTGACTTAAACGCGGAATATGCTGCGGTTGTTTAAAATCTTCACTCAAATCAGTGCGTCTGAAATCTCCATATACTGCTGACAGCTTCTCCTCCCTCACCGTCTTTGGCTGTCACCCTCCAAAAATATACAGCGTTACCCTGGAGCCCTGATACCGTCTGAGAGACCTCGTCATAAGATGTATCGGTAGCGCTTCCGTATGTATTTATTCCACCGCCCCCTCCGGAACCTCCTCCGCCGCCGCATGACACTAAAAGCAGCACTGTCATGACCATTATCAATATGGTCAAATATATTTTGTTTCTGCCCGGTGAAAAAAACAGGAACACTATTCCGGACAAAAACGATACCGCCCAGTAACCTGCCATGTCCGCATAGTAAATGCTGTCAACTTTATAAGCTATATCCGTTCTTACAATACATCCTGTTGTGAAATTCTCGTCTTCACATATATAAAGGTCATAACTCACGGTTTCCCTGTCGGGGTCCTCTGATTTTTCCCATCTGAATCCCACTGTCGTCGCAAGGTCCTTCTGATAGTTTGCGGGGAAAACAAGGCGGGGCATGGAAGGCGGATTGAGGGAAAGTGATGAAAGCCCTCTTCCACCGACCGTTATTGTTGCGGGGGCGCCGTCAGGATCGTTTGAAGGGACATCGAATGTATCGTTGAATGTGCCCGTAGTTGCCGGTGAAAAACCTACCGCAAACGTACATGCGGACGACGGGCCCAGAGTGCGTCCCGAACAATTGTCGTTAAGTATGCCGAACGGAGACATCAGGTAGTCCGACAGTGCAATATCACCTATTATAAGGTCTGCGTTGCCGCTGTTTGTAAGAGTTACCGATTGCACTGAAGAGAGACCCTCTGTTATATCTCCGAAAGAGATGTTCAGATCGTATACCGGGTCTGTGGAATCGGTAATTGCAATGTCAGGAACAGGCACGGAAACTCCTCTGCCGTTCAGGCTGACCGTAACCGTATTTTCATCTGTATCACTGGAAGGAATGTCAAACGAGTCGCTGAATGGTCCCGTAGCCGTTGGAGTAAAATCGACCGTCAGCGTACATGCAGACGACGGGCCCAGTGTATGCCCCGAACAGTTGTCGTTGAGTATTCCGAACGGAGACATCAGGCGGTCCGACAGGGCGATATCACCTATTAAGAGGTCTGCATTGCCGTTATTTGATATCGTCACTGTCTGTACGGATGGTGCACCGACTGTTATATCTCCAAAAGGCATTTGCAGATCATCAACAGGCGCAGCCTGGTCCGTTACGGATATCTCCGGAGCAACAGGGACCGGCAATATCTTATAACTTGTCTCATTTGAATATCCGCTCTCGTTTCCTGACGTGTCATATGCTGTAACCGAAAAGTAATAAGAAACACCTTCCGTCAGTTTGTTGACTTGATAAACCGTCATCATGCCGACATCTATGGAATTACTGTAGCTGAGCGAGGCGGTGCCATAATAGATTTTAAAACCGGCAAGATCTGTAAGCGGTCCGCCATCTGCGTTCTTTGTCGGGGCGTCCCATGAAAGCTCAAGACTGCCCGCAAAGAGTGGCGACGTGTATATAATCAGACAGCAAATTAACCCGGCATATAAGCCTTTATATTTAAAATTCAAAAATCGCATCCTTTCCCGGAAAATCTTCGCGTTGCAATTAAAGCAAAAAACTTGCCAATAGGTAAGGTGAAAAATTCCGGATTGGCGGGACATGCAACAGTAAAGGATTTTGTATGGTTTTTACTTCGATAAGAAGGCCAATACAGACAGCAGGGGCATGTGGTTAATCCACATTATTCTTAAATCCAGAGAAGATATTTTTGAGTCATGCCTTCTCTGATAGCACAATTTATAAATAATGTGGGTTAACTGTAATGCGGAGGATCAATCTTTGAAATTTTCCGGCTTCAATTTATATTTCTTGATGAGGTTATAGAAATCGGCCCTGTATTTCCCTGCCAGTTCCGAGGCCTTGCTGATATTACCCCTCGTATGCTCAAGCATGTGAATAAGATAGCTCTTTTCAAAGGCGGCCTTGGCGTCCTTGAGGGGACTTAATTTTTCCTGCGCCTGAATGAGACCGCCGGCCTGAAGAATAAGGTCTTCAGTAATGACGTCATCCCGGGTCATCGCCATCGCAAACTCAATAGTGTTTTGCAATTCCCGGACGTTCCCCGGCCAATTGTAAAGCATGAGTTTCTGCATCGCCGAGGGAGTCAGGCCTTTAACATTTTTTTTCATCTTCTCGTTGAACCCTTCGAGAAAATAAGCGACCAAATGCGGGATGTCCTCTTTTCTTTCCCTCAGGGGCGGAAGAAGGACCGGAATAACGTGGACCCTGTAAAAAAGGTCCTCACGGAAACGGCCCTCCTGGGCCTCTTTTTTCAGGTCCAGATTAGTGGCGACAATAAGCCTGATGTCCACTTCAACCGGTTTGTTGCCTCCTACGGGATAGAACTGCCTTTCCTGCAAAACACGAAGGCTTTTTTTCTGGAGCGAAATGGGCATATTCCCTATTTCGTCCAAAAAAAGTGTACCTTTGTGGGCCTGGGTAAACAGTCCTTTCGTACTTTGCATGGCGCCGGTAAAAGCACCCTTTTCATAGCCGAAGAGTTCACTCTCCAGCAGAGTTTCCGGGATCGCGGCGCAATTTATGGCCACAAAAGGTTTGTCCTTCCTGTCGCTTGCAAGATGTATGGCCCTGGCGATCAGTTCCTTGCCCGTGCCGCTTTCTCCGTGAATATATACCGTAGAGTCCGCTGCCGCGATGCGCGATACCAGTCCAAGAACAGCCTTCATCTTTTCACTCTTTGCGATGATATTTGAAAACTCATACTGCGACTCCAGAAGCCCCTTAAGTCGCTTGATCTCCGAAACGAGTTTGCGGTTCTCAAGCGCCTTTTCAATCTGCAGCAGCAGCTCCCGGGGATCAAAGGGTTTGGTCAGGTAGCTGAAGGCCCCGTTTTTCATTGCTTCCACAGCGCTCTCAATGCTGCCGTATGCGGTAAGGATTATGACCGGGATATCGGGGCGTATCTGATGCACTTCCTTCATAAGGGATATCCCGTCCCTTTCGCCAAGCTGCAGGTCGATAATGCCAAGGTCAAAAGGACTCTCTTTAAGCGCTGCAACGGCATTCACGTCATTAAGGGCAGTAACGACCTCGTAGCCCGAGGATTCGAGCCTCATCCCCAAAACTTCGAGGAGATTACTGTCATCGTCCACCACTAATATTTTTCCTGTCAATATGCCTTCCTATCTCGCCAATTCTTTTTTCTTTCGTTCAATCTCGATATCGATCTGTTTTGCCTTCTCGATTACATTAATTACGTCAACCATTATCTTCGCCTGCTCAAGCCAGGGACTCTGGGGGTATTCCCTTATGAGCTGCCCCAGATAACCGATGGACTTCGCGTAATCTTTTTCGGGGTTGCCGTAATGCGCAAAGAAAAGCCCCATGTAAAAAAGGGCCGTATCCCTGGCGGGACCTTTTACTGCAAGGACCTTCTGTATTTCATTAAAGGCCCCCCTGAAGTCGCCTGCCTCAATCAGCTGCTGACCGCGAAGCAAGTGCTCGTTTACAGGCGCCGCTTCTTTTTTAGAATTATTGATGTCGTTAATTACACCCACCCATATCTTTGCGTTTTCGAGCATGGGACTCCGGGGTTGTTCCCTGATAAGCTGCTCGAAATAACCGAGGGCCTTTTTATAGTCCTTGTCCGGGTTGCCGTAATGCGCGTAAATAAGCCCCATGTTGAAAAGAGAGTTGTCCCCGGGGGGGGCCTTCGGGGACAGGGAAAACGCCCGGTGATTTTCCCTGAGTGCGCCCTGATAATCGCCTTCCGCAAGAAGCTGACTGCCGCGCTTCAGATGCTCTTCCGCCGCCTGCCTGTCGTTTATTTTTCCGAGGGTGGCGCAACCGAAAAAGATAAAAAAAATCAGGCCGGCAGAACAAAGCTGAAAGTACTGCCTTTTCCCAACGTGCTCTCTACCCAAATCTTTCCTCCGTGAGCGCTTATTATTTGTTTGACAATAAACAGTCCCAGTCCGCTCCCCATAATCTTACCGGAATCCGCAAGGGCCGCCCTCCGGAACTTGTCAAAAATCACTTCCATTTTTTCCTTCGGTATGCCTGCCCCGCTATCGGACACGGAGACCTTCACCCCCTCCTCCACCGCCTGAGTATGAATCTGCATACTGCCGCCGTTGGGAGTGAACTTGAGGGCATTGCCCATAAGGTTCCTGAGGACCTGAAGTATCCTGTCCGTGTCTAACCTTGGAAGCGGCAGACCTTCTCCGATCTTTGTCTCAATTTTTATATTTTTAGTTTCCGCCAGAGGTTCTATCTCACGGGCAGCCTTATTGATTAAGGGTACCAGGTCCGCCTGTCTGAAATTATAAACCATCATCCCGGCTTCCATCCTGGAAAGGTCGAGAAGGGAGTTGACGAGATTGATCAACCTGTTGCATTCCTCGTTAATTATGGTCAAAAGTTTTTTCTGTTTTTCCGTAGCTCCCGACTCCTTCAGCCCCTCCATGAAGAGGTTCGTCCCTTCCTTTATGGTTGTAAGAGGAGTGCGCAATTCATGGGACATTGATGAGAAGAACTCCGTCTTCATCTTATCAAGCTCTTTCAGTTTTGTACACATTACATTAAAAGACTGCGCCAGCTCTGCAATCTCAGGCGGAGAAGAAAGCCTTAGGTCATCCCTGAAACTTCCCCCGGCAATTTCCCTCGTCCTCTTTTTTATGAGGGAAAGGGGCTTCGTGATGTTTACGGTAATAAAAACGGAGATTATGACGCCTATAACGAGACAGACCAAACCCATCACTACCGCCACCCTTCCGGCGTCGGCTTCAGCCTGGCCGAGTTTTTTGACCCTGTCGAAGGTATTTTGCTGGTTAAAGACCCTCAACTTTTTAAGGCCCGTCATTATCCCGGTTACGGTGGTCTCCTTTTCCTCTTTATACTTTTCTGCCGGGTACTGTCGGCCCGAACGCAGATACTTCACCTCTTCCTCAAATAAAGACCGGTAGCGCTGAGAATCCTGCCTTATTTCCATTAGCAGAACTTTGATCCGGGGGACGTCCGTAATATTCATCATCCCTCCGAGATACTTGTCAAAATCGTCTTTTGCCGCGAGGAACTGATTGTATAATCCCTCATCCCTTATAACAAGAAACTTCTTCTCATACCTCATAAGCGACAGGATAGTGTCCGACAGTTTTTGCTCGTAATCTATCAGACGGTTATCAACCATAAGGATAGAGCGTGTGACATTCTCAAGCCGGTGAAGCTGCATGATGGCATAGATACTCACCGTCATAGCCAATACGAATATCGCCAGATAACCGATAACCAGACGGGAAAAAATAGTCAATCTCATTTGTCTCCTGAAAATGGCCGGGACTTGCAATATGTTATAATCAAAATAAATTTTTTCTGCTTTGTCAAGAAAGAAATGAAAAAATCTCTGCTCATTTTCCTCTCCCTTCTCTTTCTGGCATCACGGCCCCCGTTTGCTTCAGCCCTGACGCCGGACATCATGGGCCCCGACATGAAGATAATAGATAATAACATCATTGTAAATATATCTGTTGCCAACATACCAGAGCTTGAAAAAACCATAAAGTCCGGCATCGGCAAAGAGCTTGTCTTTACAGCGGAGCTTATGCGCGTATGGAGGTTCTGGCCTGATGAATTTGTGGTCTCAAAAGAGGTAAAAAAGGTAATAACATATGACGGCCTCAGGGACCAGTACTTCGCATCGTCCTATGATGGAATTAACCGCTCCGAAAAAACGTTCATCGACCAGGACACAATGAAGGACTGGGTATCCACAGCCGGCCCCATAAACCTTGCCAACATAAGAGAGCTCGATCCTGCCGAATATTATATAAGGATCATAGTTGAGTCTAAAAGCATAGAACAGTTGCCCCTTATAGGATTTCTGATGCACCTGGTGCCTGAGGTGGAAATGAGCCTCGCAAAAGAATCTGTTCCCTTTACCATCTGGATTGACAAATGAAAAACCTGAAAATACTCTTCGGCCTTCTCGCCCTCAGCATCATCGCCATCATCATCACCGGGGTAGTGCTGAACTATCTCGGGATCGAGCACGGCTCTCTCATCATCAAGATAGGCTTCATATTCATAGTCGTCAATATTATCCTGTACCTCCTGCTCCTTATCTTCTTCGTGGGGCGGAACCTCGTTCATCTCTATACGGAGAAAAAAAGAAAGGCGATAGGCTCCAGGTTCAGGACCAAGCTCGTCGCCTCATTCCTGGGGCTTGTGCTCGTCCCTTCGGCGCTGCTTTTTGTCCTCTCAAACCAGTTGATAAACAACTCCATCAACACGTGGTTCTCACTGGAAATACAGAAGCCTGTCTACGACTCGATGGATGTGGCAAAGACTTTGTACTTCAAAGAAAGGCAGTATGCGTTGAATTACGCAAAACTGCTGGCATCGGACAGGAAGCTTTCGGACCGCAACCCGCGCATAAACGGGGAAGCCGGTTTCAATAGTTATCTGCTGGAAAGCCCGGACGGGACAAGCCTTGTCAAAGAGGCCTTTGCCGGTGCCTCCGGGACGGACATAACGTCAACCGGAAAAGGCGATATTGTCAGGGCGGCCTCCCCCTTGAGAGACGGCAGCCGGATCGCCGGGGTATTAGTGGTTGAAACAATTATCCCGCAGGACATTGTGGTAAAAATGGAGGCGATCAGGAAGGCATACAACGAGTATCTGCAAATCAACATGCAGCAGAAGCCCGTGCGCTTCCTCTATTTTTTTATGCTGACGATAGCGACCCTCATTATTATCTTTCTTGCACTGTGGATATCTCTCCGGATCGCAAGGGGAATAACGGTGCCGATCCAATCGTTGGCCGAGGCCACAAAGACGGTCACGCAGGGCAACCTCGATTTCAGGATAGCGCTTAAAAGAGACGACGAGATCGGCCTGCTGATCGATTCCTTCAACAAGATGCTCGATGACTTGCAGAACGGGAAACAGTCGCTCGAAAAGGCATACCAGGAATCAGACCGCAGAAGACTGAGCATGGAGACTATCCTTGAGAGCATAAACACGGGCGTCATTTTTTTCGACCGCGCAGGGAGAATACTTACGATAAACAATGCGGCATGTCTCATGCTCAACCTGGAAAGCAGCAGCGTTGAGGGCAGAAGTTACAGAGAACTGTTAGGAAGGATCAAGTCCGACGAGGTAAGCTCAATGGCCCGGCATCTTGGTGAAAAAGGCTACGGGGCCGTGGAGAAAGATATCCATACTTACATGAACGGCAGGCCGCTGGACCTGAGAGTATATATGACGACCATCCAGGACTCCGAAAATAATTTTGTCGGTACCCTCGCCGTCTTTGACAACCTTACCGAAATCATAATGGCGCAGAGGGCGCTTGCCTGGCAGGAGGTGGCGAAAAGGATCGCCCATGAGATCAAAAACCCGCTCACGCCCATCAGGCTTTCTGCCGAAAGGCTGCTGAAAAAATGGAACGAAAAGTCGGAGGATTTCGGCGACGTTCTTCAGAGATCGACAAAAACCATAGTCCAGGAGGTCAACAGCCTCAGGGGACTTGTCGATGAATTTTCGAGGTTCGGCAAGATGCCGAGGATCAACCTTGGTCCCACGCGCATAAAAACGGTGATTGAAGAAGTAGTGGAACTTTACAGCAACCTCAAGGACGTCGAAATCATGACCTCTCTCAATGAAGATATTCCAGAAGTCGAGATCGACAAACAGCAGGTGAAAATGGCCCTCATAAACCTTATCGACAATGCCATTCAGGCCGCTACACAGAAGATATGGCTGAACGCCAGTTACAATCCCGCACTGGACCTGGTCCGGTTGGAGGTGATAGATGAAGGCGCGGGGATAAAAGAAGAAGACAGGGACAAACTGTTTCTCCCTTATTTCTCGACAAAAAAAGAAGGAACAGGGCTGGGGCTTGCGATAGTCAACAGCATAATATCAAAACACAGGGGATACATAAGAATGCAGGACAATAAACCGAAAGGCACTCAGTTCATTATTGAGCTGCCGGTGGTCCAAAAGTGAAGTCTGTCTCACCTGCCCGAAATTATGCCGTAGAAATTCCCTTTACGCCCCGAACTTTTTGAGCCGTCCGGCGTGGGCAAGCGCAAGCGGCATAAGGTTCAGCGCGGGGAGAATACCGAGCTCACCCTTGACGCATTCCCTTTCAGAAAAGGCATTACAGATACCTCCGAGGACGTAGGGAGATTTAAGGAGCACGGGCACGGGATGCCAGCTATGGCCTTTCATTACAGACGGAGTTGAATGGTCGCCGGTTATCAGGAGGACATCGGGTTTCAATTCAAGTATCTGCGGAAGGAGCTTGTCGAATTCCGATATCCTTGCGGCCTTTCCGTCAAAATTTCCATCCTCGCCATAAGAGTCCACCTTCTTAACGTGTAAAAAGAAAAAGTCATATTCATTGTATTTCTGTTTCAGGAAACTGATCTCATCTTCAACGCCTCCCTCAAGTGCGGGTGTGTCCATCCCCACAAGCCGCGCAAGTCCCCTGTACATCGGATAAGTGGCGATGGCAAGCGCCTTTAATCCGAACGCATCGTGGAATGACGGGATGTCAGGCAGGCCCGAGAATCCCCTTGTCAGTATGAAATTCGCCTTCTCCTCATCCTTCAGTATTTCATGCGCCATGCTTATAAGTTTCTCAGCGATCATCGATACCCTTTCGGCATTTTTTGAAAGCGGCGCTGGAGGCAGAGGGGACTTCCCCTCTTTTTGCGGGTCGGTATCATTTATCATGGCCGCGTCAGACCGAAGATCGTCCGGAAACCTCATAAGGACGGCAAACCTGTGCTCCATGCCCGGGGCGAATATAATATCCACATCGTCAATACGTTTTATATTCTCCTGCAATTTTCCGGTCAATTTTCCGCTCAGCTCCGTAGGTATCCGCCCTGCCCGCCTGTCCGTAATAAGACCGTCTCTGATGGTTGCATAGTTGCACCTGACCGCCACATCCGTCCTTCCTACCTCAAGCCCGAGTCCGAGGGCTTCGAGTATCCCCCTTCCGATCTGGCTTTCTAACGGATCATATCCGAACACGCCGAGATGTCCCGGGCCGCTTCCCGGGGTTATCCCGTGCGCAACCGGGATGTGCAGTCCGCAGGCGGATTCTCCTGCGAGCATATCGAGGTTCGGCGTGGTTGCCGCCTCAAGCTCGGTCTTTCCAGACGCGCCGGGAAGTCCCCCTACGCCGTCGAGAATAACAAGCACGATCCTGGCAGTGTTTTTCTGAATGAGCGGTTTAATCAATGTCTGCATGTTCATGAGTTCATCTCCTTACCGTTGCTGTCTCTTCTAATTTCTCTATTCAGGTTTAATTGCGTTTATTATTAGACTGTCTGGTTGATTGTAAATTATAGCAGATTGAGATTTGTAATTTGTGCAACAGCCTGTTGCACAAATTACATGGGGGGGCCCCACTTTTTATCTTTCCCGCTTACGCAATGACGGCAAGGTAACTATCAAGTATGTTTTAGCACTCTTGAACTCTAAGCTCATCGACTGGTTTTACGGATTTACCGGTAAGCCAAAAGGGAAGGCAAGAGAATATTTTAACAAGCCGCTTTCTTTGATCTCAATAAAAAAGATATCGTCGGCTAACCAGCACCCTTTTATTTCTCTGGTCAACCAAATCCTCACCGCCAAAAAGAAAGACCCGCCGACGGAGTATGCCATAATGGGATTTGATTAATTCGCAATTATCACCTTGACGCAAGGGAGCATCGTTCCCTATAATGCGTTATGGCCAATAATAAAAATATTGTTCTCGCCAGCGTATTACTTGAAATCTCACTATTTCTTGCACCCTTGGGGACATGCCTATAATTGCAAAATGGATAATATGGTCTCTATGCGCATTGCTATTAACCCCTATAATTTTCCATTATAAACCTTGTAACTGGGTATCAACTAAGTTGAAAACAATTTTCTTAGTTTCAGCATATATTTTGTTTTGGTTGATTTTTAATAATATTGCATTAGATGAATGGATGAAAGAAAAAGCCGAGCAAACTTCTGGCATATTATTGATTAATAGAAGTACATGCAATAAATCTATTGCCAAAGAGGCAAAACTTGAAATCGGAAAAAGTAGAATAAACTTAATTTACAATAATTCATTGCTACCTCCTATGTTTGACAAGATAGACTCATATATAAAATTAAAGAATGTTAATGGGGACATATTTTTAACGACTGATGTACATGACAAAACAGGAGCCTTAATAGTAAATATTATTGATAACCATTGGACGGTATCGGATTCTCAAGCAGTTTTGTGGGAAAAGAATTTCACTAATGATTCGCTTGAAATTAAAGATAAGAGAGGACATATTGTATTACAAGTTGAACTTTTATGTAATCGGGTACGAATCCAAGGAGAATGGTGGGATGAATATGGTAATGGAGTAAGGTATGTTCAACAACATTTTAATAGTTCCCGAAAGGGTGGTGTTGCCATGGTTAAATTAGATAAAGACAATCATCCAAAAGAACCTCACATTAAACCTATATTTAAATATCCAAGCAATAAATATTTTGGTAAAAAAATAGATTCTTCCGATACAGTATTCGAAAGAATATTTTTATTGAGAATATTAGAAAAGCCGTAGAAATCATGGGTCACAGGCCGGTCATGAGTGGGCACTTAACAGTTGGATAAAGCAATGCATCAAACGATTTCAAAGAATATTTTCTTAACATGAGATGTGATAAAACCGACATTGCATGAGGGGAGAAAATAAATGAAAGCCATAATAAGCCCAGAGTACAAAACATTTTTCAAAGAGATAAAAGAACGCATACATAAAGCCCAGTATGATGCGCTGAAAGCAGTCAATAAAGAGCTCATAAATCTTTACTGGGACATAGGCAAATCAATAGTATCAAAGCAGGAAAAGCTCGCTTGGGGCAAGGCAATTGTGGAGACTTTGGCCAAAGACCTGCAAAAGGAGTTTCCGGGGATACAAGGGTTTTCGAGCGCAAATCTTTGGAGAATGAGAAATTTTTATCTCACATACCATAAGAATGAAAAACTCGCACCATTAGTGCGAGAAATTAGCTGGACGAAAAACATTATCATTCTGGAACGGTGCAAAGATGACATCCGGCGTGAATTTTATCTCAAGACGATAAAGAAATTTGGATGGACAAAAGACGTTTTGATTAACCAGCTTGAAGCAGGCGCATTTGAACGCTATATGGCGAATCAGACAAACTTTGATAAAACCGTTCCGGAAAAATATCGGCATCAGGCTAAACTGGCAGTGAAAGACGACTACACTTTTGATTTTCTGGAATTGAATGATGAACACACCGAACGGGAATTGGAACAGGCTCTTTTGGGGCGGATAAGGAAATTTCTTATTGAAATGGGCGGTTATTTTGCATTCGTCGGAAATCAGTACAGATTGGAGATAGATGGAGCTGAATTTTTCATTGACCTCCTCTTATATCACCGGCAGCTAAGATGCCTTATTGCGGTAGAGCTGAAAGTAGGAGCCTTCAAGCCCGAATACGCGGGCAAGATGCAGTTTTATCTTTCAGCCCTAAATGATTCGGTTCGATTACCGGAAGAGAATCCATCTATCGGCATTATCCTTTGCAAGGAAAAGAGCAGAACCTTTGTTGAATACGCGCTCAAGGACAGCAAAAAACCTATCGGGGTATCAACATATAAACTCACTTCAAAGCTGCCCCGTGAACTGAAAAAGTATCTTCCCTCGCCGGAGGAAATGGTAAAGAGACTTGAGGAATTAGGATGATTGGTTGCTCTTTCACCGGCACATGCTGTCGCGCAGTTGGTCTTAAGGTTGACGATCATTTTCCTGACGTCAGGAAAATGATCCCGATGCCCAAGGGAGCGGAAATGAAATTAAAGACGCAAAAGAACAATGGGTTATTGGCCAATGATACAAATATGATGCAAAAAGTTTTTATAAGCTCCGTAATAACAGACTTTGAAGAATACCGGAAAGCTGCCGGAAAAGCCGTGGAAATCATGGGTGACAGGCCGGTCATGAGTGAAGATTTCGGCGCCCGCCCTTATTCTCCGGAAAAAGTCTGCGTAACAGAGGTCGAAACTTCCGATATTTATCTTGTTTTACTTGGTGAAAAATATGGATTTGTTTACTGCAGATGACAAGGCCGAGTTTCTGATGAGAGAGCCGGCAGCAAGCCGATGGTTTCGCCGCTGGATCGGGTCGGACGAATTTATCAACGGATATGAACGCTGGTGCCTGTGGCTGGGTGATTGTCCGCCCAATGAACTGCGTCAGATGCCGGAGGCGATGAAACGTGTGGAGGCAGTACGTGACTTTCGTCTGGCGAGCAAGAGCGCGCCTACTCGAAAGATTGCTGACACACCAACTCGGTTTCATGTAGAGAACATTCTTGATAAGCCATATCTCATTATTCCAGAAGTTTCCTCTGAACGAAGGAGCTATATTCCAATTGGTTTTATGGAACCGAAGACACTTGCCAGTAATCTTGTTAAAATTGTTCCGCATGCAACACTTTATCACTTCGGTGTTCTAACTTCTTCTATGCACATGTCTTGGGTGCGCTCTGTCTGCGGACGGCTCAAAAGCGACTATCGCTATTCGAAGGATATTGTCTACAACAACTTCCCATGGCCGAGTGAGCCATCGGAGAAACAGGTTGCGGTAATTGAACAGGCTGCACAGGCTGTGCTCGATGCGCGTTCCGCGCATCCTGAATCCTCATTAGCCGACCTGTATGATCCGGTTGCCATGCCGCCTGATCTTCGGAAAGCTCATCAGGCGCTTGACCATGCTGTTGATAAAGCATACTCAGGGGCTGGTTTCAAACCTGCCCCTACAAAATCAGATGCCGAAAGGGTGGCATTCCTTTTTGATCTGTATCGCCAGTACACAAGCCTGCTGCCCACGCCGGAAGCGCCTGCCAGGCGACGGAGAAGAAAGATTTAGGGGCATTTAATTACCAACGATAGCTACGAGCAATTAAAATACATAGGGGACAGGAGGCTGAAATGACGGAAACACATTTGGCGGTTTTTAAGGGCAGGAAGATCAGAAAAACAATTCACAACGACGAATGGTGGTTTGTTGTTGAGGACGTGGTTTTGGCGCTTATTGACTCGACTGATCCGAAGCAATACATCCAGCGAATGAAAAGGCGTGACCCTGAGCTTGCAAAAGGGTGGGTACAGTTTGTACATACCCTTTTAGTTGATACGTCCGGTGGTTCACAGAGAATGATTTGCGCCAATACAGAAGGCATATTCCGCATAATCCAGTCCATTCCTTCACCTAAAGCCGAACCATTCAAACGCTGGCTTGCAAAAGTGGGTTATGAACGCGTTCAGGAAATTGAAAATCCCGAACTGGCCCAGGAGCGCATGAAGCAATTGTATGAACAAAAAGGATATCCCAGGGATTGGATTGACAAACGATTGCGGGGTATAGCTATCCGCCAAAATCTGACTGATGAATGGAAAGAGAGAGGGATCGATACGGAATCGGACTATGCCATTCTTACTGCTGAAATATCAAAAGCGACTTTCGGCATAACGCCTTCTGAATATAAAGAATAAAAAGGTTTGGTAAAGAAAAATGAAAACCTTCGAGATCACATGACCGATTTGGAATTGATTTTTACAATGCTTGGAGAAAAAGTTACAACTGAAATATCACACAAGGAAAAGCCTGACACCTTCAAAAAAAGTAAAAAGGTGGCCAGGCGTGGAGGAAGTGTGGCAGGCATAGCGCGGAAAGAAACAGAAAAGGAGTTGGGCAGAAGTATAGTAAGCAAACAGAATTACTTACCAATAAAAAACAAAATCAAATGAGAAAAAATAGAGAGAAAGCCAGCGCCGACACCTCCGCGATTGAAAAACAGATTGACGAACTGGTCTACAAGCTCTATGACCTCACGCCGAAAGAGATTGCGATTGTAGAGGGGAAGGGATAAATGAAAGCGCTTCTTGAGATAAGTGTTAGGCCCTATGCGATGACGGATGACCAATCGCAGGGACGACAAGATCTACTTTTTCCATACCTCAGTCCCTTTTTGACGCTGCTTTCACTTCACCAGCATCTCAAGCAGGGCCTTCTGTGTATGTAGCCTGTTTTCCGCTTCGTCGATGACGACGCTCTGCGGTGAGTCGAGCACATCGTCGGTTATCTCTTCGCCCCTGTGCGCGGGGAGGCAATGCATTACAATTGCGTCAGGTTTTGCAAGGGAAAGCAGTCTGCTGTTTATCTGGTACCCCTCGAACTTCTTTTTCTTCCTCTCGACCTCTTTCTCCTGCCCCATGCTGATCCAAACGTCCGTATAAAGCGCGTCGGCGTCCTTTGCCGCTTCATCAGGGTTTGCAATGACCTTCACCTTTGCGCCTTTTGAGCGCGCATTTTCATAAATCGTTTTGTCGGGCTCATATCCGTGCGGACATGCAAGAACAAGGTCGATGCCCGTTAATGCGGCAGCTTCTATTAATGAGTTGGCAACGTTGTTGCCGTCGCCGATATACGCCATGCGCACACCCTTAAGCCTGCCCTTTTTTTCCTGGATGGTCAACATGTCTGCCAGCGCCTGACAGGGGTGGTGCAGGTCTGTAAGGCCGTTGATGATGGGAATTGTGGAATTCTGCGCAAGCGTTATAATGGTATCGTGCTCGTAGGTCCTTATTACAATTCCGTGTAAATATCTTGAAAGGACCTTTGCGGTATCTTCAATCGTCTCTCCCCTTCCGAGCTGCAGCTCATTCGTGTTTATGTAAATGGCCTGCGCGCCAAGCTGGTGAATGCCAGTCTGAAAAGATATCCGCGTACGCGTTGAAGTTTTGTTAAACAGAAGCCCGATGCTCTTGCCTATCAAGGGGCATAATGAGCTGTCTTTGCCGGCCTTGAAATCAGATGCGCGTTTCAGCAGGGCGTTGAGCTCTTCAGATGTTACATCCTCTAAAGTAAGAAAATCCTTTTTCATGTTCATTCTCTCTTTAATAAAAATTTTAAAATGCTATCTCGCAAGAATATCTTCAAGCGCTTCAATCAGACTGTCGATTTCCTTCTCCAAAACTATAAGAGGGGGAGTAAAACGGAGAACATTCCCGCTCGTGCAGTTTATGAGAATTCCCCTGTTGAGACATGATTCCACTATCGCCCCCCCGGCCTTTGTCAGCTCCAGTCCGAGCATAAGGCCCAGCCCCCTTACCTCGATTATATTGGAAGAGAAGTCCTTCTTCAGCCTGTCGAGGCTGTCTTTAAAATATTTCCCGAGGCGGCGGCAATGGTCCAATAGAAAGCCGTCTTCAAGGAGCGTCTCAATTGTCGCCACTGCGGCGGCGCAGGCAAGGGGATTTCCCCCGAATGTTGACGCATGAGTGCCGGGCTGGAATGACGCAGCAACAGATTCTTTTGCAAGAAGAGCGCCGATTGGAAAACCCCCGCCTAATCCCTTTGCAAGTGTCATTATGTCGGGTTCTACATTGAAATGCTCATATGCGAAGAGCTTTCCGGTCCGTCCAATCCCGGTCTGGATCTCATCGAGGACAAGCAGGAGCCTGTGCTCATCGCATATCTCGCGCACCCTCTTCAGATAAGTTTCAGACGGCATCTTTACGCCGCCCTCCCCCTGGATCGGTTCAAGCATAACGGCGCATGTCTTGTCCGTCAGGGCCTTTTTGAGGGCATCGATATCATTGTACTGCACATATTTAAATCCCGGTACAAGCGGTTCAAATCCTTTCTGGAATTTTTCCTGCCCGGTGGCGCTCAATGCTGCAAGGGTCCTGCCGTGAAACGAGCCGTGGGCAGTGATAATTTCGTATCTGTCAGGTGACAAATGGTCCTTCGCATATTTCCTTGCGAGTTTTATTGCCCCTTCGACCGCCTCGGCGCCGGAGTTGCAAAAGAATGCCTTATCGGCAAAAGAGTTTTCAACCAGCAGCCGGGCGAGTTTTATCTGGGGCTCAATATGGTAAAGGTTCGAGACATGGATCAGCCTCTGGGCCTGCTTCTGCAATGCGATCACTACCTTGGGATGGCAGTGGCCGAGACAATTGACCGCTATGCCGCCTACAAAATCCAGGTATTCCTTTCCCGTGGAATCCCAAACCTTCATCCCCCTGCCCTTTCTCAGAACAATGGGGAAGCGGTTGTAGGTGTTCATTAAATATTTCTTTGATTCCTCGATGAGCTTTTTATCCATGCTTAAAAATATAACATAAACAGCAGATGTTACAAAAGTAACGGGGCCGGTCTCCAGTTTTTTAAAAACGCCTGTTATGTTAAAATTTAACAAAAAATAAACCAAGGGAGATTATCTGATGAACATTGAATATTCAGTAAGCCCCGGCGGGGAGAAATTCCCTTTGCCGAAACCTGAAGAATACAAAAACGAGTTTGACCGTCTGAAAGAAGAGGCGGCAAAACAGAGGAAGCTGGGCCGTGAAGTCGTAGTAGTCATGGGGGTCGGCTTCGTCGGAGTCGCGATGGCGGCCGTAATCGCGGACGCAGTGAACAGAAAGGGGCGGCCCGGCAAATATGTAATCGGCATGCAGAGACCGAGTCCGAGGAGCTACTGGAAAATCCCCATACTCAACAAAGGGATATCCCCTGTCGTGTCCGAGGACCGGGAGCTTGGTCCCATGATCAGCAGATGCGTCCTGGACAAGAAGACCCTTACTGCGACATTTGTATATGAGGCGCTTTCCCTTGCGGATGTAGTCGTCGTGGATATCCAGTGCGACTACCACAAAGAGTCCCTCGGTAACGTACGCAATGGACACGCCGATATGTCTCCCCTCGAAGAGTCCCTTGCCGTAATAGCCGAGCATATTGCCCCGGACACACTGGTCCTGATCGAAACTACGGTCGCTCCGGGAACAACCGAGCAGATCGCCTATCCGATAATGAAGAAGGTATTCCAGAGACGGCGTATTAAGAAAGACCCTTTGCTGGCACACAGTTTTGAGAGGGTCATGCCGGGGAAAAATTATGTGGCGAGCATCCGCGACTTCTGGCGCGTATGCAGCGGGATAAACCAGCAGGCAAAAGACAAGGTCGTTAAATTTTTAGGTGAAATCATCAATATCAAAGACTACCCGCTTACCGTCCTTGACAAACCCATAGAGTCGGAGACCGCAAAGATAATAGAGAACAGCTTCCGCGCTACCACTCTCGCATTCCTCGATGAATGGAGCCTCTTTGCCGAAAGGAACGGCGTTGACCTCCTGAAAGTCATTAACGCAATCAAGGCGCGCCCGACGCACAGCAATATAATATTTCCGGGTCCGGGCATCGGCGGTTATTGCCTGCCAAAAGACGGAGGGCTCGGCGTCTGGGCATACAGGCATATTCATGGTTTTGAAGACGACATATTCAAGATCACCCCACTCGCCATTAATATCAACGATACCCGTTCACTTCACGTTGCCCAGCTTACAAGGGACGCCCTGAGGAACATGAGCAGGCCTATCGCAGCGGCGGACATAGTGCTCCTCGGCGCCTCATACAGGGAAGACGTGGGCGATACCAGATACAGCGGTTCGGAGCTGGTAGTGCGGAGATTGACCGAGATGGGCGCTGAGATGAGGGCACACGACCCGTATCTTTCACACTGGTGGGAATTTGAAAACCAGGAAAACTATCCCAAAAAGGGACAGAGCCTCGCGAGGTTCTTCCGCAACCAGGACAAACTCTCAAATCTGAAAATGGAAACAAGCCTCGAAGAAGCGTTGAAGGGGGCCGACGCGATTATTTTTGCCGTCCGTCATAAACAGTACCTTAACCTCGACCCGGACAAAGTGGTAAAAAAGGCCGGCAACACGCTGGCCGTAATAGACTGCTTCGGGATACTCGATGACAAAAAAATCCGCAGGTACTTCGAGCTCGGCTGCGAAGTCAAAGGCCTTGGCCGGGGACATATCAGAAGAATAAAAGACGAAGTGCGGACACAAAAACCGGGGAAAAGGCGAAAGACATAATTCATCAAAGCCTCCTGCAAATTTCAGATGTACTAATCAGTTCATAAGTAAGCATGACACATTTGTCATGCTTACTTATGAACCTCTTTTCCGGAATCTTTCTTTTTTCCATAAAATTTTAACGGCATATTGACAATGCCCCTGCTACGTGATAAATACTTTCTAACAAGCGCATAGGAGGTGATAAAAATGACTCAAAAAAAACAGTTCAACCAGCCTGAATTGAAAAAATGCAAGGAGACGCTGGATAAAGTGACCCTGTCATTCTGCGGTTATCCCCCTTGCAGCGGTCACGGAAAGAAAAAGAAAAAAGAATAATAATGATTAGAAAACTGTAGGACGCGCAAGCGTCCTCAATACCTTCAAAGAAAAAATGGATACGATAGGGAAAGACATTTCCGGAAATTATGAGAAAAACCCTTCCGTGGTCTGCACTGGACTGGACGACGGAGGGATTCTCCTCGATCTGGATACGAAATACTACTTCGTCCTGAATGAGACGGGATTGAGAATCTGGCAATTGATGGACGAATGCAGGACCTCAGCTCAAATCGTCCACAATCTGGTCAACGAATACGAAGTGGACGAGGGAAAAGCATCGGGAAGCGTGCAGGCATTAATGCAGGAGCTGGAGAGAAACGGCTTAATCAAATCATAACATTTGAGCAGGTGTAAACATTCAAAAAGGTCGGCAACCTTAATAAAGGAGAGGTGGTGATAGTATGTCAGAAAGAAAAGAATTTACCGAGCCTGAACTCATCAAATACGAAAAACCTTTGGATGAAGTAACGCTGAGGTTACCAAATTACGCTAATAATCTTCAGGGAGGCGTATAGCCGCCTCTCAATAATGCGGACCGCCGAATCCTGATATGCGAAATGAGATATATAATAGACCTCCATTATCAGGAGCGGTCTCTTTTTTTATCCAGGGGCTTGAAGTACATGTGACGGGCGACAAACCTTTGTTGTCACAAATGTCATATTATTTTCATTCTTTTTTCCCGGGAGAAAAAAATAAAGAGGCGCAACCACTGCGAATAGAGCTTCATTCCATGTATGCGCCTCCTGCAATACCTGCAGCCTCGGTACAAATCATTAAAGGTCCCTCCGTGACTTATTACCGCAATGGTAAAAAAGCTTATTTTGTGTCGGATGACGGCTCTCATGTATGCCTCGACCCCGGGACATTCAGGGCAGCAGGACACATAAACAGGGAAAGTCCGCCTGACGCCGCAGAATCTCTCATCGGCCCATGTATTATTGAGGCCTTGAAATATCAGGGACTATATCTCCTGCATGCTGCCGCGCTGAAGGGCGACGGGATCTCCTGCCTTGTCTCGGGAGACGGCGGGTGCGGGAAAACCACGGCCACTTTAAGTTTTATACGGGAGGGCCTCCGGTATGTCTCGGATGATTCCATTTTTTTGAAAGAGACAGGTGACGGGATATCGGTTTCCCCCCTGTATAAAAATGTACACCTGGACCAATGCCTTGCAGACCGCTTCCCCGATATCGCCGGAGGTGACTGTCTGAATGTCCCTCAGGGGACGAAAATGCCGGTTGATTTATCAGAGACACTTCCCTTTGCTTTTATTCCTTCTCTGAAACCGGACGCGATTATCTTCCCGAAAATAATTTCGGGAGAAGAAAGCGCGTTACGGCCTCTGGGCCGGACCGAGACATACACGCGGCTGCTGAAGCAGACCGTGCTTGCGGTCGACAACGATATCTCGAAAAGACAATTACGGTCCCTCGAAAAACTTGTTAAACAGACCTGCGGCTTTGAGCTGTCAAGCGGAAGGGACATATTTGAAGACACCGGAAAGCTCATCAAACTTATGGGTGAGATATCCTGTCAGAATGCGGGTATTTAAACAAATAAGGAGCAACTTTCACTCGGCGGCGGATATCCTGTTGTTTCTCCGGATATTCTCATTGATAACAATACTGCCTTTGCTCGTAAATTATTTAACGGTCCCTCAATTGATGAGGGCGCTTACACCCGCAAAAGGCGCATCCGGCAGAAAAAGCCGCAGTGAGGACCTTCGGAACAAAGTTGAAAAGTATACCGACTATATCCTGGACAAAGGCATCTTGATCTACAGGCGCATCTGCCTGAAGAGGTCTTTGGTCCTCTACCATTTTTTAAGGAAATACGGGATTGACGTGCATATCTGCTTCGGGGTGCGTTACAAAAAGGCGTCTGACGGAGAGACAAAGAAGGAATTGGAGGGGCACGCGTGGCTTCTCCATGACGGAAACATTTTTCTTGAGAAAAATCCTGCGGAAGAAATAAATACATACAAAATGACATATTGCTTCCCGGGAGAGGGGGGATCTTTATCATGAACCTCCAGGATGAAAAAAAATTACTGCTGCTCTGTGCACGGCCCAGGACAACGGATAAAGAGAGGAAGGAGTTGATACATCATCTCGTTAAAACAAAACCGGACTGGGAAAAAGTCGCGGATCTTGCCGCTTCGCAGGGGACTGCCCCGCTTTTGTACTTCAACTTAAAAGACATAAAAGGGTATGCCCCGGTCCCCGGTGATGTAATGGACAAATTAAAAAGCGCTTATCTTGGAAATGCGGCAAGAAACATGTATCTCTATTCGAAATTGCAGAAGGTCGTCCGTGCCCTCGATGAACATGGAGTGGATGTGATGGTTTTAAAGGGCGCGGCGCTGGCAGGCACTGTATATCCCGATATCGGACTGAGGACCATGGCAGACATCGATCTTCTCGTAAAACATGAGCATCTGGACCGTGTCCGCGACATAATGTCCGGCCTGGATTATGAGGCCCAAACAGAAGCCGGGCCGGAGGAGTGGTACAGGAAAAAACATTTTCACCTTCCCGTCTATTTGCACAAAGAAAAATCCACGGCAATAGAAATCCACTGGCACATTACCCAGGACCCCGAAGGGATTGATATAGGAAAGTGGTGGGAAAGGGCCGGGAAGGCGGAGCTTCACGGGGTCCGCGCGCTGATACCGTCTCCTGAAGATATGGTCTTTCATCTTTGCCTTCATCTGCATCAGGAAAGCACTATTGAAAAAGCGGCGTTGAGGGGGCTTTGCGATATCGCCGGTACATTGAGATATTATGAGAAGGAAATTGACTGGACGCTGTTTTGTGAAGAAGTCAGCCGGTGCAACATTGCAAGACAGGTTTATGCCGTATTATTTTTGGTAAAGAAACATCTGCACGGAGACGACCTGTCGCTTCCCCGGCTTAAACCGGAGATGGGGGACGGGAAATTTACCGCGCTCCTGGAACAGCTCATGCTCGGACCGGAGACCGTTTCATACGGGCCATTCCTGCGGTTTTTGACCGCCCGAACGTTTTGGAAGAAGGCCCACATTCTCTTTACCGCGCTTTTCCCTTCACGAGAAGAGATGTCCGGAAGATACGGTGCGTCTCCCTGCTCTCTGAAGACCCATTACCATTATTTGTCCCGTCCCGTTGAGTTATTCGCAAAATACCGGAA
>QZJG01000020.1 GCA_003599275.1 Nitrospiraceae bacterium | reverse complement strand
CAGGAACGGTGCAGCTTCCCGACACCGGTCAGGTGAAGTGTTACAGGGATGTCAGTCCCTATGATGAAATACCCTGCGCGGGCACGGGGCAGGACGGGGAAATACGGGCGGGAGCGACATGGCCCAATCCAAGGTTTACAGTCAATGGAGATTGTGTCACAGACAACCTCACTGGATTAATGCGGCCCCGGAACGGCGATCTTGCAGGCATGACATCATGGTATTCAGCCATTGACTATGCAAACGATTTAACTTTATGCGGTTATTCAGACTGGCGGCTGCCGAATCTGAACGAGCTTGAGAGCCTTGTGAATGCTGAGGTGTCCAACACAGCCACATGGCTTAATACCCAGGGTTTTTATAATGTGCGGTCCAGCAGATACTGGTCGTCTACGTCCTGCGCTTTCGATACGGGCCGCGCGTGGGTCGTCTATATGGGGAATGGCGGCGTGTCCAACAGCAGTAAGGACGGCTACGGCTACTACGACGTATGGCCGGTACGCTCTGGGGATTAGAGCAGTAGAGCAACAGAGCAGAAGCGCAGGAGAACAGTAGGACAGCAGGGAAGGATAGGAAAGCAGTATGCCGATGATGAAAATATTGAATTAAAATACAAGGGGGAATGAATATGCTCACAAAAAAACAGGTAATTTTAACAGTAATGGTCTTTACTGCTGCTCTGCTGCTCTACTGCTCTGCCTTTGCAGGCACAGTACAACTGCCTGAGACAGGGCAGAGGACAAGCTACCGTGCAGGAGACGACGGGGAGCTTGAAAGGGGCGTTGCATGGCCGAATCCGAGGTTTGCAGTAAATGGCGATTGCGTGACAGATAATCTTACTGGACTTATGTGGTCACGAAACGCAAACCTTGCAGGATATATGTATTGGAATGCTGCTCTTAACTATGCAAACAATTTAACCCTTTGCGGTTATTCCGACTGGCGTCTTCCAAACAGAAAAGAGCTTCGCAGCCTGATTGATTACTCAAATTATGGCCCAGCCTTGCCGACAGGGCATCCATTTACAAATGTGCAGTCCAACTACTACTGGTCGTCTACGTCCTACGCAAGCGATACTTCCAGCGCGTGGATCGTCTCTATGTGGAATGGCTTCGTGTACAACTTCATTAAGGACTACTACTACGTCTACGTCTGGCCGGTACGCTCTGGACAGGTGGGTGGGTCCTTTGGTAATTTGGATATTTCTCCTGACTCCCACGATTATGGCAATGTTAATGTAGGCGCCTCATCTCCAGCCATGACTTTTACCGCCTCAAACACGGGCACAGGAAATCTTGAGATTTACACAATTACTATCACCGGAACGGACTCTTCTGACTTCAACATACAGAACGACTATTGCACAGGTGCTGTATTGGCTCCGTCAGGTAATTGTACGATTGAAGCTGTATTCAGCCCTTCCTCTGGCGGTTTAAAATCTGCAAATATGAGCATCCCCAGTAATGACCCTGATATGCCGGTTTTAGATGTGCCACTTTTAGGTACAGGTATATTTGACGTAGCCGGCTGTATCGATCTGGACGGCTCGCCTCTTAATAACAAGAAAGTAATTCTCAAACAGACCGGCGAAGTAAACCAGACCACGACTACTGACAGCGGCGGGTGCTATGTATTTACCGACGCAGTATCAGGGAAAGCATTCACAGTTCAAATAAATGGCCCTGTCCTGTCATCGCCTGTGCCTGTAATCAACGGTTGCGCAGAGTTACAGGGTTCAGCCATGACGGGCAGAAAGGTGTTGCTCAAGCAGGACAATGAACTGAACAAGAGTACGAAGACCGATATTGAGGGCTGTTACAACTTCTCAAACGCTGTGCCGGACAAAAAATTCAAGCTCCTTATCAAAGGGCCGGTCGTGCCGTAAGAAGTAATAAGATGGCTGAAAAAAAAGGGATGGCAAACATTGCCATCCCTTTTTTGGGTTTGAAAGTTTGATTATCCGCAGGAAGAACCGCAGCCGCAGCCGGAGTCGGAGCCTGAACCGCATGACGACGGTTTGCCTCCGGTAAGGACAAAGCCTTCCTTCTCGCCTTCCTCGACGTAATCTATATTCATGCCTTCGAGCTTGTCAAAGGTATCGGAATCCATATAGACCTTAAGGCCGTTCTTCTCTATGACTTTGTCGCCGTTGACAGGTTCCTCGACTATATCTATTCCGTAAGAGGGACCGCAGCAACTGCTGCCGGCAGTATAGAACCTCAGCCCCCAGTCAGCTTTCCCTTCTTCGGACAATATTTCCTTTGCCTTATCGGCGGCTACATCCGTTATTGTTACCATTTACAATCCTCCTTGTTTATTCCCTCACAAATCATGATTTTTTGTGATGTTTGCTTCATTTAGAGTAAAGGAAATCCTGCTAAAAAAGCAAATATTCCGTAGGCTGCTGCTGACGGAGGCAGCGTTCCATCAGAAATAAAGTATAATAGTCTTCAGGAATATAAAGGACTTTCTGTTTGACCGGAATAATGAGCATTACGACAACGTCCGTATCATCTTTCAGAGACCGGGAAAGGAGTGTTCGGGAATGACGGCAGGGTATTTTAAATATAAACGCGCCCTTGTTTCTTTTATGGCAATACTGCTGGTCTTTCTGATTCTTGCTGATGTGCTGATTGTGTCCAATCAACGCAAACAGATGTTAAACGAAGTAATGAAGCACCGGGGGGCGGAGCTGGATCTGGTGGGGATGTTTATCACAGAGTCCCTTCTTAAGCATGAATACGCAAGCGTTGAAAATTTCCTTGCGCAGTGGGCCGGAGAAAATGACGACATTGTTAAGATTAATGCCGTAGCTCCCAATAATTTTCTCCTTATGCAGTACGAAAGGGCCGTGCCGTCAGCGCATTCTTTTGCCCAGGAAAAACAAATCAGGTACGGAGGCAGGAACCTTATGACTCTGAATGTGGTCAGAGATTTTACGTCCGAAGAAAAAATCCTGACCGGGCTTCAGAAAAACCTTACAGGCGTTTCGGTTGTGCTGGTAATGATACTCGGAACGGCTTTGTGGTTCAGCATGCGAAGAATGGCTTTTATGCCTCTGGAAACCGAGATCGCCGTGCGCAGGCAGGCCGAGGAGACGCTTCAGAAAGTCAGAGACGGGCTGGAGATAAAGGTGCAGGAGCGTACCAGGGAATTGAACGACATCAACAAAACCCTGCTTCTTGAAATAGAAGAACGCAAACGCGGGGAGGAGGCATTAGTCAAGTCGGAGGAGAAATTTTCAAAGGCGTTCCGGTCGAGCCCCACGCTTATGTCAATAAGTACCCTGAATGAAGGACGTTTTATTGATGTAAATCACGCCTTTTTGAATGCACTTAAATATACAAGGGAAGAGGTGATCGGGCATACTTCATCAGAGCTCGGCATATGGACCGTACATGCCGACCGCGACAAAATGGTCAGCCGGCTTCGGGAACAGGGGATTGTCCGGAATTTTGAAACGGCAATGAGGACCAGTAACGGGGAAGTCCTCACGGTATTGCTCTCTGCCGAGATGATCAAGGTGGAAGATGGACCCTGCATTATTGCCGTGATACTGGACATTACTGAAAGAAAAAGGCTTGAGGCCCAGCTTCTTCATGCACAGAAAATGGAGGCGGTAGGCCAGTTGGCGGGGGGAGTCGCGCATGATTTCAATAACATTCTCACCGCGATCATAGGCAACTGTTATCTTCTTAAAAAGGCGCTGGGTGAAGACCACCCCAAAACCGATGTTATCGGCAATATACTCCTTTTATCGGACAATGCGGCGAAGATAACCCGTGAGCTTCTGACATTCAGCAGGAGACAATATATTAAACCTGAGCCTGTCAGGCTTAACGACATCATAACGGGTACGAATATTTTTCTGAGAAATTTTATCGGTGAAGATATAGAAATCAGAACAATGCTTGCCGAGGAGAAGCTCACAATAATGGCTGACCGAACTCAGGTCGAGCAGGTCATGATGAACCTTGCAGCCAATGCGCGTGACGCAATGCCCGACGGAGGAGTGTTGACGATTGAGACAGAGCTTGTGGAGCTTGACGGGAAATTCATCAGGACACACGGATTCGGCAGTCCCGGCATGTACGCTCTTTTATCCGTGACGGATACAGGGACGGGTATGGACGAAGAAATAAGACGGAAGATATTTGAGCCTTTTTTTACGACAAAAGAGATGGGAAAAGGCACGGGGCTCGGACTTGCGATTGTGTACGGAATAGTGAAGCAGCACAACGGGTATATCAATGTCTACAGCCGGCCCGGCAAAGGCACAACATTCAGGATATATTTACCCGAAATCGAGACTGAAGTTAAGGTGGAAAAAGAGGAGGTCGCGTTCTTGCAGCTCAAGGGCAACGGGGAGGCCGTGCTTTTGGCAGAGGATGAGCCCGCGGTAAGGGAGCCGATAAAAAGGATACTTGAAGAATTTGACTACAGGGTGATAGAGGCGGTGGACGGAGAGGATGCCGTCAATAAATTTTTCCAGCATAAGGACAGGATTGATCTCCTCATTTTCGATGTGGTAATGCCCAGGATGAGCGGTCCTGACGCGATAGCAGAAATAAGACGGACAACGCCCGGGGTAAAGGCCATACTTACGAGCGGGTATGCAGGTGACAGGATAAATATATTGGGCATAGAGGACGGAGGAACGATATTCGTTCCGAAACCTGTGTCGCCCGAGAATCTTTTATCCAGGATGAGGGAAATGTTGAGGTGAGTAGGTTTATGAAGTCAGGAAGTGAGAAAGAGGCAACGTTACAAATTGTCCTATGAAACAGGAGACGCTGGAAGCCGTTTCGAAGGTGCATGAGCTTTTTCAAAATAAGGGGCTGACCCTTTCTGCTGCCGAGTCATGCACCGGTGGGCTGATAAGCCATTACATAACAAATCTTGCAGGGGCAAGCGGATTTTTTGCCGCTGGAGTTGTCGCTTATTCGGAAGAGATCAAAAAAAATGTCCTCGGGGTTTTGGCTATGACAATAAGGGATTATGGGGTCGTGAGCGAAGAAACGGCGCGGGAGATGGCTGAAAAGATGCGCCTGATTGCAAAGACGGATTTTTCACTTTCTTCAACGGGGAACCTCGGTCCCGACATGCTGGAGGGTAAAGAGAGGGGACTTGTCTATATTGCCGCGAGCAGGGATGGAAAAACAGTCTCTCGTGAATTGAGATTGAAAGGTAACAGGGAGGCAAATAAGGAAGAGACAGCTCTGGAGGCGTTAAGGCTGCTGATCTCTCTGGTGCAGCCACCCGGAAAGTGAACGGCAAAGGTTAGTTAACCTACTAATAAATCTGTGATAATCTGCGTAATCTGTGGATGAATACTTTTTTCAGGTTTAAACGCTTGCTGTCGGCTGCTGCTCGGCAGATTTTGCTTTTTCTCTTGCTGCCTTTTTGGCTTCGTATGCCTGTAAAACCTCTGCATAGTTGAATGTGCCGTTGATGGCAACAACAGGACATTTGGAGGTGCAGATGCCGCACCCGATGCATTTGTCCTGGGCGATGACATGACGTTTCTTCAACTCACCGGATGGGGCGTTCACAGGACAGACCTTTGCGCACATATGACAGCCGATACATTTTTCCGTAACAAATGCCTTCGGCCTTTTTGGTATGTAATCCATAATTGCGTCTGTGGGGCATTTTGTCGCACAGATGCCGCAGACTTTGCATTTATCAGGATCAATCCTTGAAAGGTTATTTGAGATTGATGGGGCGTTATAGGGACAAACCTTCACACAAATTCCGCACGCGATACAACCAACCTGGCAGTTCTTCTTTGTGGCAGGGCCTTTGTCCTTTGAATGACAGCGCACAAGGACTTCTTTTGCCATAGGCAGTATCTCTATGACCTTTGTAGGACACGCCTGCGCACACTTTCCACAGGCCGTGCATTTGGCCGGATTTATTACAGGCAGTCCGTCTTCACTCATTGTAATAGCGCCGAAGGGACAGACCCTTGAACACGTCCCGTAGCCAAGACAACCGTAGATACATGCCTTGTCGCCTCCGCTGGCAAGTATTGCTGCCCTGCAGTCCGCTATCCCTTCATATTTAAACCTGCGTACTGCTTTGGAACATCCGCCCTGGCAGAATATACGCGCAATCTTGGGCTCTAATTGGGTCATGACTTTCCCGGTAATTGCTGCAACGGCCTCGGCCGAAGCCTTACCGCCGGGAGTGCAGAGATTCGGAGCAACTTCGGGTTTTAAAACTACTGCCTCAGCATACTGCCTGCAACCTGCGAAACCGCAGGCGCCGCAGTGGGCATGAGCAAGCGCCTCTGATACCTGATCGATCCGGGGGTCTTCCTGCACTGCAAATTTCTTTGCGGCAAAGGCAAGTCCGATACCGAAGATTGCGCTGAACCCGGCCAAAAATACCGCCGTGAACTTAAGGACCTCGGCAAGATTTACCGATTCCCGCGCCTCGACCCCTGCACCGACACCGGCGTATAGCGCGGAAGTGCAGAAGAGCAGAAATACAAAAATCAGAAGGGATATTTTTTTATACTTTAAATTGTTAACCATTTGTTTTCCTCTATTTTTTGTGGACAATTATATTCTAAAACTTCTTTTTAACTTTTGCACTATTGCACTTCTGCTCTTATTACAGCGTTATCAATCCCGAAAATCCGGTAAACGCCAGCGCAATCAGCCCGGCTATGATAAACGATATGGGCAGTCCTCTGAACGGGGCCGGTATGTCGGCAAGCTCAAGTTTCTCCCGGATACTCGCCATAATAACGAGTGCAAGCGCAAAGCCGAGTCCCGATCCCAGACCAAATGCCATACTCTCCAGGAAGCTGTATCCCTCGCCTGAATTTATAAGAGGGACTGCAAGGATTATGCAGTTTGTGGTAATAAGTGCAAGGTAGATACCGAGCTTGTAATAAAGCGCAGGGCTCACCTTTTTCATAATCGTATCTGCGGACTGGACGAATGCTGCGATGATGCCGATGAATACGATGATTTTAAGAAATGTTATGTCGAGAGGCACCATGATATACTGAAAGACCACCCAACTCAGGGCAGCGCTTATAACCATGACTGCAGTAAAAGTGATGCTCATTCCAACGGCGGTCTCCATCTTCTTCGAAACACCGAAGAAAATGCACAGGCCTAAAAACCTTGTGAAGACGAAATTGTTTATCAATGACGCGGCTACTATCAATTGAAAAAGTTTTTCAAAGTCCATAACTATTCTCCAAATATTTTATAGTATCTTAACCACTGAGTCACTGAGACACAGCAATTGGGAAACAGGAAACAAGAAATTCTCTTCCCGATTTTACTTTCCTCCGTGCCTCTGTGTTCTCTGTGGTCCAATCTTTTACCCTGTCGTCTCCGCAGATGCCTTACGCGCAGCCATCTTCATATCAACCCAGTTGAAAAAACCCATCAAAATACCGACGGCAAAAAAGCCTCCTGCGGGCAGGATCATTATAAGCAAAGGGTTGCCCGACACAATCGGGAAGCCCCATAAAGCGCCTTTTCCGAGAAGCTCCCTGAAGAAGCTGATTACTATCATCGCCAGGAAGAAACCGATTCCCATACCAAGACCGTCTGCTACTGACGGAATGATCTTGTTTTTTACCGCAAAGACCTCGGCCCTTGCAAAGATTGACGCAAACGCAACAATGAGCTGTACGTAAAGCCCTATCTGTTTATAAACGGGCCTTGCGAATGCAGCCATTGACATATCAATGAGGCTCACATAACCCGCGATGACCATCATGAAAATCGGGATACGGATTTTGGGGTTGATGAAATTTCTTATCAATGAGACGGTGAGATTGACCATTGTCTGGACAAAGATGACGGAGACGCCCATGAAGAAACCGTTCTTCAGGCTGTTTGTAACTGCGATGGAAGGACACAGGCTGATGGCCATCCTGAAGATGGTGTTCTCACTGAACATCCCGTTCTTGATTAATTCCCAGTTGCTTTTATGAGTGTGAGCCATGGTCGTGCTCCTTTCCCTGATCGTCTTTCTTTTCCTCTTCACCGCCGGACAATTTTTCCATCAGCATCTTTACGCCGTTTTTTACCCCGTCTTCCGTGACCGCTCGGCTGGAGATCGTTGCGCCGGAGATTGCCTCAACTTTGTCCGCAGTATCTCCTTTTATAACGACGAGTGTGTCAACCGTCTTGCCTTCGAACCTCTTCAAAAAATATTCCCTCTCGATCTCGTCTCCCAAACCCGGAGTCTCTCCATGATGCAGGATATTTATCTTTTTGACAGTAAAATTTTTATCAACCGAAACCAGGACGTTTATATAACTTGAATACCCTTTCCCGAAGCCTTCAACAATGTATCCGAGCTCCTGGGCATTTATACATTCTTTTTCCTCTTTCATCTTTCCCGTCTTTTCATCCTTCATGGTATTTACCTTGACTTCACCGCATTTCATGGCCGCATAGTATCCGGCATGTTTGTGATGCGGCTCCCACTTGCCTATCTCTTCAATCTTGTCCGCCTCGGGCATCATTGTCTTGAGCGCCGCCTCTTTTTCCTCTTTCGCCTTTATAAACATGATTGGCGAGGTCTTTGCGTACACAAATGCAAGCAGCAGGCCGCCGAGGACGTATATTACTACGAGATTAATCGTTATCTTTGCCATGTCTTTCGCTGTCATTTCTTCTTTTCCTTTACCGCGCCGAACTGTTTTGGTTTTACGTTTCTGTCAATCAGAGGCGCAAAGCAGTTCATGAGAAGGATTGCAAACATCACGCCTTCGGGGAAACCGCCTTTTAGCCGTATCAGCATTGTGATTGCTCCGCAGCCGATGCCGAAGATTATCTGCCCTTTTCTGATGGTTGGACAGGTAACATAATCAGTTGCCATAAAGAATGCTCCCAACATCATCCCGCCGCTTAACAGATGTATGACCGGGTCGCCGGTGAATAAACCGCCTTTGCCGCCGAATATCCATGCTGTCAGCGCGACTGTTGCAAGGAATGAAAAAGGGATATGCCATGTTATATATTTTTTGTAAAAGAGGATTGCTGCGCCGATAAGGAGGGCTATTGCAGAAGTCTCGCCGAGAGACCCGGCGGTGCTTCCGAAGAGCAGGGATTTATACAAGCTTGCCTTGTCGCCGAAATGCTCTATGAGTTTGGTCAGGCCTTCTTCTTTTAAGATGCCAAGAGGCGTTGCGGTTGTTTTGGCGTCAAGCCCTAAAAACTGCGCTGTCGGCTCATGCCATTTTGTCATCAGCTTGGGCCATGTCAGCAGCAAAAAGGCCCTGCCGATCAGAGCGGGATTGAAAATATTGTAGCCCAGCCCGCCGAAAAGCATCTTTGTAATGATTATCGCAACAAAAGAGCCTACTATCGGAATATAAAACGGCACGTTCGGTGGGAGGTTCATGCCGAGGAGAAGCCCTGTCAAAAAGGCGCTCCCGTCGGTTGAAGTCACTTTTTTATTCATACCCTTCTGGAAGATGCGCTCTGATAAAACAGCGGTCAAGATGCAAAGTCCGGTAACATACACCGCCTTCGGACCAAAATAATATACGGCCATAATAAATGCGGGAAGGAGAGAAAAATTGACCGTCCACATGATGCGGGCGATAGATTCTTCGTCCCTCACATGCGGACTTACAGACACAATAAATTGTTGGTTCTTTACATCAGTTGACATTTACAGACCTCTCAATTATCGCTTCAAATATTCTTCAATTTGTCATTCCGATCAGAGATTCGTACCGAACTTGTTCGGAACCTACCTATGAAGGATTCCCGACAAGCGGGAATGACGCTTCATTACTTTTGCGCTATTGCACTTTACTACGGTTTCACCTGCGATTTCGCAAGTCTCATAAACTGCACCATCGGTCTTTTTGCCGGACACACATATGCGCATGAGCCGCATTCAAAGCAGTCAAAGAGATTGTACTGCTTTGCTTCTTCATAGAACCCTTTTTCAGCCAATATACTTAACATCGAAGGGTTAAGGCCGATGGGACATACATCTACACACCTTCCGCATCTTATGCATGGGAAATATTCATCTGACGCAACGTATTCAATTTCTGTGAGGACCAGTATCCCGGACGTGCCTTTTGTAACAGGGACGTCAAGAGACCACTGCGCGAAACCCATCATCGGTCCTCCTGAAATCACCTTCACTGCGCCTTCGACAAGGCCCCCGCACTGTTCGATAACGTCCGAAAGGAGGGTGCCGATCCGTACCATCATATTGCGCGGTTCTTTTATCCCATTGCCGGTAACAGTGACAACCCTTTCTATCAGAGGTTTGCCATACCGCACCGCTTCATAAATTGCAAGCGCCGTGCCGATATTCTGGACGACAACGCTGACGTCCATCGGAAGCCCTTTGCTCGGGACTTCCCTGTTCTTAATCGCTTTTATCAGCATCTTTTCCGCGCCCTGCGGGTACTTTATCTCAAGGGAATGAATTTTGATGTTCGATTCACCGGAAGCAGCGGACTTCATCGCTGCAAGGGCGTCAGGCTTGTTTTCTTCGATGCCGACGTGTCCCTCATTTACCCCAAGCGCTTTCATGATGATCTTCAGGCCTTCTATTACTTCTTTGGGACGCTCAACCATAAGCCTGTGGTCGGCGGTAAGATAGGGTTCGCATTCCGCACCGTTAAGTATGACCGTATCTATGGGTTTTTCTTTCGGCGGAGAAAGTTTCACATTTGTCGGGAATGCCGCGCCGCCCATCCCGACGATTCCTGCCTCCTTTATCAGTGCCTTGATCTCGTCGGCGCTGAGATTCATATAGGCAGGATTTTCCCTGAAGGCAATGGCTTCATCTTTCCCATCGCTTTCAATGACTACTGAAGGGACCAGCCTTCCAATCGCTGTTGGAAAATCGGCTATTGCAACGACCTTTCCTGAAATTGACGAATGGACCGGTGATGATACAAAACCCGACGGAGAGCCTATGACCTGGCCCTTTTTAACTTCATCGCCTATTTTGACTTCACATTTTGCGGGAGCGCCAATATGCTGGCTGAGGGGGACAACTATCCTCTGTGGCAGTTTTACCGCAGAGACGGGTTTCCCTGATGATAATTCCTTGTTATACTTCGGATGAATCCCTCTTTCAAACGTCGCACTATTGCTCATTCTGCTGCCCCTTTAAAAGAGAATGAAAAATTTTTTTAAAGAAAACTCTGATTTTTAATTTGTAAAACCGACTCAAAAACAAAACGTATATTTTTAACATTTGAGAAATTATATGTCAAGCACTTCAGGTAATTTATTTTGTTCCCGGTCAAAAAAATTATCAAGCTATGATGTTCCGGGAAAAGGATGTGTAAGACACACCAATACAGCGTCGGTTATCCTTACATATAGTAGTAGAGACCTGTAAACGATAACTCCTTGTTTTATAGAGGGTTCAACAATAATATCTAAAATAATTGTCGGTAGATATTACATTGATTTTTTGGCAGTAATTAATGAATGCTGTAAAATCGATGTGTTATAGGTTAGGCATGATTATTGCCTAAAGTTAATAAAGATAAAAAAACCATAAAAGGAGAGAATAAAATGAAAAAAACAATATTTTTTAATCTATTAGGAATTATATTGCTAAGTTTTTTCGTAATCGGCGCTGTTGCCGACAAGGCCCAGGCGCTTGTATTTGATCTTAACTGTGTTTTATCCAGCAGCGGCTGCTCCGGTTCGCCCTCATGGGGTACTATTACCCTTACGAATAACGGGAACAAGGTAGATATTACAGTTGACCTTGTTGATCTTATTGACAGCGGAAAACTCAAGGTCCTGGAAGTAGACCTGAATTATAATGATGATCTGTTTTCAAACTCAAGCGCATTTGATTTAGGTGGTTCTGACAAGATCAAAGTTGATGAAGATAAAATAAAGGCTGATGGTTATTCGACTGGAAAATTCGATTTACAACTCCCCAAGAAAGGTAATCTCGGTTTTGAACCCTATACTGGCACCATCGTATTGGCCGACACTAATTTAAGTCCCGATGATTTCAATTTTATGGATACAAGCGGTTTACTCTGGGCAGCAGTCCATATTGGAAATATCGATGACGCCGGTAATTCCATCTGGATAGGCTCGAAAAATACAGTGCCGGAGCCGGGAACTATTATTCTACTCGGAACAGGTCTTCTGGGAATAGGCTTATACGGCAGGAAAAGATTTAAGAAATAATCGGCATATCAAAATTTACCTGGTTACATTTAAACGGAAGATCCATTTGGATCTTCCGTTTTTTTTTTAATCGGGTTCAGTATCTTTGTCTTCCTTCTCAAATTCTTTCAGAATCTTTTTTACCTCGTTGTCCGTCGCCTTCAGTTTTGCTTTACAGTATTTAATGAGAAAGGCCCCCCTGTTGACCTTTTCCGCCAGTATGTCGACGTCAACGGTCTCATTTTCAATTTCTTCAACGATTGATTCTATTTCTTCGAGGGCCTTTTTATAGCTTAAGGCGTCATTCATTGTCCTTCCTCCTGTTTTGTAGTGTCTTCTTCACCGTGCTGATTAACCTTCCCTTATGCAGGACCGTTTGTAAACAGTCACCGACCTCTGCATCAGACGCGGATTTGAGCGCCTTTCCATTGTGATATGTGATGCTGTACCCTCTTTTCAGCACGTTCACAGGATCAAGATGGTTAACATTGCTTTCTTTTGCCTGGAGCATCTGTCTTTGTGACTCAATCAATTTAAGGGAATATCTCAGCCCTTTTATAAAAAAGCTCAGACTGTGAGAATTGTCGAGAAGATTCTTACCGGCACGGCTCTCAAGCGTTTTTAACTGAAAAGATATCTTCTCTCTTTCGTCCGAGGTCAGCCGGCTGACTCCCTGGACCAGACTATAGGTCAATGAATCAACCCTGTCTTCAAAATCCTTTATCCTCGTTATAATCAGGCCGGCCACGGCAGTCGGGGTCTTTGCCCGTATATTGGACACCTCATCGACTACCGTAACATCTCTTTCATGCCCTATGCCGGAGATAACAGGAATTTGCAAAGAGGTTATGGCCCTGGCGATCTCGTAACTGTCAAAACAGTGCAGATCGGCCTGCCCGCCTCCGCCCCTTACTATTACAACAACATCGAGGTGCGAAGCGTCCCGCATGCATTCGTTGAGCGCAGCCACAATCGACGGCTCTGCCCTGTCGCCCTGCATCAGCGCGTCATAGAGTTTAGTGGTGAATTTATAGCCGTAAGAGTTGCCGGTCAAATGCGCCATTAAATCCTCATAACCCGCTGCAGTTGCGGAAGAGATAATCCCTATCCTCTGGGGGACAGGGGGAAATTGAAGTTCCCTGTTTCTGGCCTTTATCCCCTCTTTAGTGAGCCTCTCTAAAATCTCTTTCCTTCTTACAGCCATTTCCCCGATGGTATATGAGGGGTCTATGTTGACGATGTTAAGTTTCAATCCGTATCTGACGTGAAAATCAACGGAAGCCTCAAAAAGTATTTTTATGCCTTTTGAGAACTCTATGCCTGTCGCGTTCCTGAACATCGTGGATATAACATTAAACCTGCCGGCCCATATAACGGCTTTCATCTCCGCCCTGACGGTATCGTTGTCCTTGTCAATCAGAGCAAGATAACAATGGTTCTTGACGTCGCATGATGCGATCTCGGCCGTTACAAGAAAGGTCCGGGGGAAGGCGGTATCAATAACGGAATTTATAAGCTGATTCAGTTCAAAAAGGGACAGTATTTCCGGCACCGGATTTTTTCCTTAAACTATATTTCACTGAAATGTATATTACCAGATTCTGAAAGATTAACAGCAGTTAACGGAAATGTTCGGGCCGTCAAGGTAAATCCGGAGAAAGGGGACCGGATGGCAGTTGAAGATTCCCGGCACTATAGATTAGTATTATGTGCTCTTTGGTTACAGGCTGCTTATGATTTAAAAGTTTACAGGCACTTTTCAGTTGAAGCTTTTATGACAAGTGTAATAATATAATTGACTTATGAAATTGCTCCTTATCTCTTTACAGTCTAATGCATATGTGACGGGGCTGAAGTACATTGCCGCCAATGCGCGGGCGCATGGTCATGATGTACGCATCCTGCTTCTTCCCGGTTATCTGGAGGACAGGCTCGCTCCGGCAATAGAGGATTTTGTACAGGGCTACAATCCTGATTTGATCGGCGTGGGATTGATGTCTATCGAATTTTATCCGGCAAAAAACCTTACGCGGCTTTTGAAGGAGAAATTCGACATCCCGGTCATCTGGGGCGGCGTACATGTAATTCTTAAACCGGAAGAATGTTTGAAATATGCAGACTATGTTTGTATAAGCGAGGGCGAGCATGCTGTTGTTTCTCTGCTGGAGCACCTGAAGCTCAAGGGGCGCGATGTTCCGCCCGTGATTTCAAATGTCTGGACCAACAGGGATGGATCGATAATAAAACAGACACATGAATTTCCTGAAAAAAACCTCGATGTGTTTCCTTTCCAGGGATATCTGCCGGACTATTTCTATTGCCTTCACAAAGGCAGTATTTACAATTTTGCACAAAATCAGCGCCTGTTTCGTAAATATGCGCTGTATGGCGGCACATGTCATATGATGGTGACGACCCGTGGTTGTCCTTTTAAATGTTCGTACTGCGGGAATTCCGCTTTCATGGCCGTTTACGGCAAGAACGTCAGGGCAAGATCGGTCGCCAATGTAATTGAAGAGCTTAAGGAGGTCAAGAAGGACCCGTATGTCCTCTACATAAACATCCAGGATGACTGTTTCTTTATTCACAGCCGTGAATGGATAAAGACATTCTGCACGGAATACAGGAAGCATATAAATCTGCCGTTTCTCGTGCGTGTCATACCTACAATGATGGACAGGGAAAAACTGTTTATGCTGAGAGATGCGGGCCTGAGCTGGATTGTAATGGGTATCCAAAGCGGGAGCGACAGGGTCAATTTCGAGATATACAACAGAAATATCCGTTTTTCATCGGTTGAGGAGGCCGCTGCATTGATCTCCGAGACAAGGGCGGCCCCGTTTTATGAAATGATAGTGGATAACCCGTATGAAACGGAGGATGAGAAGATAGAGACGATCAACGCCATGTCCAGGCTGAAAAAGCCCTATACCGCTTCGCTTGCACACCTGACATTTTTCCCCGGCACGCCCCTTGCGGAAAGAGCGATTAAGGACGAGCTAATTGCGCCGGATGCATATCTTTACAGATACATTGTTAAAACAGACAAGACATATTTAAATAAACTGCTGGATATTACTCCCTATGTCCCGAAGGCAGTTGTAAGATTTTTTAATAAGCCGGAAGCAACAAGAAAAATGATACATAAGACGCTGCTGAACATCGTGGTGCCGATTGTAAAAAGGACCATTGAATCTTCAGTGTATTTTTTTATAACTACCAGGGCACTGGACTACGATATAAGCTGGACATTAAGGACTGTCCGCCGCGGCTGGAGATCGGCGATATCGAGAGTTGTCTTCAACTTCCTCGGTAAAGGCGATCTGAAATATGACGAACGTCTGGCCTGGGCCAGGAAGCACATGCCGGCACTGTTTGAAAATTGATAAAAGACCTGAAAAAATACGAGGGCAATCCTTAATCGTTCAAATAAATCTCTTTAATCTTCTCGTAAAAATCTTCCGTTGCCGGGGGAAGCCCGGCTGTTCTTTCCATCAGAATATTATTAAACAGATAAGCGCACAAGTCCTCGACATCGCCTTCCTTTACCAGAGAGAGGCTCAGAGGGAAACAGACATATTTGCCTGATCGCGAGGACCTTCTCGCACATAAGGCTATGTCGTCAAACAGGGGTTTGCCGTCGCAGCTCAGGTTTCTCAGAACAAGGTCCGCCCTCGCATACGATATGGAGAGCATTCGTGTATCAGCCGGATCAATGAATAGCAGATTGTCCATAAGATGCTTCCCGACATCTTCTACAGCGTGTCTGAATTTTGATGAAAATTTCTCCGAAAAAGACACCACGATTTCTGTTTCCGGGGTCAAATATTTTGACAATAAAATGTTAAGCATTTCAAACAACAGGGAAGGGTACCGGAGGTTGGAGAAAAAAATGACTTTCTTTTTACCCTGAAGTTTTTTTAATACATTGGTCTCGTTTTCCTTTAAATCGTCCGGGATTTGTATAACGGCCGGTACTATCGCGAATTTCTCCTTCGATTTGTAGTGGGTTGCAGCTACTTCATACGTGTGCCTATCGCCGCAGATTACTCTGTTTGAGCTTGAAAATGAAAGATTAAGCAGTTGCTGTCCGCCCATTTTGCTCCTCAACTGGCCGAAAACGGAGAACAGCTCGGAGTGAAGCGTAATGATTGCCTTTTTAAACGTGAGCCTTCCGAACACTATTGCGGTTACAAGTTTCATTAATCCCGGACGCGTATAGGCTTTTGTCAGAAAGTGGACAACGTCGCTCTTTAATCCGAAGCGCATAAGTTTAATAACGAAATCAAAATAACCTTTAATGTCCATAATCCCTTTTTCGATCGATGGATTTTCAGAAAGGTTTATGGCAACACACCTGTTCCCCTCGCGCTGAAAATTATGCAGCAGGGTCAGGTTGTGAAGACTTTCTTCTTCATATGGGGGGGCGAAATTTCCGATGAGCAGTATCTTCATTTTAATTGACGTATGTTACAGTCACGGTGTCGCCTATATTCATGTCGAACATCTGAAAGGCGTTTTTCTTATTGACAAAGAGTTCGAGATGGCCGAAACCGTTTATGGTCGCCGATAAGGCGTTGTCTTCGGCCTCGGCATAATAGTTTAAAAAACTTATCGCCTTGTCCTTATAAATTATTTTGAATTTATCTTTTGGTTCGACAGGCGCCAATTTTGACAGGATGTCTACCGTAATGTTGGTTATGGTATTGCCGAAATTATCAGAGGAAACGACTTCGCCGCTGATTGTATTGCCGTCAGACAGCAGGGGGGTGGGCAAAGAGATAGTCTGGTAATCAGTGATCGGTTCCCCGAATTTGCTGGAATCCACTCCCCTGGAAAGCCATGCGGCAATCGGCGAGAAGATGTCACGCCCGTGGAATGTCGCCCCTTCGGAAGGGAGAAAATAGTGCGAAGAATTTAAATGAAGCACCTTGAAAAAATTGGATTGCCGTTCAAAAATAGGGGTAAATATCCCGTTGTCCGGCCCTATGAAGTAGTGATTTTCAGTAATAACGAGTATGGGTCTCCTTGCCCCTCCGACTCCCGGATCAACCACGCTCACGTGTATTGTGGCAGAAGGGAAATACTTATAGCTCATTGCGATTACCTGTGAGGCCTCGTAGATGTTGTGCCTGCCGATATTATGGGAGATATCTATTATATTCGCGTCAGGGTTTATTCCCAGGATTACGCCTTTCATCAGGCCGACAAAAGAATCTTTGAGCCCGTAATCCGTGGTCAGGGTTATAATCGGCCTTGCTAACATTGCGCCGCTCCAATCAGCTCTTTTAATGAAGAGATCCCTTCTTCGGACATGTAAGATTTAATTCCTTTCAGGATATCAATAGTTGCCCCGGGATTAATAAAGTTTCCGGTCCCCACGGCAACAGCGCTTGCTCCTGCAAGGATAAATTCAACGGCATCCTCTGCGGAAATTATGCCGCCCATGCCTATAATCGGAATACGGACGGTTTTATAACATTCCCGGACCATCCTTACGGCAACCGGCCTGATGGCCGGGCCGGACAGACCCCCGGTTATATTCGCAAGGCGGGGCTTCCTGGTTTTAATGTCTATACTCATTCCCGTGATTGTGTTGATCAGAGATATAATGTCGCTCCCCGAGTCTTCGGCGATCCTGGCAAATAATTTTATATCGGTCACATTCGGAGAGAGTTTGGAAATAAGGGGGAGGGTGGTCTTGCGCCTGACGCACTTTATCAATTCCCCGAAATTTTTCGGGTCCGTGCCGAAGACGATGCCTCCCTTTTTTACATTCGGGCATGACACATTCAGTTCAATGGCATTTATTCCGGTCCCATCCAGTTTCTCAGCGAGTTCGCAATACTCATCGATTGAGTTACCGAGGACATTGACTATTATCTTCGTCTCGAGTTTCCTCAGGTAAGGGAGTTGCTGTTTGATAAAACCTTTTAGCCCGACATTCTGCAGGCCGATGGCATTGAGCATGCCGCATGGAGTTTCACAGATTCGCGGCTCCGGGTTTCCCTTCATCGGCCTCAGTGAGATGCCTTTCACTACAATTGCACCAAGCTTGTTTAAGTCAATGAATTCCGAATATTCCTTGCCGTAACCGAATGTGCCCGATGCAGTCATGACAGGGTTTTTAAGCTTTAATCTGCCGAGGCCGGTATTAAGGTTTAGCGTCCTTTTGGCTACCATATGACCTCATCAGTTGAAAACACAGGGCCTTCCTTGCAGACCCTCTTATATCCCCGGGTCGTATTTATTACACAGCCGAGGCATGTGCCGAGTCCGCAGGCCATGTACTGTTCAAGTGCAATGTATCCCTTCAGTCTGAATTTCTTCGCAAGGTTACTCAGCGCGACGAGCATCGGTTTGGGGCCGCAGGCGTAAAGGCAGTAATTGGAGACAGGTGACTTGTGACGGGCCAAATACTTTGTTAGCACATTGATTATATTGTCTTTAGCGCCAAAGGTGCCGTCATCGGTGGAGACTATCGGATCTACACCAAGTGTTTTCAGTTCATCAATGCAGAGGACTTCCTTTTTGGTCCTTGCACCGTAGAAAAGGGCGGGTTGCCTCTTCTTTAGTTTCTCCGCAAGGGCAAAAATCGGGGCTATTCCCAGCCCGCCGGCTACAAGGATTGGTTTGTTCTGTTTATTCACAGTAAAGCTTTTGCCAAGTGGACCGACTACATCCAATACGTCGCCGGTTCTTCTCCTGCTTAGTAATTCTGTTCCCTTGCCGGCGACCCTGTAAAGTATCTGGAAGTCTCCGTCAAGCCATCTGTGGAGGCTAAAAGGCCTTTTCAGCAGAGGATCGAGGCCGTCGCTGATTGAGAGCATAAAGAAATTGCCCGGCTCGGGTTTGGGGATCTTCTCTATGGGATGGAGGGTTAAAAGGTAGTGGTTTTTTATTACCAGCCCGTTTTCTCTTATAGATGCCTTAAACAGTTTACCCAAAATTTATCTCTAATATCTCGTATTCCATAGTTCTTGCCGGAGCTTTAACCACAACTGAATCGCCGACCTCTTTACCGATGAGGGACCTGCCTACCGGAGAGCTTATGGATATCTTGCCCTGTTTGATATCAGCCTCTTCAGGGCCGACGAGAATAAACACGTATTCTTCGTCTGCGCCCAAGTCCAGGACCTTGACCTTTGCGCCGAACGCAGCCCTCGACTGACTTATCTTTGAAGGATCAATGACTTCGGCGCGGGCGAGCTTGGACTGAAGCTCTTGTATGCGGCCTTCTAAAAAAGATTGTTTTTCTTTTGCGGCATGATATTCCGCATTTTCCGACAAATCGCCGTGAGCTCGCGCTTCAGCTATGGCTTTTATATTCTGTGGCCGGTCGACTTTAAGGAGCCTGTCGAGTTCGTCTTTAAGTTTTTGATACCCATCAGGGGTCAAAGGAAATTTATTCATTGTTTTTTCTCCAGAAAAATTTTAACAATACGAGTTGATAAAGTAAAGCATCCTTCCGGTCATGTTATGTAGAGATTCTATTGACTTAATTTGTCCTGAATGGCATTATATATCCGAAGTTTCAGAAGTTTTTGCAATCCCAAAGGGCCGCAGATACTTTTAGCTTTGCGGCTTCTTTTATTTATGGTCTTCTGATACTTTAGTTTATAAGGTAAGGAGGTAAACGGATGGCTAATGGCACGGTAAAGTGGTTCAATGCGACCAAAGGTTACGGCTTTATTGCAGACGACGACGGCAGTGATGTATTTGTTCATTACTCCTCCATCCAGGATAGCGGTTACAAGTCGCTTGCCGAGGGTGATGCAGTAAGCTTTGATGTCGAACAGGGCCCCAAAGGTCTCAAAGCAATTAATGTAGTAAAACTTTAATAAATCTAAAGTCCTTTCGTCTCGGCGGAAGGACTTTTAACTCCTTGAAATGGCACACAAACAAGATTACATAAAGAAGATGGAATTAAAAAAACGGCGCAAGGTCGAGGCCGGTGTGGTTTCAGAACGTTTTCCTGAAATCTCCAACATGGTTATTCACATGACCTATTTCCATGACGCCCATAACCCTGTACTTATGGAGCGCACAGTTAATGTGTTTCCTACGAGTCTTGCTTACTTTAATATGGAATGCATGGTAAAAGGGTGTGATAACGGGGGGTTCGATTTAACCCCTGTAATTCTCAGTCTGATAAAGCATCATAAAAAGCTCGCAAAAGGTAACATGATTTGCAAAGGTAAAGTCGATGAGCATTTTTCTTCCAAGCACGCCAATATTTCATACGAGATCAATATAAAATATAATAAGCATTCTGCGTAGAAAAAAATGTCCCCAATCTTAGCCGTTACGGCTGAATCTGAGCGCTTTCCTTTTCTTCTTCTTTGCTTCTATACGCTTTCGCTTTTCTTTTTCAGAAGGCTTTTCATAGGATCTTCGTCTTTTAAGTTCCTTGAAAAGGCCGTCTTTCTGAAGGCCGATTTTTAAGTCTCTGATAGCTTTCTCTATGTTATTCCCATATACCTTAATTTCCAAAACGGTTTATCTTCTCCCTCTTTTCTGTCCTGCTCCTTTGTCCCTGCCGTAGCCGCCTCTTCCGCCACCGCCGCCACCAAAACCGCCTCTTCCACCGCCACCGCCGCCGCCAAAGCCTCTTTTTTCTCTCGGCTGCTGTGGTCTTGCCTCATTGACTATTATGGTCCTCTCCATAAAGGTTGTTCCATTCAGGGTTGCGATAGCTTTAGCGGCATCCTCTTCGGATACCATTTCAACAAAGCCGAAGCCCTTGGACTGCCCTGTGTGCGGATCGGTTATGATCTTGACCGATTCGACTTCTCCGACTGTTGAAAAAAGCTCGGTTAGAGCATCCTCCTTTGCCTGAAATGGAATGCTCCCTACATACAATTTCTTTCCCATAATCTCCCTCTCTTTAGGTTAGATAAATTTAAAGGCCTCACAGGCCTTTAAAGCTGTGAGGCCTTTCCAACTTTAAAAGTTAGTACTACTATAGCATAAATTATTTAAAAAAAATATCCGGTTAAAAAACTGTGTTGTGATATTGCTGCAGCGATTTTATGTTAATTTGTTCCTTCACCATCACCTCTATCGCGTTTATAGTAGCCTTTGCGCCTGCGATCGTGGTTGTGTAGGGGACTTTATATTGAAGAGCGCTTTCCCTCAGTGTAAAGGAATCCTTTTGCGCCTTTGAACCGAATACGGTATTTATAATGAAACTTATCTCTTTGTTCTTTATGAAATCAACTATATCCGGCCGGCCTTCACCGACTTTGCTGACCGTCTCGACAGTAATGCCGTGTCTTTTGAGATGGTCAGCCGTCCCCTTTGTTGCGATAATTGAAAAACCAAGGGACTGCAGTTTGTCCGCCATAATGGGAATATGAGGTTTGTCTTTGTCTTTAACGCTGATGAAAACCTTTCCGCTGAGAGGCATTGTATTATTTGCCGATGCCTGCGCCTTCGCATATGCCCTGCCGAAGTCCTGGTCTATTCCCATTACTTCACCTGTGGATTTCATTTCAGGCCCCAACAGCGGGTCGACACCACTGAACCTGTCAAAGGGGAAGACCGCTTCTTTAACGGTAAAATGTGATATTTCCTTCTCCGAAGTCAACCCCAGTTCATCGAGGGATTTCCCGACCATGGCCTTTGCCGCCAATTTGGCAAGGGGCACGCCGATGGACTTGCTCACATAAGGGATAGTGCGTGAAGCCCTCGGGTTTACCTCAAGTATATAAATTTCACTGCCCTTCACGGCAAATTGAATATTCATAAGCCCGATCACGTTCAGTTCTTTTGCAAGGGCCTTTGCATATGTCTTTATTTTATCCATAATATCGCGGGGCAGGGAATATGGGGGCAGGGAACAAGCGGAGTCCCCGGAATGGATGCCGGCTTCTTCTATATGTTCCATAATGCCGCCTATTACCACTTTATTTCCGTCCGATATTGCGTCAACATCGATCTCGATTGCGTCTTCAAGATATTTGTCGATAAGTATGGGATGGTCTGGGGAAGCGGTAACTGCCCTTTTCATGTAACTCTTGAGGCTCTCCTCGTCATAAACGATCTCCATCGCTCTTCCGCCAAGAACGTAGGACGGCCTGACCATAACAGGGTAATTGATGATATTGGCTATGTCAACTGCCTCGTCAACGCACATGGCAGTCCCGCTCTCAGGCTGCTGAAGATCGAGCTTATGCAGTATGTCCTTAAATCTCTTTCTGTCTTCTGCCCTGTCTATGGAATCAGGAGATGTTCCGAGAATTTTTACCCCGGCCTTTTCAAGCGGGACCGCAAGTTTCAAAGGTGTTTGTCCGCCGAACTGTACGATGACTCCTTCGGGTTTTTCAGTTTCTATTATATTAAGGACATCTTCAAATGTAAGCGGTTCAAAGTACAGCCTGTCTGCGGTGTCATAGTCCGTACTGACGGTTTCGGGGTTGCAGTTGACCATTATCGTCTCATAGCCGAGTTCCTTTAAAGCAAAAACAGCATGCACGCAGCAATAGTCAAATTCAATCCCCTGGCCGATCCTGTTGGGGCCGCTGCCGAGGATTACGACTTTCTTTTTATTAGTTGGATTTGCTTCACACTCGACAGCAGGGGCCGGGTTTCCCTCGACCCTATAAAAGGGTTTTTCATAAGTTGAATAAAGATACGGGGTGAAAGCCTTAAATTCTGCAGCGCATGTATCCACCATTTTGTAGACAGGCTTTATCCCGTATTCCAGTCTCTGTTTTCTAAATGCCGTTTCATCAAGACCGAACATCTTTGATAGCCTGCGGTCTGAGAAACCGTATTCTTTTGCTTCACGAATAAGGGAAGACGGAATATTGAAGACGGAAGAGTCATTTTTCATTTTGCTCATTCCGTTTCCCATTAGTTTATCTTCCATTTCGATTATCTGTTTTATATTGTAAAGAAACCAGGGATCGATCCAGGTCAATTCGTATATTTCTTCGATACTCATTCCCTTACGCATCGCATGAGTAATGTACCAGATCCTGTCCCATCCCGGTACTTTCAATTTCTTTTTGGTCTCGTCAATGTCCGCATCCACAGGTTCAAAGCCGTAGCTGTCGATTTCGAGACTGCGGACCGCTTTATGCAGAGATTCCTTGAAGGTCCTCCCGATCGACATTGCCTCTCCGACGGACTTCATCTGCGTAGTGAGTGTTGGGTCCGCCTCGGGGAATTTCTCAAAGGCAAACCTCGGGAACTTCACGACAACATAATCTATCGTGGGTTCAAAAGACGCCGGTGTTTCCTTTGTGATGTCATTGGGTATCTCATCGAGCGTCAGACCGACCGCAAGTTTGGCGGCAATTTTGGCTATGGGAAAACCTGTTGCTTTTGACGCAAGGGCGGAGCTTCTCGATACCCTCGGATTCATTTCAATTATGACCATGCGGCCATCATCGGGATTCACTGCAAACTGTATATTCGACCCCCCCGTATCAACTCCTATTTCGCGTATTATGTTTATTGACGCATCACGCATCAATTGATATTCTTTGTCGGTGAGCGTCTGCGCGGGTGCTACGGTTATGGAGTCCCCCGTATGCACTCCCATCGGATCGAAGTTTTCTATGGAGCAGATTATCACGACGTTGTCTTTGTTGTCGCGCATCACTTCAAGCTCAAACTCTTTCCAGCCAAGAACGGATTCTTCGACAAGCACCTGATGGACGGGGCTGAGCTGAAGGGCCTTGCTCAGGTTGTCATTGTATTCCGCCATGTTATAGGCGATGCTTCCGCCCGTGCCGCCCAGGGTGAAGGAAGGCCTGAGAATAAGGGGAAAACTGAGAAATTCAGTTGCCTTCATGCCTTCTTCAATTGAAGTTACGTGTTTGCTTTTGGGCGTTTCCAGCCCTATCTTTGACATGGCCTCTTTGAATAATTCCCTGTCCTCGGCCTTTTTAATAGCAGGCAGTTTTGCGCCTATCAGCTCTACCTTGAATTTATCGAGGACCCCTTTTTCTGAAAGTTCCACGGCAAGGTTTAACGCGGTCTGCCCGCCCATTGTGGGGAGCAGGGCTTCAGGCCGCTCTTTTTCGATTATCTTTTCAAGAATATCGGCGGTAAGAGGCTCGATGTAAGTAACATCGGCGGTATCGGGGTCGGTCATTATGGTGGCCGGATTGGAATTTACAAGTATTACCTTATAGCCTTCTTCGCGGAGGGCCTTGCAGGCCTGGGTCCCGGAATAATCGAATTCACATGCCTGCCCGATAATTATCGGGCCTGAACCAACCAGCAGTATACTTTTGATGTCCGTCCTTTTTGGCATAATAATTTTCTTAACTCCTGTCTATCATTTCTCTGAATCTGGAAAATATATAATTCGAGTCATTGGGGCCCGGCCCTGCTTCAGGATGATGCTGCACTGAAAACATGGGTAATTCCACATGCTGCATGCCTTCCTCTGTGCCGTCATACAGGTTTTTATGTGTCAGTTTTACCTGTCCGTTCATGCTGTTTATATCGACGCAGTAATTGTGGTTCTGGGAAGTGATTTCGACGTCACCGGTCGAGACATCCATTACAGGATGATTGCCTCCGTGGTGACCGAATTTAAGCTTGTAAGTATTGCCTCCGAGCGCAAGCCCCAGGATTTGATGGCCGAGGCAGATGCCGAGCACGGGTTTTTTCCCAAGAAGTTTTTTCGCGCTTTCGATTGCATAAGTGACTGTCTGCGGATCTCCGGGGCCGTTGCTCAAAACGATCCCGTCAGGATTTATATTCAGTACTTCTTCCGCAGGTGTTTGCGCCGGAACGACGGTAACGTCAAAACCGGCATTTGAGAGATGACGCAGGATGTTCATCTTCACGCCGAAGTCGTAGACAACAGTTTTGAGTTTAGAGTCAGGAGTTAAGAGTTGAGTATTTATGCCTGGCTCCTGACTCTTGACTCTTGACTCTAACTTCCACACTCCTTCGGTCCATTTGTATGATTTTTTTGTTGTCACTTCCCGGACCAGGTCTAATGAGGAAATACCGGGATGCTGTCTCACTTTCTCAAGAAGACTCCGGGGGGCCAGGTCCATTGTAGAGATAATGCCCATCTGGACACCGTTGTCCCTGATATGCTTTGTGAGCGCCCTGGTGTCAATGCCATGGATGCCGACCTTCCCGTTTTCTTTGAGGTAGTCCCCGAGATTCGCCTTTGAGCGCCAGTTGCTGGGGAAATCGAAAAATTCCTTTGCGATAAAGCCTTCCACGTTTGGTTTGCCGGACTCTATGTCTTCGTTATTGATCCCGTAGTTGCCTATCTGCGGATAGGTCATGGCCACTATCTGTCCTTTATAGGATGAGTCAGTCAGTATTTCCTGGTAGCCTGTCATTGACGTGTTGAAAACGACCTCGCCCATCGTCTCTCCCCGGGCGCCGAAATTCCAACCTTCAAAAACCGTCCCATCCGACAGTACAAGAAGTGCTTTTGACTGTTTAGACATAATGTTGGAGTTCTCCCTTAATTTATTTTCAGGACGCGAATATTAGAATAACATAATCAGGGTCGTTAGTTGTCTTTGCTACGGCGATAGTCTGACATCCAACAACTTCCTACATCCAATCGTAGATTTTGCCCATGAATATGGTTTTTTCGACAGTGCCTTTTAAGCTCCATCCGTTAAAAGGGGAGTTTTTTCCTTTTGAAAGAAACCGGGACGAATCTACTATGTATGTATTATCAAGATTAATAATTGTAATATCGGCGTCGGCATCCGCAGCCAGGGTGCCTTTGGGGACACCCATGATCCTGGCGGGCGTCAGAGACATTTTTGTAACGAGACCCTTTAAATCCAAAACGCCCTGGCCTACAAGCTGGAGTCCGAGCGATAAAGCCGTTTCAAGACCGGCTATCCCGAATGCCGCCGAGTCGAATTCCCTGTTCTTGTCGTCGACATGATGCGGCGCATGGTCAGTCGCTATTGCGTCGATAGAGCCGTCTTTTAATCCTTCCTTGATTGCCTCAACGTCCTTTTCCGTTCTTAATGGCGGATTGACCTTCATGTTTGTATCGTAGCTGATGAGCGCTTCGTCTGTAAGGCTGAAATAGTGCGGACATGTCTCGGCAGTCACATTTATTCCACGGGACTTTGCTTCTCTGATGAATTTTACCGAACCCTCTGTCGATACGTGAGCAATATGCAGCCGTCCGCCGGTGAGCTCGCAGAGGGCAATGTCTCTTGCGACCATGATTTCCTCTGCAGCCCTGGGGATCCCCTTCAGACCGAGAATGGTCGACACAAAGCCTTCATTAATTACTCCGCCTTCGGACAGGGACAGATCTTCACAGTGGGAGATTATCGGGACGTCAAAGACTTTTGAGTATTCAAGCGCCCGGCGCATGATCAGGCTGTTTGAGACCGGCCTGCCGTCGTCGGAAAAGGCCACACACCCCGTCCTCTTCAGCGCCTCAAGCTCGGCAAGCTCTTCACTCTTCTGCCCTTTTGTTATCGCCCCGATCGGATAGACGGCGCATGATCCCTCTTTCAATGCCTTGTCAATGATAAATTCAGTTACCGTAATCGTATCGTTTACGGGATTTGTATTCGGCATGCAGCATATCGATGTGAACCCTCCCCGCACGGCAGATTTTGTGCCGGTCGCTATCGTTTCTTTATACTCAAACCCCGGCTCACGCAGGTGGGCGTGCAGGTCTACAAGTCCGGGAATGACGATGCAGCCGGAAGCATCGATAGTCCGTAAGTCCGGAAATTTCTTCTGTGCATCCGCGCTCCCGCGCTTCCTGTCAAAAACAAGCTCTTTAATCTTACCGTCTTTAATCAGGATTTCACCTGTCTTGTCAATATCCTGTGACGGGTCGATGATCCTGCCGTTTTTTATTAAAATGTTCATTTCTTGACTCCCGCAAGTAAATATAAGACCGCCATCCTGACGGCAAGGCCGTTAGTGACCTGATCGAGTATTACAGACTGCGGTCCGTCCGCAACCTCCGACTCGATTTCAACACCCCGGTTCATAGGGCCGGGGTGCATGACAATAGCATCACTCTTTGCCAGCCTTAACCGTTCAACGGTAAGGCCGTAGAGATAAAAATATTCCTCAAGGGAAGGGAAAAACCCTTTGCTCTGGCGCTCTAACTGCAGTCTCAGGGTCATGATGACGTCGGCCTTTTTCAGCCCCTCTTCGGCATTGTCAAAGACCTCTATGCCGAGGTTGCGGACTTCGGCAGGAAGAAGGGTGGGCGGGCAGATAAGCCTCACCTTCGCTCCCAATTTGGTAAAGGCATAAATATCGGACCTTGCTACCCTGCTGTGGGTTATGTCTCCTATTATTGCAATCGTAAGTCCTTTAATTTTTCTCTTGTATGACAGGACGGTGAATAAATCCAGCAGGGCCTGGGTAGGGTGTTCATTTGCCCCGTCTCCCGCGTTTATTATGGAGATGTCGAGTATACGGCTCAGGAAATGAGGGACGCCTGCGGAAGAGTGCCTTATTACCACAAAATCAGCGCCCAGGGCCTTTATTGTCAGGGCAGTGTCTTTTAATGTTTCGCCTTTTACAACGCTGCTTGTCGGTATGGAGAAATTTATTACGTCGGCGCTCAGTCTTTTTGCAGCAAGCTCAAAAGATATCCTCGTCCTTGTCGACGGTTCAAAAAAAAGGTTGACGACAGTCTTCCCCCTCAGAGGAGGCACCTTTTTGATATCTCTTTTCAGAACGTCTTTGAAACCGGAGGCAGTATCGACTATATGATATATCTCTTCTGTCGTAAGTTCTTTGATCCCAAGCAGGTCTTTTGATTTGATCATGCGTCGTTTAACTCTTAATTTTGCCCGGCTATTAAAACCACCTTGTCTTTTTTGCCTTCTTCATCGAGGAATACCTCGATACGGTCGTTGAAGGATGTAGGAATATTCTTACCGGCGTAATCGGCCCTTATCGGAAGCTCTCTGTGCCCCCTGTCTATCAGGACTGCAAGCTGTATGAATGCGGGCCTGCCGAAATCTATAAGCGCATCCATGGCGGCCCTTATGCTCCTGCCGGTAAAAAGCACGTCATCTACCAGCACGACGGTTTTATTGTTGATCGTGCAGGGGATATCGGTCCTCTTCACCACGGGCTGCTCTTCCTTTGTATTGAGATCGTCCCTGTAAAAAGTAATGTCGAGAGCGCCTACATCAATAGTCGCGTTTTCGATGGCTTCAATCTCCGAGGCGAGTCTTTTCGCGAGCAAAACCCCCCCTTTTTGAATGCCGACAAGGCAGAGTCCATCAATGCCTTTGTTCTTCTCGATGATTTCATGCGCCATTCTTCTGATGGCCCTGTTGATGTCGTTACTGTCAAGTAGTTTTTTAGACATAAAAAAAACCTTCTTCCACCGGGACAGAAAAGGGCTTTACACGGGGACTGCCTTGAAGCTTCTGAAATTTATGAGTTAAAATTTGCGACTTCCTTTCCGGTCTCTCAGGACCAGTTTAAAGGTTCAGGATTCGCTGTCATAATAATATAAAATCGAACGCGCTGTCAATATCAATAAATAAAGTTCAGTTGATTTTTCCGTCTGAAAAAAGGTATTAATGGTATATACAAGAACCATATATATAACGCGAGTGTTTTCAGATTCGGAGGTCAGGGTGGAAGTTATCAAAAAGGATGATCTTATCAGGAAGGCAGGAGACCTCAGGGTCCTGCCGTTTGTAGCCAGGAAGGTGCTCGAGACGCTCAACGACGAGAACTGCTCGATAGATGACTTGAGCGATATTATTGAGAATGATCAGACCCTGGCGGCGCGGGTCCTTAAGATATCAAACAGCGCGCTGTATGGCCTGAGGCACGAAGTTACCGGCCTCCGTCAGGCGATTCTCCTGCTCGGGTTTAAGACCATAAGGAGTCTTGTGCTTTCTGTATCGACAAGGGCGCTTTATAAAAAATTCGGGATGACGGAAAAAATCATTTGGGAACATTCCGTCGGCGCTGCTATCGCGGCGAAGATGATCGCCGGGGGCCTCGGTTCCTCTGAATTGGGAGAAGCGGCCTTTGTCGGCGGGCTGATGCACGACATCGGGAAGGTTGTGCTGAACAATGAGACCCCGGATGTCTTTGCCGAAGTGATGATGAAGATTTACAATGACGGAGTTGATTCGATTGTCGCGGAAGAGGAAGTTTACGGTTACAATCATGTTGAGATCGGAGCGGGAGTAGTTGGGAAATGGGGTTTTTCGCCCTTGCTTGTCAAAATAATAGAGAACCACCATCGGACCGATTACAAGACAGACGACATAAAGGAGCCGCTGACTCTCAGCAGTATTGCCTGTGTGAACCTGGCCGATCATGTATGCAAGGCGCTGGGGATAGGATACAGAAACAGGGATGAAACGCTCGTATTGCATGAGCTGCCTTCGGCGGTTTTCCTGAAGGTACCGGCCGGGAAACTGGAAACCCTGGTTAAAGATATCAACGATACCTATACAAAGGAGAAGTCCATCTTCGACTGATTAGTTGAATCGCGGTTGAATGTTGCACAGCGCTTTTCGTAAAATACGTAATGCCGGCGATGGGGTTCGCCGTTAACCGTCCCGATAATCAGGGACTGATGACTCCTACTCTCAATTAATTATTTTTGAGGGCAGGAGTTTTTTTAATGCGCGGAGGTTGACTTGTGGCAATAAGTTTGGCCCTCATAATCATTTTGGGTTTGTTGTCCGACTATCTCTTCAGGAAGATACGCCTTCCGGGAATTATCGGCATGCTGTTCGCCGGAATTCTTGCAGGCCCGTATGTTCTGGATCTGATCGATCCTACTGTAATAAAGGTGTCATCCGATTTCAGGATGATAGCGCTGGTAGTCATTCTTTTGCGGGCGGGGTTTGCCACAAAAAGAGAGACCCTTAACAGGGTAGGGAAAAGGGCACTGTTAACGGGTTTTGTTCCAGCGGTTTTTGAAGGCGCATTCGTAGCATTCATTGCTCCCTTCTTTTTTCAGGTAAGTCTTATCGAAGCCGCCATCCTGGGTTCAGTAGTTGCGGCGGTATCTCCTGCGGTTGTGGTGCCTTCGATGATAAAATTCATTGAGGACAACAGGGGGACTAAAAAGGGGATACCCACCTTATTGCTTGCATCTTCCTCTCTTGATAATGTATTCGTGATCGTTATCTTCTCGGCGTTGATCGGGATGTATGAGGGGGAAAGCACAAACATTCTGATGAAGCTTTTGGATATCCCGGTTTCCATAAGCCTCGGCATTGCCGCCGGTATTGTAACAGGATTTGCGTTATACAAAGTCTTTGAGAGATACGAGCCGAGGGCCACCAAGAAAGGCATGATCGTAATAGGGACCGCGATACTCCTTACATGGCTTGAAAAGGCAGTCAAGCCTTTTGTCTCCATCTCCGCGCTCTCCGGCGTCATAGCCATAGGTTTCATCATACTTGAGAAATCAGAACCCATGGCCCATAAGATATCCCAAAAGTTAGGCAAGATATGGGTCTTCGCGGAAATTCTGCTTTTTGTGCTGGTTGGGACCCAGGTCAATATTCATGTGGCGTTGGATGCGGGACTGGCAGGCGCGGCAGTTATATTTTCAGGATTAATGGCACGGTCTGCCGGGACATATTTATCGCTGATAAAAACCGGAATGAATTTCAGGGAGAAACTTTTTTGCATGGTCGCGTATATTCCAAAGGCGACGGTACAGGCGGCTATCGGCGCAGTGCCGCTTTCCATCGGGATTAAATCAGGAGAAATAATTCTTGCTGTTGCTGTTCTGTCAATACTCTTTACCGCGCCAATAGGCGCAATTGCCATGGGCATTACCGGAGAGAAGTTCCTGGATAAGGGATGATTGATACCATAGACATTGTGTAAATGTAATGCAGAATAAAAAAATCCTTGGATTGAACAGGAATATCTTTTTCACCGGGCTCGTAAGTTTCTTTATGGATTTCAGCTCCGAGATGATATATCCGCTCGTGCCGATATTTTTGAGTTCTGTTCTTGGGGTCAACAAATCCGTAATCGGGCTCATCGAAGGAATAGCTGAGAGCACCGCGAGCCTGCTGAAGGTCTTTTCAGGCTGGCTCTCGGACAGGATGGGCAAAAGAAAAATTCTCATGGTTGCCGGCTACGGCATCTCGGCATTGAGCAGGCCGGTAATCGCTCTTTCGACCCTTTGGGGGCATGTGCTTACCTTTCGTTTCATCGACAGGTTCGGCAAAGGCATAAGGGGCGCTCCAAGAGACGCGATAATCGCCGAGTCCACTCCACGCGCTGAACTCGGACGCTCATTCGGATTTCATAGGGGAATGGATACATTGGGAGCGGTAGCGGGTCCCGCGGTTGCCTTTATCATACTCTCACTTTCTACCGGCAATTACCGCCTCGTATTCTGGCTTTCAATGATACCGGGAATAATTGCTGTTCTGGTAATCGTGTTTTTTATTAGAGAGCAAAAGGGCAAAAGTGATATTCCCGGTAGGGGCAGGTTTCTGGACCTGCCCAGCGCAAGGGCAACCAAAGAGGGTTGTACCTGCAAAGGGGTGCGCTTTGACTGGAGATACAAAACATTTGTAGCTATCGCAACGCTATTTGCCGTCGGCAACTCAAGCGACGTTTTTTTAATCCTGAAGGCGACAAGTGTCGGTATAAAAGAAACGCAGATACCGGTGCTTTACCTTTTCTTTAATCTTGTCTACGCGCTTACAGCCATGCCTGCGGGGATTCTATCAGACAGGATCGGAAGGAAAAGGATCATACTTTCCGGATTCATCCTCTTCGGGTTTATTTACTGGGGCTTTGCAGTGGCTGCAGAGCAGGACCACATCTGGGGATTGTTTCTCCTCTACGGCGTGTTTATGGGCCTTACAGAGGGAATTCAAAAGGCATATCTCGGATCAATCATTCCCGCTGAATACAAGGCCACGGCATACGGGATATATAATACGTTTGTCGGGATCGCTGTATTTCCCGCGAGTGTTGTCGGCGGTTATCTGTGGGACAAGTTCGGACCTCACGCGACTTTCTATTACGGCATGTCTACTGCATTTATCTCAGCGCTGATCTTCCTGGCGATATTCGGTTTTGAAAAAATGAGAAGCAAATGAGGCGTGAATAATTGGAAATTACGATTGAGAATGGAGAGAGAACAATAATTATTTTATACTTAATGTAAGAAATCATTCTTAAGGTATGGACCTTAAGAATACTTGAGCAAATGACCACAGGAATTACACGAAGAGATTTCCTCAACGCCGCTTTGATCGGCGCTGGTGCGGCCCTTTTGCAGCTGCCGGCGCCAATCCGTTTGCTTGCACAAACAAATTCATGGGACGGGGATGGTGGCGTTGGTGATTATGCTGCTTCACATGGCAATACCGAAAGTATCGTTCGTTATGCTCATGCAATGCGGGACGGCCACTATGACGTAATCCCTCCTGATGTTGCCGACACAGGTGAAATCTTTGATCTTGTAGTCATCGGGGGAGGCATGAGCGGTCTCGGCGCGGCCTTTCATTTCAAGAAATCAATGCGCAGGGGGCAGAAGTGCCTCATCATTGAAAACCACCCTGTCTTCGGCGGTGAATCAAAACGTAACGAGTTTCTCGTAAATGGACAAAGACTGATCGGCCCGCAGGCGGCTAATTCCTTTGTCGTCCTTGATGACCCGGAATCCTCCGGCTACGATATTTATTCCGAACTGGGGATACCTCACAGATTTGAATATCAGAAGTTAACTCCTGCAGATAAAAAGCTTTACTTTGACCGGACAAATTACGGCTTCATGCTGTGGTACGATGATTTTCCCAATAACGGTTATTTTTTTGAAGATGCTTCCGCCTCAAAATGGTCGATTGATATGTGGAACAGGAATTTTGAAGACACTCCTTTTTCAGAAAACGTTAAGAAGGATTTTGTCACATGGAGAAACAGTAAGAAAAGGAATTATAAAGGGGAAGATTTCAGGCAATGGCTCGATACCATGACGTACAAAGACTATCTGGAAAAGGTGATGGGGTTGAGTCCTGAAATCACAAGATTTGTCGATCCGGTCCTTGCAAGCAGCATAGGGTTGGGTTCTGATGCAATTTCTGCATTCGGGGCTTATCAGGTCGCTATGCCGGGGTTTCAGGAGTTTCCGGCAGGGTTTACCAGAAGGGCAAGGTCTGAAAAAAGCGACTGGCATTCATTCCCAGGCGGCAATGACGGATTCGCGCGCTTCTTTACAAAAGCCCTCATTCCCGACGCAATCTCCAAAAGCAAATCCTTTGAAGATGTCCTGAACCAACGGATCAACTTTGAGGCATTGGACCGTCCATCCAACAGCATCAGCATGCGGCTTGATGCATTGGCAGTGAATATTGAACATAATGCGGAACCTGATAAATCGGAAGTCGTCTGGGTGACTTATGTGAAAGGCGGAAAGATATATTGTTTAAAAGCACGCAGTGTAGTTATGGCCAACGGCAGTTGGGTCACCCGCCGGATTGTGAAAAAACTTCCTGAAGAACATAAAGAAGCGTACAAACAATTTCATCGCTCTCCGATGCTTGTAGTTAATGTAGCTGTCACGAACTGGAGGTTTCTGTATAAACTCGGGTTGACTTCATGCAGATGGTTCGACGGCTTTGGATTCAGTTGCAACATAAGACAGCCGATGATCGTCGGCGACTATAATCCCCCGCTTGATCCTGACAAGCCGACCATCATAACCTTTTATGTGCCTTTTTATTATCCGGGATTGCCTATTCACGAGCAGGGAGTAAAAGGGCGTACCGAACTGCTTTCAACGAGTTGTGCTGATTATGAAAAGAAGATAAAAGAACAGATGACAAGACTTTTCGGCAAGGCCGGGTTCGACCCTGACAAGGACATAGCAGGCATCATCCTGAACCGGTGGGGCCATGCGTATGTGAATCCGCAGCCGGGATTTTACTTCGGCAAGGACGGCCTGCCTGCGCCGTCTTCTGCTATCAGAAAACGTTTCGGACGCATTGCCTTCGGTCATTCGGAATTGAACGGTCACCAACACTGGCTCGGCGCGGTTGAGGAAGGCATCAGGGCTGCAAGACAGGCTACAGGAATTCTATGACGAAAACGGAAATCTCACAAGAAACAGCGATCCCAAGAAGCATTATCAGCAATATGCGCCAAAGTGAAATTTTATTAAGGATTTTTTCATCATCTTTAACTCGCTATAATAAATAGTATAAACTACGATATGGCTTCAAACAATTTTTATAGACTGACAATCGCTGTCCTCTTTCTGATTGTTTCTTTTCTAATGCCTTATTATCATGACCATGACTATCATTCAGAGTATCACGTTACCGGCAGTGAGCATTATGATGGTTTTGAAAAATACGATATGTACAGCCATAAACATACCGGCTTTCACCTACACCTTGAAAAGTATATTAATGGGGCAGGCGCAACAGGCAAATTTCAAAACAAACTCAAAAACACAGCGGCCCACTTCACTTCGGGTTTCGCCTTAACGCACAAAAAAGCATTTCATAATATTGCACGTTGTTTTGATGAACTTATGCCTGAAAGCAATTTCACTGCGGTCTTTTCAGGCGTGTCCCCTCCGGTCGGTTAATCCTCTTTCAATTTTTTTGAGAATAACACATTAAATCGTGGAGTCCATTATATGTTTAGTAAAATTTATTTAACCGTTCTTTGCTTTCTGCTTTTCCCTTTGAGCGGATTTGCCCTTGAGCCTTCAGAGAAACTGCTGATGGAGAAGAATTCTCTCTATCAGTACATTGCTGTCACGGAAGACGCGGCCAAACATGAAAGATATCTCCGGAACAACAAAAAAGACCTGATACATGGCGGAATATCTCTGGACGCTCCGGAAAAACTGCTCTTTGAATATACTCGAACAGCTTTTGTCTCTCTTGTCTTTTCGCACATGAACCCCGCAGATGTGCTCTTTGCCGGTCTTGGAATCGGGGCCATGCCGCGATATCTGAATAGCTACTATCATGAGGCAAACATAGACGTGGTTGAAATTGATACTGATATTATTCAGGTCGCAAAGGAATATTTTTATTTTAAAGAGAATAAAAACCTGAAGGTCCATACCGGGGACGCAAGGCAGTTCATCAAACGCTCCAAGAAGGAATATGATATTATTTTTCTTGACGCTTACCAGAGCGACTACATCCCTTTTCATCTGACAACAGTTGAATTCCTCCGGGAAGTGAAAAGCAGATTAAAAGGGGACGGTGTCGTCGTCTCAAACATACTGTCTCCCAACAGGAATAAATTTTTCGACTCCATGGTTATGACCTATAAAAGAGTGTTCCCCCACCTGTATATATTTCAAGGTGAAAAATCGGGCAATTTCACATTTATTGCAACGGCAGATGACAGGCTCAGGGATAAGGACATCATAGAGACACGGGCCAGCAAGATACAGATACAAAAAGATATTGACATCGATCTCTGGCTTATTGCGATGAGTTACGAATATTCAAGAAACTATGAAGTGCCGTCTGCTGAAATTCTCACCGATGATTTCGCCCCGGTGAATCTCTTCAAGTATCAGGACTCAGAGGCAAAATGAGGAGGCATGCGCAATGATATATTTTATTGTATTCATCTGCGGGGCAGTGGTTATGTCCTTTGAGATACTGGGCAGCAGGATACTTGCCCCGAATTTCGGCAATTCCG
>QZJG01000070.1 GCA_003599275.1 Nitrospiraceae bacterium | reverse complement strand
GGCCGCTGCTGCCACGTCCGGAGTAAAAGATATCATGACCAAACCGTATTATCACGTAACAGATAACGCGATAATGAATTCGCTCATCTTGAGGGCGGCATATGAACATAAGGTATCGCATGTGGTTTTTTTCAGTTGCACTGTGATGTATCAGTCGTCTGATGTCCCTGTAAAGGAGACGGACTTCAACGCGAATGAGGAGATTTATCCCGGCTATTTCGGAGCAGGTTGGACCAAGGTATACATTGAAAAGATGTGCGAGTTTTATTCCCGGATCGGAAATACAAAATATACGGTAATACGGCATTCAAATATCTACGGACCGTACGATAAATTCGATCTTGAAAGATCGCATGTCTTCGGCGCTACTATGACAAAGGTAATGACTGCTGAAGAGGGAGGCCCTATCGCGGTATGGGGAAGCGGCGAGGAAGAAAGAGACTTGCTGTATGTATCCGACCTGACGGATTTTGTCGAACTCGCTCTTGACGGACAGGAAGGCCGGTTCGGTCTCTACAATGTCGGATACGGGAGTTCTATTCAGGTGAACGAGCTGGTGAAAAAAATTGTCCGTCACTCGAACAAGGATGTAAAGGTCGAGAATGATCTGAGCAAACCCACTATAAAAACAAAGCTGTGTCTTGACACTACCAGGGCAAAAGAGGTATTCGGCTGGTCCCCCAAGGTCTCTCTTGACGAGGGGATAAAGAAAACCATGAGCTGGTACATGAGAGAAACAGTGACCGGGGAACCGGCCGGAGAAAGATAACGGGCATGAAAATTCTTCTTTTGGGAATAGGGAATGCGCCGGTAAGGTTTGATTCAGCCTCGTTCTTTTTTGAAAATCTTTTAGACCGGAAAGATGAAAACCTTGACGTAATAACTTTTGGATATAATGAGGGCGTTGATATCCGCATCGGTCCTGAAGACGATTTTGAAAAAGTCGTGAACTCCCTTTCACCGGACTGGCGCCCTGATTGCTGCATCCTTCAGGGAATCGATTATAACCTCCTGCCGCGCGGCATAGAGAAGTCCCCGTTCCCCGTAGTGGCCCTTCCATTTCCCGGAGACTGGGACCTGGACATTATTTACACAAAGGCGATTGCAGAAGCGGCAGACCTTGTTATAGGGGCCGGATACTTCGATGAGGAAAATCTGCCCGTTATAGGCGCCGACAACGTCGAGATTTTCTATCTGGGCTCTGTCAGGGAGAAATTCTTCGACCCGCAGCCGGTAAAAATCCGGGACCGCAAGTATGACCTTTTTTATACCGCGACGTGGTTCAGCGATATTACACACCCTGAAAGGTCTGAGTGGGCTGAAAGACTTGTAAAATTATCGGAGAAATACAATATCCTGATAGAGACACGCATCAAGAGCTATGAGGAATACCTGTTATTGCTGAGAAATTCAAAAATGGCTTTTTCACATGTAAGACAGGGGGTATTCTCCAACCGTGTTCTGGAAGCGGCATCACAGGGGACCGTCCCTGTTGTTACGGGAAAGGACGTTCAAAGGTATTTTGAAAACGGAAGCGAAATTGTTTCGGTCAGGGCCGAGGACTTTTTCGAATGTGTAGAAGGCTATTTGAAGAATGAAGACCTTTTACAGGAGATGTCGGACAGGGTCCATAAAAAGGTTTCAGGGGACTTTATGTCCGAGTCGCGTTTTTTAAGCCTTCTTGAATTGATCGACAGGAACCTGAAAGAAAAGAAAAACATTAAAAGAAGAGCGGCTTCCCTGAAAAAATATGAGAGCTGCATCAGAAACGGCGAAATATATTTCTACGCGTATTTCAGAACGATAAACGGCGGCTACTTTTTTACCGATAAGAACACCTCCCTGGTCCTGGGCCTCAGTATTGACGAATTCAGGAAAGCGATCAAGGCCGGTCCTGCGCCGAGGGGCCGGATAAATCTGGCTGTTGCCATGTCTGCCCTGTTGTTCCAGCAGGACGGAAGCCGGGAAACCGGGAAAAAGGCCGGTGAAATTATTTCGCTGCTTGAGGATGTGATCGCGGGCAATCCGTCATATGTGATGGCGTACTTTAATCTGGGACTTCTTTACTTCAGGCTCGGCAATCATGATATCGCGCTTGAAATCTTTTTGAAGCTGGTCAAACTTATGGAGGACGGCCCGTATGAGATGGACCCCTGGTGTTTACAGAACAGGGACTACGAGCTTTTCAACCACCTTCTTCAAAAGCCCTTAAATGAGAATTTATTGTCTTTGATGAAAGGTGAAAAGAAGTCCGCTGATATAGCCGGGCTTTATCATTCCGCTGTATTGTTTTTCATAGCAAAGATTTACGAAGATCGCGGGGACCTGTATAACGCCCTTGATGTGCTGCTGCGCGCCCATGCTTTATGCCCTTCAAACAGGCTGGCTGTAAAAAGGGCCGCTCAATTATCGGCATATCTGGGGTCTCGGCAGGAAAGCCTTGCCCTGTACGAAAAGGCGATAAAATTAATGCCCCTGGATCTGGGCCTAAGGATGGAGATGTTAAAGTCTTTGTATATCTATCGGAAAGACAAAGAGATGCTGAGAGGAGTCAGTGAATTAAAAAAGATAGCCTCTTCAATAAAAAGCATGAGGGACCGGACAGGGGAATTAAAGACCTTTATGGAATCCCTGGGCAGATTCAATCAGTCATCAGGATGTCTCCACGATCGCTGCACGGAGGGTGTATTAAACGAGATGATAGAAGGCTTGTATCCATGCCTTAAAAGGAACCCGCATGATATCAGATTGCTTTTCAGGATTATTGAGTTGTGGCATGAGCTTGGGAGGGTCGATAAAATCATCGGGACATTCGGAGATTATCTTGCTTCCCTCGGAAGTCCGGAAGGTTTTGATGAAGAAACAGTTTCAGCACTGTCCGATGTTCACAGATATATCAGGGAATCTGTTGAGGCCCGGAAAACTTTTTTTAATGAAAAACTTGATGTGCTGAACAGTTTCATTCATGAAAGGCAGGAGGTCTGAATGAGGATCCTTCTGCTCGGCATAGGGAACAGTCCGATAAGGAGCAAGTTTGTTTCCAATCACTGTGAAAATTTCACGGACGATATAAAAGGCCATGAGATATTGACCTTCGGCTATAACGAAGGAGTTGATATAAAGATCGAAATCGGCGCAGATTTCAGGGAAGTGCTTATGCAATTGCCTCGCGGCTGGCAGCCCGATTGCTGTATCCTCTGGGAGGCGGAATGGAACCTTCTGCCGGCCGGGACAGAATCAGCCCCCTTTCCCACTTTTGCCCTTATTTCAGACTGGGACTATGACATTCATTTTGCAAGATGTTATGTGGGGTCCGTGGACTGTACCATCGCCCTTTCGGATTTTGAAAAAGAAGCGCTCAGTGCATTAGGCGCTCACAGGGTGGAGGTATTTCACCATGTCGGGGCAATGAAAGAATTCTTTGCAGCTCCCCCAAAAAGGACGGGAGAAAGAAAGTACGATATTTTATATACATCTTTTATTGATGATAATGCCCATCCGGACCGTTCCGGGTGGATACTTAAGCTTTGCGGCATTTCCGGCAAATACAGGGTGCTGGTCGCGCCGCATCTGCCCGGCTATAAAGATTATATTGCTCTCTTGAGAGATTCAAAGCTGGTGTTGTCTCATCACAGATACGGCTCTATGTCGGGACGCGTCCTGGAGGCCGGGTCCCAGGGCGCTGTGGTTATTGATACAGGGACGGATATCAGGAATTATTTCGCGCCCGATGAAGAATACATTCCAGTCACGGCTGATAATTTCCAGGCACAGGTTGAAAGATATCTGAATAACACGGCCGGCCTGCAGGCCATGTCGGACAAATTTTATAAAAAAGTGACTGAAAATTTTGAATCAAGAAATCGCCTCGGCAAATTAATCGAATTTGTCAGCGACAGGCTTAAACATGTATCCCGCCCGAAGAAGAGGCCGGCCGGCATTAAAGAGGCTGAAAATATCATTGCCAGGGGACCGGTTTATTATTATGCGTTTTTCAGGACCTCCCAGGGCCCTTTCATTGTAAACGCGGGCAGCAGGCTGCTTCTGATGAGCATTGAAGAATTTAAAAAAGCAGCCGGAATGGGGCAGTCGCCGGGGGACAGAACGAATCTCGTCGTTGCGGAGACAGCCTATGGTTCCTTATATAATCCGGAGGAATTTCTGGAAGTCGGCATTAAGGCGTGTATTGACACGCTTCAGGAAACAATACGCTCCTGTCCTGCCTATGTCATGGCGTATTTTAATCTGGGACTGCTGTATTACCGGTCTCACGATTATCACAATGCAATGAAGATATTTAAGATTGCGTTAGAGTTGTTTAAAGACAAAGACAGCGATCTGGATGTATGGTGCCTGCACAACAGGGATTATGATCTGTTCAACACATTCCTGAGAAAACCGCTTAACGCCAGTCTGCTGCTTCTGTGTCGCGGTGAAGAGGAAAAGGCAGTACGGGACATCAGGAATTTATATCAGGCCTTCATATTATATTTAATATCCATGATTGAAGAAAAAAACAGAAGGATTTACCCTGCGCTCGACGCGTTGCGGCAAGCCGCCGGACTCTATCCTGAGTCAGGATTGATCCTGACAGATGCTGCAGGAAAGCAGGCCCTTTTGGGGGCCGGGAAAGAAGGCCTTGATTTGTACCGAAAGGCAATCGGCCTGTGTCCGCTTACCCCGGATTTGAGACTGGATTACATAAAGCTGTTGTATTTATACGGGATGGACAATGAAATAGCGGCCGAGATTAAAAAATTATTGGCGATAGCAGGGCCTGTGACACAGTTTAAATGGACAAAGGCGGCGGTCCGGAAGCTCCTGGAAAGCTTCACGAGATTTAATGTGGGTCCTGTGTATTCATTTGATCCGGGCAGGGAAAATATACTTAATGGCTGGCTTGAGACCTTGTTTTCGTTTTACAGTAACGGTCCGTACAACCACGAGCTGGTCCGGAGAATCGTTGAAATATTATGCGAACTCGGCAGGACCGACAAGGCTTTTTTAATAATGGAAGATTACGCAGGGAGGCTTAAGGGGAAAAGTCTCTCTCATGAAGAGGTCTCCGCAAACAGGAGTATTTATGATTATTTGCGGGAAAGGTCCTGCGGGCAGGCCCGGTTTTTCAATGAGAAACTATGTCTGATAGAGAATAAATTGCAGTCCGGTCAGGCCGGAAAATGACGGGAGATTATTGAAAAATATGGCAGGAGATGTCATTCAGCCCATGGTCAGCGTTATAGTCCCAACGCGGGACCGCCTGCAATTTCTGAAAGAGGCGGTCCAAAGTATAATTGACCAGACCTTCGGGAGTTTCGAAATAATTGTTGTAGATGACGGGGGAGAAGACGTTTCCGGGGTCCTTGAGGAATTCAGGGAAAACAGAATCAGACAGATACGATGTAAAGCTTCGAAAGGTCCTGCCGCTGCAAGAAACCGCGGTTTGCAGGCGGCAAGGGGTAAATATATCGCTTATCTCGATGACGATGACATTTATTATCCCGAACACCTTGAGACCATGGTCTCTTTTTTGGAAAGCGGAGCGTGCAATGTCGCCTATTCCGATGCCTGTCGCGTGAATCAGGAAAATGAAAACGGCGTATACATTACCAAAAAAAAAGACATTCCGTATTCTTTTGACTTTGACGGAGATCTGATACTCTTGAAAAACTTTATTCCCACACTCTGCATTGTGCATGAAAGATCATGTACGGACGATGTCGGAGAATTTGATGAGTCGCTTTATACTCACGAAGACTGGGATTTATGGATACGCATGTCAAGGAAATTCAAATTTGCCCATCTGAGAAAAGTTACCTGTGAATACACAAGGCGCAGAGACAGTACGTCTTTGACTGGCGAAAAAAGGGGAGACTTTCTGAATACGTTGAAAACAATCTATTCGAGATACAGAAAATATGTTAAAGATAATCCGCTGTTGATAGAGGCGCAACAGAGGATATCCGGCCTCATGGAAGCGGAGATCGATTTCAATTATCAGGTGTCCACGATAGAAATCAAAAATAAGCCGGAAACGATTGACGCCGCGGTCTCCGTGATCATACCGGTCATTTGCAGTAATGACAGATTGAAAAGTCTGATTGCAAAAATCAAATCCCAGAAAAAGGTTGGTGATGTTGAGATCATTTTAACTTCTTCTGCGTTCACTGACAGTGTGATGCGGGTCGCGGATGAGGCTGGGGCAGGCGTTGTTATATCCGGGGAAGGTCCGGAAATTAAATTGACGGGATACGGGGCAAGAGGTGATTATCTGGTCTGCATAAATCAGGACGCAGTACCGGTCAGCGACTACTGGCTTTTTAATATGCTGTGCCCGTTTTTTGAATACCATCAGATTGCAGCGCTCTCCTGCAGGAAGTTCACAAGGCCGGATGCGGATTTGTACAGCCGCTGGCTGAATTATTCAACGGAAAAATCATTTGAAATTGAGAGGGATTATTTTGTTTTTCCGATGCGGAAGGTTTCAAAAGAGGTCAAGCGTGAAATTATTGAGAATATAACCAGGAAGAGACTGCTTTTTTTTGAAAATACGGCTTTATGTTTCAGGAGGCGCGATTATGATGAGATTAAGACCGCTGTTCCTGTTGGCAAAGATGATATGCTGCTTGGGGTCGAGCTCCTGAAAATGGGAAAGGCTGTCGGATACCTTAAGTCAACAGGGATATATTTCGACAGGCAATCGGGGGCCGATTATGTGTTCAAGCGGCATTACAGCAACATAAAGAGATATGGAGTAAATCAGATGTTTTACTTTCATATGAAGGGTATCGGCATGGATTGCCTGCTCGCGAGCATTATGGGTCTTTATGAAGTGATAGGAGTTTCTCTTGCCGTTTCAGGAAATGCCGGTCTCTCCCCTGCCGCAGCGATAAAATCATTTCTTGAATCAATGGAACAGAACTTGAGTATTCCTCCTGATAAATCAGGAAACACTGATAACGATAAAATTATAAAAGACAGGCCGTTGGATGCATTATTGAAAGAGATAGTGGATGACCGGGTTTTTTCATCGGACCTGAAATATGATTTCAGAAGAAATTGCATAACAGCGGATTTCATGAGGCGCTTCGAAGATGTTGCGGAATATGTTTTCGACAACGAGCAGCAGTTATCAGAAAAGGAAGATGATTTTGCCGTTTGTATCTGCAAAATATTAGCAATGACCGCAGGCGAGTCACTCGGCGCTTATTATATTGAAGCGGAAGCGCTGAACGCCGTTTCCGGCGATCTGAAAAGAATAGACGAAATTCTGGATAAAGGATGATTACCATTAATAAGGGCATCTCGGTAATAAAGACTAAAAAAGGCAATTTGTCCTTGAGAATAACCGATAGTGACGGTTCCATAAAGACCCTTCACAGTGTTTATGATCCCGAGGCGGAAGCCGCGAATATCGTTGAGGCCTTTGAGTTCAACGGAAAAGGGCTCCTGGTGGTTTTGGGGCTCGGTCTCGCGTATCATCTGAAGGAACTGTCAAAAAAATACCCTGAGACGGACATTATCGTGGTTGAGTCGGAGCAGGAGATATATGAGCTTGCGGATAAACACGGTCTTGAACTTAACGCCAGGACCAGGCTCTTTGTCGGAATTCCTCCCCGTCAGGTACTGAAAGAAATAACAAACCTCCAGATGAAAGAGGGGATATTGCCAGTTTCGGTATTCACATTGGCCCCGGCGGTATCGGTTTTTTCCGAATATTACGGTCCGATCATAGACTCGCTGAACAAAATAACGTCCGTCAGGCTATGGGACAGAATTAAATATCCGAAGTTCAGGCAGGACACGCAGAAAGTAGTTTTAATCGACACCGGTTATTTCCTCGTTAAAGAGGCGGAAAAGGCGCTGTTGTCTTTAAACCATAAGGTCCGCAGGGTCCCGGTCGGTAAAACTGCCGGGGGTGATGTTGTCTTGTCGCAATTTGTCGAAGCGATACTGGACTTCAAACCGGATTTCATCCTTACAATAAATCATCTCGGCTTTGATGAAGAAGGCGCGCTGACTTCATTTTTCAGGTCTATTGAAATGCCCGTGGCCTCCTGGTATGTTGACAGCCCGAGACTTATTGTACAAGCCTTTAAAAAGAATGTGTCACCGTATGTATCCATGTTTCTGTGGGACAGGACTTACATTGACGACATGAAGAAAATGGGCTTTGAGTCGGTGAATTACCTGACGCTTGGCACGGACATAGATGTTTTCAGGCCGATGAAAATTAAGGGTCAAGGGCAAAGATTAAGGGACTTTGTCTGCGATGTCGGCTTTGTGGGGAATTCGATGGTTGGACCTGTGAATGAATATATGTCGAAATTTGACAGGGAATTCCATCCCCTCATAGACAGGCTGGCCGAGAAAGTTGCTGCAGGTGAATCGTTCGGCATCGGGATGCTTCCGTATAATCTCGATGTTAAGCAGAAGATGGACTTTGAGGCGGCAGTCCTGTGGAAGGCAACGCTCCTTTACAGACGCTCATGTATTGAAAAATTAAACGGCTTCAGCGTCCGCGTACACGGTGACACGGGATGGAAAGATTTACTGGACAGCCATTACGATCTCAAACCTCCGCTTAACTATTACAATGAACTGCCGAAGTTTTATAACGCGTGCAAAATCAACTTTAACGCCACTCACCTTCAGATGAGCGAGGCCGTAAACCAGAGGGTCTTTGACGTACCCGCCTGCGGCGCCTTTCTGCTTACTGATTATCAAAAGTGTATTGACGAATTGTTTGACGCAGGAAAAGAAATCACGGTTTACAGGGACAAGGAAGAGGTCCCCGGACTTGTCAGGTTTTATCTCGATAACCCCGGGGAAAGAGAGAGAATTGCAGGCCGGGGAAGGGAACGGGTGCTCAGGGACCACACATACGGACACCGGCTCGGAAGCATGATCAGGTCAATGAGGGAAAGATACGCATGAAAATCTCTGTGTCGATGATAACGCTGAATGAGGAGAAGAATATAACAAGGGCGCTGAGCTCCTGCAGTTTTGCGGACGAGATAGTGGTTGTGGACGGGGGGAGCTCCGACGGTACGATTGAAATACTGAAAGCCCATGATAAGGTCGTATTGATACAAAGCCCCTGGAAAAACCATTTCGGCAGACAGAGACAGGTTTCCCTTGAGCATTGTACGGGCGAGTGGGTAATAAGACTCGATGCCGATGAGGCCTTTCCGCAGGAGTTTGAAGAAGGCATAAGAAAGCTTCTGTCTTCAACACCCGCGGACGTTGTCGGTTACAATATCCATCAGTGCAATCTTGTCGGGAACGAAAAATATTATTCAAAAATCTTTGACAATTACGAAACCAATCCAAGGATATGGAGGAACCGGCCCGCGATAAAATGGGAGCTGCAGGTCCATGAGATACTTGTCGGCCTGAGCGGCACAATAGCCCAATGGGATGTCTTTGTGGTCCATTACGGTTTTCTTGACAAGAAGCGCTACTGGCAAAAAGGTGAATATTACACACAAGTGCCTGAAAGCGGCATTTACCGGCAGCGGCCCGAAAAACTCTTTTACAGGGAGTACGATATACAGCCCAGGCCTCCGAGATCGGCAGTAGCGCCTTATGTCCCTGAATACAAAAGCGAAGTGGACCCTGACGGTATGCCCGAGATCGCCATTGTCAGGGGACCCAATCTGAATAAACCGGAGGTGCAGAACTATGAGTCTGTATCGGACAAATTCAATATGACCTTATATTCGGGCGACAGGCCGAATTTTGATCTTGCACATATAAAACTTCCCGTCATCAAGCTCCCGTCCGATCCCGAAGACCCGGCCTTTCTGAAAGGGCTCGAGTTTGAGCTTTTTGACAAAGACATTATCTTCTCCGCGGACATTTTATGGACTTTTACGGAACAGGCGATTTTGGCCAAGCATAAATTCGGTAAAAAGGTCATTGCGCTTGAGTGTGAAAATATCCCTTTTGCCTATGAAGATGACGGGCTTATGCGGGAAATGAAACAGTTCAACAGGAGATTTACGGATGTCTTCGTGGCCGTGACAACGCGTGCAAAAGACGCCCTTTTACTGGAAGGAGTGCCGGGGGAAAAGATTGTCGTCATCCCGCTGGGAACGGATATCGAAAGGTTCAGCCCTGATGAAGCAGCGGGAAAGAGGACAAGAAAAAACCTCGGCATAGCAGAGGAAGAAAAGGTTGTCCTGTTTTCAGGCACAATTGCATGGGAAAAGGGGATTTACGATCTGGCGCATGCCGCCAGGCTGGTCACGCTTGAGGACAGCATAAAGGCCGTTCCATTGAAGTTTGTAATTGCAGGGCAGGGACCGGAGTCTCAGAACATCAAAAAATGCATTAAAGAGCTCGGCATGGACAATATTTTCACATTCATTGACTGCTATCCATATCATGAAATGCAGGAGCTGCTTAACGCGGCGGACATCTTCGTATTCCCAAGCATCCCGACAAAGGCCTGGAGAGAACAGTTCGGCATGGCCGTGATTGAAGCCATGGCATGCGGCACCCCCGTGGTCTCAACCGTCACAGGCCCTATGGACGAAATAGTGGCTGATGCCGGGACACTTGTACAGCCCAATGACCCGACAACCCTCTCTGCTGCAATAATCAGACTTCTGAAGGATGACCCGCTGAGAAGAGAATTCGGTAAGAAGGGCAGAGAGAGGGCCGTCCGGGAATATGACTCAAAAAAGATCGCCCTGAAATTTGCTTCATTGTTTGAGCGAGTATTTGAAACGACGTACAAGGGCGCGCTGCGCGAGCTTGCCGAATATACGCATTTGCCTGTAAAGGACATATTAAACAGGATACGCTCGATCTATTCCCGGCAGGTGGAGGAATGGCGAGGACTGATCGGGGACAAAACGACGCGGGACAAGGTCCGGGAATTTTACCGCGATACTGACTCATACCTCTTCGATCTTGTCCAGTATAACTATGAAAACCTTTATTACATGAAATGGACCGAGGACATATTCAACTTTTGCGCGGAGCTGAAAAAGCAGAAAGGGGACCTGAAGATTCTTGACTTCGGGGGAGGCATTGGAAGCCAGTTGATCGCCCTGTCTGCATTGAAAAACGCAGAACTCAGCTACGCCGACATTCCGGGCAAGACCTTTGAGTATGCCGGATGGCGCTTCAACCGCAGGCATCTTGCCATAGACATAATTGATGCGACAAGGGGGGACTTTCTTGCCGGCAGGATGTATGATGTCGTGATAACGCTGGACGTAATTGAACATCTTGTCGATCCCGAGGCCGCGGTGGAATATCTCCTGAGACACATAAGGCCCGGCGGGCATCTGATAATAGTTACATCTTTTGTCGACAATAACGGTGAAGCAGGCTGGCACCTGAATGTTGACAGGTACACAGACGATTCATTCTATAATTTCATAGAGAAGCAGGGCATGGAAATGCTGAATGAAGGGCGTCTTCCGAGGTATTTCAGGAAACCCTTTGAAGACCCTGATGACCTCAGGCCGCAGATTTATTCCGCGATCTCTGAAGAGAGATTTGCCGATGCAAGAAACCTTATGGAGACACATCTGGAAATGCATCTTCTGGACCTGGGAATACTTGTCAGACATGCAGAGGTATGTTTAAAACTCGGCGATTGCCGCGCAGCGTCGGAGAGCATCGAAAAAGTGGTCATGTTCAGCCCCGATATGCCGGAGGCGGTTGAGATCGCGAAAGAGATAAGAAGGAGAGACAATGAAAATACATCTTGTAAATGATCAGCAGCGCAGCACGGAAAGACCCAAGCTCGGGTTGGGATACATATCTTCTTATCTTAAAAAATATTGTGATGACGTAGAGATAAGCGTGTCTTTCCAGGGCGATGATATATTGGGGACAATAAGGTCGCTCAGGCCTGATATCATAGGACTTACCGCAACAACGGAGACCTTCAACAGGGTCATCGGGACGGGAAAGGAGATAAAGGACTTGTTTAATCTCCCCATCGTGATCGGCGGCACTCACATAACCATTCTGCCACGGCAATTGCCCCGCTGGATTGACGCGGGAGTCATAGGAGAGGGGGAGCAGACCCTTCTCGAACTGATTGAGTCGTACAGGAAAAGCGGCGTCCTTGCTGATGAGAAAATCAGGGGCATAGTTTATTGGGACGGTGAACATCTGCGTCAGTCGGAAGAGAGGGAATTAATCGACCCGCTGGACAGGATACCGTTTCCGGACTGGGACATGCTGGGACTGTCCACGGCGGGACCGGGCCATATATTGACTTCGCGCGGCTGCACTTTCAAGTGCGTATTCTGCGCGTCTTCCGCCATATGGCGGAAGATCAGGTTCTTCTCTCCCGAGTATGTTGTGAAAGAGATAAAGACCATTGTGGAAAGGTTCGGCAGAAAGGAGATTCTTATTTATGATGATCTCTTTACGGCGAACAGGGACAGGACCCTGCGCATCAGTGAGTTGATCTGTCAGGAGGGGCTCGACAAGGTTGTCAGATTTGAGTGCCTGAGCAATGTGAACCTTTTCAGTCCCGTGATGGCGTCTTCTCTCAGGAAGATGAACGTGCACAGGATAAGCTTTGGAATGGAATCGGGTTCGCCGGCAATACTTGAATATCTCAAGAAGGGGACGGTGACCCGGGAAAAGATCCGCAGCGCCGTTAAATCCGGTGTCGATAATGGCCTGGAGGTCCTGGGGTCTTTTATGATCGGCTGCCCCGGGGAGACCGGAGAAGACCTCATGATGACTTACGATTTTATTAAAGATCTGAAGCTGACGGAGATAGGAATAAACGTTGCGACGCCTTTCCCCGGCACTGAACTGTGGGATTATGCGGTAAAGAACGGGCATATAAAAGACGAATGGGACGACAGGATGTATGCCATGAAGACCATAACGCCCGAAACCATAAAGGACAAGAGCCTGCTTTGTTCCATGGACAAAGATAAATTCATCAAAACATATAAGATGCTGATTGACCTTGACAGCATGTTGATCGACCGGCGGGTAAGGACAAGGACCTTGAAAGAGATGGTCATTGAATGGTCTGAAAAAGTCTCTGCCCCTGAAAGAAGACTGAAGATTCTCGATGCAAGCTGTGAAGACGGAACACTCGGCGCGGCGATCAAATCGAGGCTTGACGTCGAGGTCGTGGGCATAAACCCGGAGCCAGGCTGCATAGAAGACAGCATGAGGAGGCTGGACAGGGTATGCAGAGGCGGGATTGAAGAGCTGCGGTCCGCGTATAAAGAGGGATATTTTGACTGCATAATTTTTAATGAACTCATGCCTGATGACAAGTCGATGGACTATTACAGTGACCTCCTCGGGGAAAACGGATTTATGATCGGCACCTTTGCAAACAAAATGCACTTTTCATATCTCGCGTATTCCCTGTTTGGGATAAAGCGTCCCTTTTTTGAAACGACTGACGGCACACACCAGTATATGCGGTGGGGTCTTCCCGAGAAAGAAAATTTCCCCGGAGAAACCTCGAAAGAAGTTGTGGCCGGTATGGAAAGTAAAGGTTACAGTTTTGAATCTTTCTACGAATATAAAGGGTTGGAGAATAATTTCGTAAATCAGTTGTCTGATTTCATGGGCGCGCACATGAAGGGCGATGAGTTGAAGGAGGAATTAAAAGTAATACGATACTTTTTTGCGGCCCGGAAGGTACCGGCAATTACACAAAAGGACATGCCGGACAATAATCAGACCGTCAATACTGTTACGGTTTCCTCCGAAAGTCTCGTCATGCATTCCTGCCGCAGCGGCGCGGAGATGGATGTTGAAGCGCTTATTCCTTCTGATGCAGTGAAAATTCTGGATGTGGGTTGCGGTAAGGGCCTGCTTGGAAAGCGGCTTTTGGCAAGGGGTGCAGGAGAGGTCATCGGGGTGGAAACAGACACCTCCGCCTGTGAAGAAGCCCGCCGGAATATTTCGGGAGTTATTTGCGGGGACATAGAAAAAACAGAGCTGCCTTTTGAGAAGGGACATTTTGACTGCATTGTATTTGCAGATATGCTGGAATATCTGAAGGACCCGCTGTCGACCCTGAAGAAAATGAAGGAATATCTGTCCGGCTCCGGCACGGTCGTTGCAAGCATTCCAAATGCGAGGTATTTTCGCATAATAAATATGCTTGCCGAGGGTCACTGGAGATTTGACGGCCCGGGCGCGGACAAGCCCCCCTTGAGGTTCTTTGCAAAGCAGGAAATGGAAAAACTTTTTGCGGAGGCGGGTTTTGAGATAACGGGTATGGGCGCCGGGCCGGTGCACCCCCAATATCATAAGTTTGGCGTTTCTGTGCCGGAAAATATTTCATTCGGCAGGGTCTTGCTGAAAGGGCTCAGGCCTGAAGAGGTCCAGGACCTTTTTGTGGAGAGTTATCTTATAAGGGCAGGCAGGGCAGGCTCTGAATTACAACAACTGAAAGAGCTTGTTGATTCGTCCGTCAACTCCGGAAATATAAAAGAAGCGGAAAGACTGCTTGAGGAATACCTGGAAATGCATCCTGCCGACCTTGACGCGCTTTACAGGCACGCCGGGGTTTGCTATAAACTCGGCCTTGTTGAAAAGGCGGCGGAGAGCCTTGAGAGGATACTGCTTTTTGAGCCCCGGAGGCAGGACGCGCTTGAGCTGAAAAAAAGAATGTCTATGTCAACACGTTGACGCAATCGGTTTTATTTGTTTGTTGAATGGCTTAATAAACCCGAACTGAATCAAGGTCAATGCCCCGTCTTAACCTTTTAATATCACTACGTTAAGGCTTGCTTTGGTTGTATCCCACGGTAGCAGCAAATCCCTGGCAAGTAGTTTGCTTTAATTCCATAAGGACGATTTTTATATGTGGAATTTATATCCGGGGAAGGAGACAGATGTTTTTTGAAAAGAATATTTCAGCGCTCAGGACGGTAAACCCCGAATTGGCGGAAGCCATTATAAATCATAATAAAGAAGTATCAGCGGAGGTTGTCCGGACAAAGACCGGGATGCCGTCCGTGAAGGTTGGAAATATTTCGCTGCACAGTCTTTATGATCCGATCAGGGAGGCAAGGGACTGGGTCAGGCATCATGAGAAGGAGATTGAAGGTGCGGAGTCAATCTGTGTTCTCGGTTTCGGACTTGGCTATCATGTATTGGAACTTTTTAAAAATACTGAAGCTAAAATCATTGTTTTCGAACCGGGGCTGGATATATTGAAGACGGCGCTGGGGTTATTTTGTCTTACTTCAATACTTTCAGAAATCAAAATTGTTACTGACGGCAGGGTCCCTTCCTTTAATAATACCGCGATACTGGAGCATAAACCCTCTGTAAATCTCAGCCGCGGTTATTTTGAACATTTGCTTGCCCGTCTGAGAGCGCGGGAAAGGATCCATCAAGGGCTGAAGATCCTTGTTGTCGGTCCTTTGTATGGCGGGTCTCTTCCGATAGCGCGTTATTGTTCTTCCGCGCTGAAGAAGCTGGGACATGAAGTGGAATTTTTCGACAGCAGCAGGTTTTCAGACTCCATGTCCTTTGCAAAGGAAATTACAAAAGACAAGGCATGGTATAACCGCCTTATTGATATGTTGACGACATTTCTTTCGGAAGCGGTACTTGCAAAGTGTGAGACATTTAAACCGGACCTCGTATTTGCGCTTGCGCAGGCGCCGTTAACTTCCGAATGCCTCGGACGCCTGAGGGCGCATAAGGTCCCGACCGCCTTCTGGTTTGTCGAGGATTTCAGGCTGATGAATTACTGGCGCAAGCTTTCAGTGGCTTACGATTATTTTTTTACAATACAGCAGGGCGATTTTTTTGAAGAATTAAAAAATGAAGGGACAGGGAATTACTGTTATCTTCCGACGGCGGCCTGCCCGGATGAGCATAAGGAAATGGAGCTGACGGACAACGAAAAGGATTATTACGGGAGCGACATATCGTTTGCAGGCGCCGGGTATTACAACAGGCGGCATTTCTTCAGGGGACTGCTCGATCTTGATTTTAAAATATGGGGCGACGGCTGGCCCCGTGATCCGGCGTACGCGAAATACATTCAAAGGTCTGGCGGAAGGATAGAGACTGAAGAGATGGTGAAGGTATTTAATGCGTCGGAGATAAATATAAATCTGCATTCTTCAACTTACCATAAAGGGGTGAACCCCTTCGGCGATTTCGTCAACCCGAGGACCTTTGAGATCGCGGCCTGCGGCGCGTTTCAGCTTGTGGACAGGCGCTCGGGGCTTGAAGGGTTGTTCGATGCAGGCGAAGAGATCATCGTATTCGATGACCTCGATGACCTGAGGCACAAGATAAGCTATTACATCGAGCATCCGGAAGAGAGGAAAAGGACAGCGGAGAAGGCAAGGCAGAGGGTGAGAAAAGAGCATACATACGAGCACAGGATGAGGCGGATGCTGGAGTTCATCGCCGATTGCGGATATGAGCCGCCCGTCCGGAATGCGGAAGGGGAACGCATTCAGGACCTCATCGGGGAAGCGGGCGATGACAGTGAGCTGGTTGAATATCTGTCGGGGTTTGACGGCAGGGAAAGGGTGACTCTTCCCGATATTATCAGAAAGATAGAAAACGGCGAGGGGGCCATTTCCCGCACCGAGACGATATTTCTGATGATGAACGAATTAATTAAAAAATGATTAACCACAGAGAACACGGAGAAAGACTTGTATTCAAAGCACGAAAAACGAAATTCGAAACAATATCGAATTCTTGTTTTCTTCACTGTGCCTCTGTGTCCGGTTCAGACTTGATGCTATGAAAGAAATATTAATCATAAATCTCACGCGCATGGGAGATCTTTTACAGACTACTCCGGTAATGGCGGGGTTGAAAGACGAATGTCCCGGAGCAAGGATCACGCTTGTGGTAAATTCCCAGTTTGCGGAAATCTGCAGGGGCATTCCGTTTATTGACGAGCTGATAGTCTTTGAGATGAAGGACTTGAAAATCAGACTCGCCGGTCCACGGCAAAGTATTGCTGAAGGTTTCAGGTATTTAAAAAGAGTAATAAATGAAATCAATAAAAAGGAATATGAGCTGGCGATAAACTTTACCCACTCGTCCGTCAGCGCCCTGTTGATGTCCCTTGTTCGCGCCGGAGAAGTCCGTGGTTACACAGTGGACTCCGAAGGGCACAAGCTGATAAGGCATCCGTGGATGAGATATTTCTTTAACGTAGTGCCTAACAGGGAATACAACCCTTTTCATCTTGTGGACATGAACCTCAAGTCGGTCGGTGTAACGTCGCAGTCCCAAAAGCTGCTTTATGAGATACCGGAAGATGCCGTGGCGAAGGTCGATGATCTCTTGCGGGAAGAAGGGGTCTTGGAAAACGATATGCTTGTGGGGATACACCTCGGCGCGAGCAAAGGCGACAAGAGATGGCCGTCACCTTCCTTCGCGCTGCTTGCGGACATGATAGTCCGCGAATTCGGGGCGAAGATAATTCTTTTCGGCTCTCCCGACGAGGTCGGGCTGTCGAGGGAATTCGAGACGGCCGCCGGATTTGAGCCGTTGAATTTTGCAGGCCGGACCAACCTCGGGGAACTTGCAGCGCTGCTCAGGAGATGCTCGCTGCTGATAAGCAATGATACAGGGCCGCTTCATCTGGCAACCGCGGTCGGCACAACCGTTATAGACATATTTACTGCGAACGTCCATTATCTGGAAACAGGGCCGTACGGGAAGGGACACTATGTTGTCCAGTCAGACCTGCCGTGCGTTCCATGCGATTTTCACGTTGAGTGCAACAACATGATATGCAAGGACGTTATCAGGGCCGAGGCGGTTTTTGAGGCTGTCCTGATGGCAACCGGAAGAAAGCCCGAAAAAGAGGCGACCGCCGCCGTGTGGAAGGACGCACAGGTTTACAGAACGTATTTCAGGGAAGACGGACTTTTGGGATTTTTGCCGCTGATACAGCGTCATTTGAAGAAGGACACGGTCTACAGAGACCTTTACCGGGAAGTATGGGACCGGCGCCCTGTAATTAGCGGGAAGACCGATATGGTTTTTGAGAATATGTGTACGGAATTATCGTCCTCGTATTTATTGGATGGTATCGATGATATCGTTCTGTCTCTCAGGAGGGAAGCCGGCGAACTCGAACAGATAGTGAATCTGGCAGGAGAGGGGTTTGATCTTGTAAGTCTCATAGCCGGGGAGGCCTCAGGGGAGCAGCCTGATTTCGGGCATATCAGGGAAATATGGAAGAATGTTGAATCAGTGGACGCAGGGATTGAGACCATCGGGTATGCCAACCCGTGTTTGCGTCCCCTGGTGCTGCTTTTTACTTATTCAAAAGAGTCCCTGGAAGGCGATGGCCTGCTTGCACAGACAGAGGCCGCGTGCGGGATATACGGGGATTTACATACAGCGGCGGAGTACATGCTGGGTTTGATAAAGAAGCTGGTCCCTTTTTTTGAGTCGGTATCAGAAGGGAAAATGCTGCGTGAAGGCGCAGCGCATATAAGTTAAATCTGAACGGGTCCTGTGACCTTGCAAGAGGGACAGGCCGAAAATGTAAGGGGGAAAAATGAACGAATTGAAAAATGAAATCCAGGGAGGGGAGCTCTTCGGAGCAATAAAGGACAGCATTCAGGACGCCAGAAATGTGGTGCAGCAGCTTGCACATTCATTTCAGGACAATGTCCGGTCCCTGAGGATGGATGGAGATGACAGCGCCTTTAAGGAACTTACGCAGAATATAGGCGACCTTGACAGCCTGCTGAAATATATCAAGGAGCTGGGAGACGGGGTCAATTGTCTTGACGGAATGGGCCTGCCGCCTGATCCCATAACGGCACAGGGCTTCGGGATAAACCTCTTCAGGGAGATGCACACTGCTATTGAGGTGAAGGACTGGATAATGCTGTCTGACCTTATTGAGTATGAGCTGGCCCCTTTGCTTGGCAAAGAGGATGAATGGCTGGGTTCTCTGGATGAAAAACTTAAGACCTGAGCAGCGCCTGAAGTGATGGAGAAGGGGGGATGCTGAAAAATGCAGAAGGGTGAATTTAAAATACTTGTTGCCGATGACGATGCGATGGTAAGAGAGGTAGTTGAGAGGTTCCTTTCCGAACAGGGCTACTCCGTTGTCACTGCAAACGACGGGCTTGACGCCGTCAGGCTTCTCAGACTTAAGGACATGCATTTGGTCCTTACAGACCTCAGGATGCCGGGCGCTGACGGTATGGAGGTACTGAGGACGGCGATGCAGATAAACCCGAGGATGGCCGTTGTCATCCTTACGGCTTACGGTTCGCTCGATACAGCGCTCGATGCGGTCAAGGAAGGCGCTTATGATTATATAGTCAAGCCCTTTGTAATGCAGCAGTTGCTTTTAGTGGTCAGGAACGCCTGCAGGATGGCGAACCTGATTGAAGAAAATGAGAGGCTGTCAAACCAGCTAAGGGTGACACACAGGAGCCTTGAGGTTAAAACCGCGGGCGCGGGAAATAATCCCGCCGTATCGAAGGACCCCATGGAAAGGATCGAGAAGCTGAAGGACCTTAAGATCATAGACGCGGATGAGGCCGCGGTCCTCAAAGAGAGACTGACGTCAGGAGATGGAAGAATAAAAAAATACAGTTCACTCATCGATGATTTGAAGAAGGAATTTTAAGGAGGCATGATGTCATCTGAGAAGGAGCAGAAATCCAGTAGTGAAGAAAAGAGAAACTATTTCAGGGTGAACGACGTTATAGCGGTCGTGGCCAATCCCGTTGACGCAGGCGGAGAGATGGACATGGAATTCCTGAAGGCATCCGCAAACTCAAAGGCGTTCCCCCTGTTCGGCGAAGACCCATCCGGCTCCGACATACCGGACGCTCCACCGGAAGTCAGCGATAACAGGAAATTATATACCATGATGACGGAGATAAAGACCAAACTCGATTTCATAATCAACCATTTCCTTCTTGAAAAAGAGGGGCTGCTGTCGCCGGAGAAAAAAGCGGTCAATATCAGCGCCTCAGGCATAAGATTTACCGTAGAACGGCCGGTAAAGGAAAAAGACATCATGGAGATCAAGCTTCTTTTGCCGACGTATCCGCCTGTGGCCGTATTTGCCTACGGCGAAGTAAAAAGGGTCAGGGCGCTGGATGATAAAACGTATGAGGTCGCCCTTGAATATCTTAATATGACGGAGTCGGTACGGAGTGAAATCATACAATACACCTTCAACCTTCAGCGCGAGGCCATGAGGAGCTCGAAAGAAACAGGCACTGATGAATAGAGCAAGCGTTCTCGGTATATTGATAGGCGTATCTGCGATATTGGGCGGCAACTTTATTGAGGGCGGCAGGATCGGTTCCATTGTTCAGGGGTCTGCCGCGGTGATAGTGTTCGGTGGGACCCTTGGGGCCACGTTTCTCAGTTTTTCACTTAGAGATATACGGCTTGCTGCGCGGTCCCTAAGGGACATTTTCTTTGATAACGCCATGCTGCCCGAGGGCCGGTCCGTCATAAGAGAGGCCGTAAACTTTGCCACAAAGTCGAGGAGGACCGGGATGCTGTCGCTGGACATGGAGGCACGCGGTCTCGGTTATGATTTTTTCAGGAGCGCTATGAGGCTCGCGATTGACGGTCTGGACCCCAAGATGCTGAGAAACACGCTGGAGCGGGAGAACTTGACGTTTGAAGAGGAGAAGCACCGGGCGGCGAAGGTCTTTGAAGCCGCAGGGGGCTATGCTCCTACAACAGGAATTATCGGCGCCGTACTGGGGCTTATACACGTGATGGAAAACCTGGGCGATCCTGCAAGACTCGGTACGGGCATAGCCGTCGCTTTTGTAGCAACGGTCTATGGTGTGGGTTCGGCAAATCTGTTTTTTTTGCCGATGGCGAAGAAGATCATCAACAACATGAAGCACGAGGTCTTTATCAGAGAGATAATTATCGAGGGGGTTTTGGGGATACAGTCAGGCAGGAACCCATTTTATCTGAAGGAATACCTGAATTCGTTTTTGTCGAAAGGAAAATAATAGTGGTTGACTGGCCGCAGAGAGCACAGAGAATGAGTGAATTTATCCACAGATTACACAGATTTCTTTAAAAGAATTCTTATTTTTTTATCTGAGTAATCTGTGAAAATCTGTGGACTAATGTTTTTCCTCTGTGGGTTAATATGGACATGAATAGAAAAAGAAGAGAAGAGGAGCATGACAACGTAGACCGCTGGATGGTTTCGTATGCCGATTTCGTCACCCTCCTTTTTTGTTTTTTCACTGCAATGTATGCTATAAGTAATGTCGATACGGACAAGCTTGGCAAATTTGTTAAATCGATGAGGTCGGCATTTAAGGCCTCGGATACGAATGGAAACGCCTTTTCTCTCATAGAAGGCATTCAGATTGTGACCCCTTTGGATGCCGAGATAGAATCCGATCTGAGGGCCGCGCTCGGCAAATTAATATCGGGACCAAAAGGCGGAATAGAAATAAAAAGAGACAGTAGGGGTATAGTAATATCGGTTGCGGACAAGTTTTTGTTCGAACCCGGCACCGCGAAGCTGAGGGAGGCTGCAAGGCCAGTGGTCGATGCTGCAGCTTCAGCGCTGAAAGAGTTTCCCAATATGATAAGAATAGAAGGTCATACGGACAATACCCCGATAAACAACGATGAGTTTTCATCCAATTGGGATTTGTCGGCGAAGCGTGCGATAAATGTCTCAAAGTATTTTGTTAACGCGCACGGGGTCCAGCCGGAAAGGATATCCGCCATCGGTTATGCCGAATATAAACCAATCGCCCCAAACAGCACTGCTGACGGAAGGGCCAGGAACAGGAGGGTCGATATAGTCGTCTTAAACGAGACAGAGGGGAAGAAAGAACCGCAATGACAATTTCAAGAAAAGAGACCCCGGAAGAGCTGTGGAAAAAGTCGGTGTTGTTCAGGCAGATATGGAACAGCCAGAAATGGTGGCAGCATATAATAGACGCCATAACCGATTACCTCTTTGTCATAGACCATAATTACAGGATATTGAGGACCAACAAGGCCTTTGCCGGGTTTTTCGGGAAAGAGCCCCCCGATATTATAATGACGCCTTATTACGAGCTGTTCGGCCTGAAAGAGCCGCATGACTGGTGCAGTGTGTCCGGGAACAAAGAGAGGTTGTCTCCGGGCTCGGTGGAGAGGAAAATAAACGGGTCGGTTTTCCTTGTCAGCAGCTTTCCCATATCTTATGATCAGAACGACGCGGTGGTTTATATAATGAAGGACATAACCGAGACCAGGAGACTTAAAGACCAGATATATCACCTCGACAAGCTGTCTTCCCTCGGCACCCTGACGTCGGGCGTGGCCCATGAGATCAACAATCCGCTTACCGGGATTATCGGTTATACCGAGATGCTCCTCATGAATGACGTGGAAGGCACTACAAAAAAATATCTTCGGAATATTTATGATTCTGCGATCAGGTGCAAAAAAATCGTGGAAAACATGCTGACCTTTTCAAGACAGACCCCCGCCCGGAAAAGTCCCGAAAACATAAGCGAGATCATTGACAGGACGATAGAGCTCCATGAGTACTGGCTGAAGTCTACCAACATAGAGATAATAAGGAATTACGGGGAGACACCCTATGTCGATGTAGACCGCCAGCAGATACAGCAGGTGATACTGAACCTGCTGATCAACGCGGAGCATGCAATTTCCGAGACAGGCAGGCGCGGCAGGATCGAATTCAAGACCGCATATGACGGGAAATCCGGGAACATCCTTATTACGGTGTCGGACAACGGCGCGGGGATCCCGCCGGAAATACTCCCCAGGATATTCGACCCTTTCTTTACCACAAAACCCGTAAATATAGGAACAGGGCTCGGTCTTTCCATAGCACATGGGATCATCGCCGAACAGGGCGGGACCATCGATGCAAAGAGCGAGGTCGGGGCAGGCACTTCGTTCACCATCACGCTGTCCGTAGCGGACTGATTTAATCAAATGAATTCCTCGAAGCTCTGCGCGGGGCGGTCCATTCTTCAGTTCGTACAGTCAGACACTTGCTACTTTTGAAACAGGTCGTCTTTTGATATGACCGGGGACCGAAGTTCTTCTATTATTACAGGCCTTTTTTCAAGGGGATGTTGCCCGCTCTTTTGAACTGCCGTGCTTTCTTCTTTTTTCTTTTTTGCGGAAGCGTCCTTATCACTTGTCCCGGCGGCAGGTTTTAATGCATCTTTCGTTGCCCAGTTATATTTTGGCGCGGAGCCTGCGTCATCATGTTGAGGGGCAGCTTCAATTTTAGTTTTTCGGTCGGCGTTTTTGATTACAGGATTAAGTCCTTCTTTTATGACCGGGGTCCATTCTTCTTTCTTAATTACTGCCCCCCAGTCGTTTTTTGCCGTCTCTGCAGTCTCTTTTGCCTTTACGCCGGTATTTTCATTGTGTTGGGGAGTGGGGTCCTCAGCCTTACTTCCGGCATTTGCTCCTCCTTTTACTAAAGATATGCTTTCATCAAATTTCCGTATTACGTGGTCCTCCCCGGTTATATGTTCGGCAGGGGCCGGGCTGTTTCCAGCAGGACGAGAAGGATTATCGGGCATTTTAAGGATGATGCTTATTCGCCGGTTTCTCGGATCAGCGGGATTTTCTGCAATGAGAGGGTCCTTGTCGGCCAAACCCGAGACCCTTTCAATCCTTTCGGTCTTGAGCCCGTTAGCCTCGAGCTCTTTTCTTGCGGACGAGGCACGCTCGGTCGAGAGCTCCCAGTTACTGTAGTCGTTCCTTGCGTAGGGGACCGCATCGGTATGTCCCTCTATGGCGACCTTGTTGGGGAGGGCCTTTATCTGATTGCCGATTATGCGGAGCACTTCTTTGGCCTTGGGGGTCAATTTATTATTGCCGGTCTCAAACATCAGGCTGCCGTCCTTGTCGGTCATCTGTATGCGGACGCCGCCTTCAACGGTATCAACCATGACCTGGTCTTTTGCGTCTCCGAGTTTATCCATCATGCCTGCCTTTAGTTCCTGTTCCATGTCCTGCATGTTGGAGATAGTTGTTGACTGCTTTTCTGACATCGCCTTCTGGCTGGACTCCCCGGACTCACTGAATATTTCGCTGGATTTATCCATCCAGGATGTGCCCCCCGAGTCGTAAATACTGAAGTTTTTGAAATACATGGTGAGACGCGCCCTTTTTTCTTCGGAGGTCATATTCAGGAGCCACATCAGCAGGAAAAATGCCATCATGGCCGTTACAAAATCGGCATAAGCGACCTTCCATGAGCCTCCGTGGTGTCTTCCCCCGCCGCCTTTTTTGATTTTTTTAACGATTATTGCTGCTTTGTTTTTGTTGCTCATTTTCTCATGGCTTCTTCAAGCTCGGCAAATCCGGGTTTTGCGTTTGACGGAATAACACGTCTTGCATACTCGACCGCTATTTGCGGCGCCGCGCCTCCGACAAAGGCCACAAGCGCAATCTTGATGACCTTGAAGAGGACTGAATCTTCTTCGGCAATGTGCTCGAGATGTGTCCCTATCGGGCCCACGAACCCGTAGCTCAGTAAGACCCCGAGAAATGTCCCGACAAGTGCTGCTCCGATACTGTGTCCTAACACTTCCGGAGGCTCGGAGATTTTTGCCATTGTAAGAACAACGCCGAGGACCGCTGCGACAATACCGAGGGCCGGCAGGCCGTCGGCAATCTTTGAGACACTGTGCGCCGGTATCATGGCTTCGTGATGATGCGCCTCCATTTCGAGCTCCATTATATTTTCAAGCTCAAAGGATGTGACGTTTGTGGATATGATCACCTTTAGGTTGTCGCATATGAAAGTGACGGCATGATGATTTTTGAGAATACCCGGATATTTGTTGAATACGGGGCTTTCCGCGGGATTTTCAATATCGGCTTCTATAGCTATAAGACCTTCTTTTCTCATCTTTGTAAATATTGCGTTCAGGACCCCGAGGACCTCAAGAAATTCACCTTTGTCAGCGCCCTTGGCAGAAAAAACTCTCATGGTATTTTTCAGGACGCTGTTTATTACTTTTAAGGGAGATGAGATAAAGAACGCACCGGCCGCGGCCCCGCCGATAATGAGGAGCTCAACCGGTTGAAAAAGAAGATGGATATTCCCATGCTCCAGCAAATAACCGCCTATAACGGCCCCAAGGACAACAACTATTCCAATGATTACAAACATAACTTATTTACCTCATTATCATAATGTTATATTTTCACGCCTCAAAGATTTCACGTACTGAATCTGCTATTAATTATCGGTAGAAAAGACGGCAAGCTTTAATCGTATATATACTGCTTATGTATTAATTAGAACAACAAATTAAAGAGGACCGTTACATCTGACGATATGTAAAAGCATACTGGAAAATTAAGAAGGGGGAATAATGGACCTGAAGAACATATCTCTGAGGTGGAAGATTGCGGCCCCGGTCATCGCAGCGATTATTGTCGGGACAGTAATTGTAATTGCAGTAACGACGGCGAGGACAAGACAGATCGTGATTGACGAGGCAAAGACCACTGCGCTCAACGGCTACAGGGACACGGTATTGAACGCACTGACCACGATGATGATCATGGGCAAATTCAGGGAGGCTGAAAAGCCTTTCTACGAGCAGATGAAACATATCGCCGACATAAGGCTTATAAGGTCCGAAGCATTGGACAAGGAATTCGGCAATGGTCTGCCGGATGAGTATCCACGGGATGAAACGGAAAAAGATGTGCTGGAGAAAGGCATAGAGCAGATCGTGATTGAAGGCGATTATGTGCGCGGCGTGTATCCGTATATAGGGAAGTCCGATTTCATGGGCAAAAACTGCCTTTCCTGCCATAACGTAAAAGAGGGGACGGTTTTAGGCGCTGTAAGCATAAGGGTCTCGTTGACGGAATCATTTGATAAAATCAGGGCGTCACGCAATTTGTACCTGGTCATCGGATTGTCAGGCGTGCTGGCAGTTGGCTCGCTTGTAGTTCTGATCGCCCACATCGTGCTCAGGCCATTATCACATTTAACGGAAAAAGTCGGCCGGCTCTCCGCAGGCGATCTGAGGGTGACCATAGACTCTTCCGGCCGGGACGAGATCGGTGTTCTTGCGCTGGGTTTGGACAAAATGGTCCAATCCTTCAGCGGCATAATAAACAACATGTTCACATCGGCGAACAATCTTGCGGACAAGGTGGACATCCTGCGCGGAAAGGCCGATATAGCATCCGACGGATCCAAAGAACAGTCGGCCCAGTCTGCACAGATAGCCACGGCAGCGGAGGAGATGAGCCAGACAATATCGGCCATTGCAAAAAATATTTCAACGGCGACGGAGATGTCCGTTGAGGCTATGGATCTGGCGGAAGGAGGAAGGCAGATAACGGACACCTCCGTAGAAACCATAAACGAAGTCGATACGTCCACAAAAGCCCTTGCAGCGATGATTGACAGCCTGAACGGCAGGGTGGCGGAAATAGGAGGCATAGTGACCGTAATTACCGATATTGCAGACCAGACAAACCTGCTTGCCCTTAATGCGGCCATAGAGTCTGCCCGGGCCGGTGAGCAGGGCCGGGGGTTCGCAGTGGTGGCGGATGAAGTCAGGAAGCTTGCGGAGAGGACGATAAAGGCGACTACTGAAATATCGGAAAAAATAGGCGCGGTCGGGGCGGAAACCGAGAGGACCACAAGATCGATGGCTGACTCTTCGAAAGGGATAACAAAGGCGGTCGGTCATATACAGAATTTAAACAACGTTCTTCAGACCATTGTCGAATCGGTCAGGAAAGTCAACGGTGAGATAATGCAGATAGCCGCTGCTGTTGAAGAGCAGTCCTCGGCTGCGGAAGATGTTGCGAGGAACGTAGAAAAGACGTCCGCTATCGCGAAGGAAATGGACAAGATGGCTTATGATCTGATGTCCGAAGTGGGCAGCATGATGCAAATGACTGAAGAATTGAGAGACACGGAAACAGGCTTTAAGACAAAAGGAAGTGAATTGATGATGCTCGACGTAGCAAAGACGGCCCACAGACTTTTTGTAAGCAGGGTCGGTGAATGTTTGAAAGGCAATATGACGCTTGATACGTCCCACCTTCCGGACCATAGCAACTGCAGATTCGGCAAATGGTATTCAGGAGAGGGGATGAAGATGTGCGGCTCATTGCCGTCATTTAAGGCGATAGACGGGCCGCATTGGAAGATACATGCATTGGCAAAAGAAGCTGTTTCAGCATATAACTCGGGCGACAGGAATGGTGCGAAGAATATTTATGAGGACATGAAAGCCGTTTCATCAAGGATCGGAAGCCTTCTTGACGAGATCAAGAGGGAAGCGGGCCAGGATTGACAGACAGCTCAACGTACCTTGATTATTGTGCGACCGTTTATTTATCTTAATTGTCTGAAATGTGCGCATGTTCCATCGGTCAGCGTTCAAAAATATCAATTTCTTAAGCTGATTACTGAGAGTTGACAGCTTAATTCACTGGAATGGAGTTTGTCATGGATTGCAGGATAGACCTCAACAAGAAGCATTGCAATTGTACCTATGAGCCATGCAGCAGGAAACACAAGTGTTGTGAATGCCTCCATTATCACAGGCAAAACGACGAGCTGCCCGCATGTTTCTTCAGCAAAGAACAGGAACGGACTTATAACCGTTCAATAAGCTATTTTGTTGAAATGAAAAAATATCATTCATAGAAAACAAAATATTGAATCAGATCTGTGAAATCTGCGTAATCTGTGGATTTAATTTTGCCGGAGTGGTGGAATGGCAGACGCGGTGGACTCAAAATCCACTGAGGGCAACCTCGTGGGGGTTCAAGTCCCCCCTCCGGCACCATTTTTTTTCAAGGAGTTACACTCCTTAGGCAGGTTACCTCTTTCTCCTCAAAATCAGCGAATGTGCCTAAATTGTGCCCGAAATGTGCCTGTACCCTCTGGATTTTTTCTTCTGTTTCTTCATGGAGCCTGAATACCTTTTCGGATGCCTTTCTCAGGTCTGTTTCATTGACGATGTTATATCTGTCGAATACCGCTCTTGTCTTATGACCTGAAATTTTCATGGCAACCCTTTCGGGTACACTGGCTCTTATCATGTTTCTTACAGCGGTTCTTCTGAGGTCATGGAAAAGTTTACCGGTTATACCGGCCTCCTTACAGGCAGACTCCCATGCAGACCTAAAATCTTTGATGGATTCTCCAGGTAGTTCAAACGATAACCGCGCCAAAGATCAAAGCCGGCATTCTCCCCAAGGAAAGCGAACTGCTTGAGATTTGCAATAAGGAGAAGGAAGAGGGGAGAAAAGTTCTCGTCTACATAACCTTTACCGGAAATAGAGATATAAGGGGCCGCGTAAAGACTGTACTGGAAAAAGCCAGGTTTAAGGTTGGAATTCTTCCCGAAACAGTAGAACCTAAAAGACGTGAGGATTGGATAGATAAAAACGCTTACAACTTTGACGTGTTACTCTCAAATCCGGAGCTGGTCAAAGTAGGGCTCGATCTCATACAGTTTCCAACAATCGTGTTCTACCAGACAGGCTACAACATCTTCACCTTAAGACAAGCCGCAAGAAGGTCCTGGAGAATCGGTCAGCGGAGACCTGTGCGGGTCTTCTTCATGGTATACAAAAACACCATGCAGGAAACTGCGATCTCTCTCATAGCCAAAAAACTCGAAGTCGCGCTCCTGCTTGAAGGCGATCTTCCGGAAGGACTGGCAGAATACCAGGTCGAAGGCGGCTCACTGCTTGAAGAAATGTCCAGGGCGCTCGTAGAAGGCCGCAAATGCTCCGGCGCTGAAACAGCCTGGGCTAATTTCAGGAAAAAGGAGATTGAGGCTAATCTCGGTATCGGCAAGAAGGAGACAATCTTTACAGAAGGGGAATCAAAGCAAATAACCGCAGGCGCTTCCAGAACCTCTGTAATCGACAATACCGTCATCAAAGTAACTGTCATGGAAGGGAGGCGGAAAAAGGCGGCTACTTTGACGGTGCAGTATGGGGAGTTGGACAGTATTCTGCAGGGGAAGGCCGCGCAGTTTGCGCTGTTTTAAAACATTGAAAGGGGTAGGATGATTTCATCTTACTCCTTTTTTATTTGTATTGAATTGAAGATATTACTTGAACTTGCAAAAGCAACTTTCATATTTTAAATTTTTTTTTATATTAACCTACTCCATTAGGTATTCAACAACATAAGAGGACTCTAATTTTCACATACGTTCCCGTAATCCGTATTATTGTGAAATCTTATAGAGATAGGGAAGAATATGGAAAAGTGCATCAATTACTTTATCAATAAATAGTATCAGCCATGCGTTAGGTTCTTTTGGCTGTATCTTTTTTATCTCATCCCATGCAGAATTCAAGGCTGTTATTTCATAATTTGCTGTTAAATCATATGTTGCTTCCTCAAGTTCTGTTTTATGTTGCACTGCATATTCGGCTGCAGCCACCCAAAATCTGTGAAAATCTTGAGATGGTTCAAGTAATTTATAACGCTGTATTTGTAATAGATACTTAATAAAATCTGATGGATCGACTCTTCTTTCAAGCAAATTATCTTCTATAAAACGTTTATAATTGACAACCTCATTTGTTAATATTTTTGCACATTTTATAAAAAAATCTTTGTCATCTCGATCGTAATGTTTGCTATCATCAAATGTTACTGGAAACTCGACTTTCAGGACACCTATTGGATTATTGTTTGAATCTTCTTTAAGTCCGCATCCCATTAGCTTAATTCCATATCTACTGACAATTTCTCTTAAATTACTTTCATCGACAGGTACACCTAAATTCTCAAGGGCGCTTCTATAAAACAAAATCGTGTTCAAGCCAGCCCACCCTGGAGCCGTAACAACAGCATCGTATACTTTGGGATCAGGTTCTGATAGTAATCTATATGTGAGTCCGCCGCTTGTGCTATGATAATCCTGAATTTTACCGGTGTTTCGCAATTCTCCAGTTTTTCCTGTAATACCATATGCATCAAAAAGTCGTAATATCTTTATATTGTCATTTTTTTTCAAACATATATAGAGTGAAGATATATAAGACCTCAAAGAGCGTGACATAAAACAGAGAAACCGGGAAAAATCTCCCGTTGCTTCAAATATCATTTTTTCTTTTTCAAATTCTTCAGTTCGGTTTATAATTATTTTGACTCCTTCTATATTATTGAGAGCTGCTATCACATTGGCGACTTCTTCTAAGAAAAATAAATCTATTTGAGTTAGTTCAGGAATAGATAGTGGGGCAACAAATCTCAGTACTCCTATTGTCTTTACAGGATTTATTATTGATTTTATTGGAACGGCCATATACCGTAACGACCATGCATTATCATCTCTTTTTCGTGGAAATTCAGATATCCGGCATCCCCAGAAAGGCTCGCCAAAGTTCTGGCACTGCTCATCTATTCGTGCGTCTTCCAGGAAGGTTCTTGCAGAATAATCAGCATGCTTAGAACTATTAATTATCAAGGATGTTCCCGTAACCGCAACCCAACCAGTTAACCCTCGTTCTTTACGTGCCATCTCGCCACATCTGTCACTGTCACTCGACGACAGTCGATCGTGTAGTTTGTAATAACATTTTTTTGTATTATTATCAAAGTTTGATTCCTTTCCTGCTTCTGAAAAATAAATTGCTGGGATTCTATCATTTCCGGGATTAAGTTTTTCGTTAGTGGAATAGACCAGCACTAGTCGATCAGTAATTGGATCACGCATGAGAAGTGTGAGATGGCAATTATGAATATTGAAGCCCTTATTTTCTGCTAAGGTTTTTCTTGCTAAACTAACTACATTTTTTATTGCAGTGTGAGGATCTTTCCAACTATCTTGAAATTCATTTCCAAATTTCTCGAACCATATTTTTTGAATTTGTTCAATATTTTGGAATAAATTAGCTCCAAAATTACCAAGTACTGTTGACATAGAGCCCTCCTATAGAATGAAATTCAATTTAAAATGAATACACCCATATTGTAGGTATATGATGTAAGTCTAATGTCAATTATCCATCTTCCTAATAAATATCTATCAAGTATTCATAGTGACCGAGTTTTCAGGGAGAAATTAGATGAATAAAGATTGCTGTCCTTCGTTTAGTAGTCTCAATTCCCTTTCCCCTTTACAATCCTCTCAAAGCCATCTGAAAAAGGTTATTGATTTTAAGTAACTGATCTGACCGCAATCTCCCTGATGCCGGCAAGCAATTGCCTCGTCCCTGTATTGCAATGAATATACACAAAAATGGGCTTTTCAAGCAATAGAAAAATCTTATCGTAAAAAACTTATCGTAATCTTTTCGTAGGATATGGCTCATAATTATTTAGCACGATAATTTTATCCTTTCACAAAAAAGTAATACCTAAATAACAATTAACTTTCAGTAGACTCACGAAAAGGACACTCGCAGGGTTTTACCCCGGGGTGTCCTCTTTTATTTCAAATCAAAGGAGGAACCAAAAGTGATTATCGACTTCAAGGAACTTTCAGCATTGGTCCCTGAAAAGGGCTCACTGATATTAACTTTCAAAAGGAGTAACGGCAAAATGACAGTTTGCTACGCTCCGAGGTATGACGGAAAAGAAGAAAACTCTGATTTCCGTCCTGTGACGGTGACCGGAACGCCTGAAGACCTGAACGAGGAATGGAGCAAGGCTATCTCTGAGATTGCGAAAAACGAACGCCTGCTTGCTGAAGCCTCATCTTCATCAACTCTATCCAAAAGAAAGACAGAAACGGAAAAGGCTTTAAGCAAGACTTCAAAGACAGGCACAACCGGCAGCAAAAAGACTGACGATTCAAGCTCAGCTTCGGGCAACAATCTTTTCACCCCGGCAAAAAAGGAGGATGAATCAAAGGAGAAGCCTGCTGAAAACAAAGCCGACGACCCTGACGAAGCAAACAAGAATGAAGGTGCTAATACCGACCTTGCCGAAACATCTGAGGCAAACGATTCCTCTGAGGAAATCGAAAAACCGCAGGACCAGAAAACCTCAAAACCCACAATCTTCTAATTCAAATCAATTACGGAGGTAATTAAAATGACTGTTAAAGTATCCGTTAACAGGATATTCAAATATAACTCACTCATTCTGGATGACCCTGATCCCAAATGGAGCATAGAAGAGGTAAAAGACTTCTATGCCAACGCATACCCTGAACTGACTCAAAGCATCATTGAAGGACCGGATGTCTCTGACGAAGGGGTGACGTACACCTTCAGAAAATCCGTAGGAACAAAAGGGAACGATACGGTTTCCGTAAGGCAAATCGCCTATGAATCCTGTCCTATCCCTTTGGACAGAAAAATCGCGGTAGTTACCGACCTTATGCAGCATGCTGCACACATTATAGTTTCTGCACACCCTGACGGCGACGATCTCCTGGCGCCTTCAGAGTTGCAAGAGGTGATCTGATGCTTGTCCCGGATTTTAACGGGATTGAAAAAGGGATGTTATTCCCCGGTGTCCTGATGAGCGTAGATAACGCTCATCAGACACTGAAGCAGATGTGCAGATTCTATATCGAGGTCCTGGAAGGAGATCCTGAGCTCCGGGCGCCTGTCAGGGATTTGATCAGCACGGTTATTCATATGGAAGGCATCATAACCGATGCCGCAGCCAGGAAATTAACCGGCGGTATTCTCAATCCCGAGGCGCTTGGGGTCCAGGTAGATCACGCATATAAGGACGGTGAATGGATGCTTGTGGTCAAGCTGGACTTTTGGGCCATGAGTGTTATGTATGCCGATTTTCTTGTTTCGCTGAAGGAAAAACAACCGGATATTTACAAACTCGTGAGGGATTGCTTGCGAGGTTTTACAGGGTGCAATCTCTCTCCTGTATACACAGTGGAAAACATCTTCGAGTATTTGAGTGAATCCGGGATGTTTGATGAAGCGATGGAGCGCGGCGACAATGAGACTGAAGAAGTGATGTTCGGAGAACTAAGGCAGTTCAGGAAATACATCTCATGCAGAAAGCGCCTCTTTCCGAAAAGCCGCACAAATCTCTTCAACGGCATCAAAAGAAGATACAGGAAACTGCAGCACAGTCTGTCTGAGGATCAAAAATCATGGATATTGGACGTCATGGAAATCCATGAACTTTCAAGCCAGCTCGATACCAAAATCAAGTTCGTAGGGTATGATGATTTTGAAGAATTATACTCCTACAACTACTTCGACCAGCACTGCGATGTTCCGAGCTTCTTTGTTGTCCTGTGGGACAGGTGCAGCATATTCACAGAATACTATTCTGAGGAAATGCACTACAGAGCCCAGAACGTATCCGAGCCGGTTGAGTGTTTCTACGTTGAGACAAAGACACAAGAAGATCTCGGCAACATGATGAAATTCATGAGGTTCATTTCACTTATACAACGAAGTATTTTTCAAGCGGAGGTAATTTGGGATGCTGACAACAAATCTTGCAAATGAAGGGCAGTACATGCCTGTTAAGACATTGATGGTTTACAGGAAAACGTCTGATAACGAATTATACCGGGGAAGCTCTTCTTCCCCGGAATTCTATATCTCGCTGCACAACATCAGGGATGGAGTTGTGTGTGAAGGACATCCTGTAAGCAAAAAAGACGTGTATGAACTCTGTAAACTCGCCATGCCGGGCATAGAAACCGTCGTTAAGTATGTACCTGAAAGCATCATCTCCTATGCGCCGTTCAGCAAATACAGCGCAATGGTCTGGTGGATGCCTGCCGGCAGGAAGAGCATGTTCTTTAAGATCAAAGGTCTGAAAAACGGCATTGCCCCTGTTCCGGCAACGCTCTTTGCCGTTATAAATGGCAGGCTTCACGTCTGGGCTTTAAAAACGGACACAAGGCCGACGCTCACTACGCCTGTGTATTTCCCTCCTTACTTTAATGTCTTTAAGGACGGGACCTGCATGGGTAATATGGAGATACCGGCAAAAACCGATCCGTTGGAGACAAGGCTCTGGGAAGATCTGTTTTTCGGAAGCGCCTTTACCAATGAAAGCCCTCCTGAATTGAAAAGGCTTACAGGTGAAGAGCTGTGGGGCAATCTGATTAATACTAAGAAGAAGTTCCCGGCTTTCTGTTTAAAGAAGTGGGGGACTCTCAAGGACATTCTGGACAGACTGGAGGTTGAGAAATAACATGAACAGGAAAGACCTGATACTTCAAAATCACTTGCCGACTGTCATGGCCCCGAAGTACGAAGAGATCACTCCATGTGAAATGGGGAAAACACGCATGATCATGGGGCATGACGGTTTATTCATAGAGACAATCCAGATGTGGGGACGTCTCATAAAGAAACTATGGCAATCCGACAGGGAATTGCCATACGGTGTTGTCGAAGAGGTGGACACATTCAGGGATATTGTAAATTCTCTTTGGCCGATCATGCATGAGGAGGTTATCCCGCATGCCGCCCAGTATGCCGCAAAGAGAATCGAATGGGCCGGGCAGATAATTTACACCCCTGAAGGACTTAAGTATTTACCTTTGAATTTCTCGGCAACCGGTGTCAAAGCTCATTATGAGCTTCCCGGTCTGCCGGAAGGTGAGCAGTACGTAGTTGACATACACAGCCACCACGAGATGCCGCCGTCATTTTCCGACACCGACGATCAGGATGACAGGGGCGGAGTAAAGATACGCATGGTGCTTGGAAACTACAGGCATATCAAGGAGGCAAACACACACTTTTTCCAGTGGAAGTGCAGATACACAGTGGAAGGGTTCTTCTTTGACTGGAGGGAATATGGTTCAGAAAATTAGACATGTTATCCCTTCCTGGATCACGGCGCCTTCCCAACCTGTACAGATCGTCCTGATCGGCTCAGGTGGAACCGGCAGTCAGGTTTTAACAGGACTCGCCCGGATGCACTACTCACTGAGGAAACTGGGGCATCCTGGATTTGTCCTTCATGTCATAGACGGGGACAAGGTATCTGAAGCCAATATCGGCAGACAGATATTTTCCCCATCCGACATCGGAAAGAATAAGGCAGAGGTCCTTGTCACCAGGGTCAACACGTTTTTCGGTCTGTCCTGGATTGCCTATCCCGTAATGGTGTCAAAGGAGATGAAGATAGACAGAAACGGACACGGATATCCTCCGATAATATTGACGGCCGTTGATACGGTCAAGGGACGGATCGAAATAAGCACTTGGTCCAGAAGAACCGACATGCTTTACTGGCTGGATTTCGGAAACAAGACTTCAAGCGGTCAGGTCATCTTAGGGACCCTTCCAGGATATGGGATAAAACAACCGTATAAGCATACCGTTGACAGACTGCCTACGGTCCTTGATCTTTATCCTGACATGGGAAACTTAGATGAAAAAGACCAGGGACCCTCATGCTCAATGGAAGAGGCGCTTCAAAGACAAGACCTCTTTATAAATCAATGGCTTGCTACGGCAGGCTTAGAGCAGCTCTGGAAGTGCTTCCGCAGAGGATATATAACCGAAAGCGGGGCATTCATTAACCTGAATCCTCTTACGGTCAGGGCCTTACCGATTGATCCGGAGACGTGGAGCAGGATGGGATGGGAGTATAAGAAGAAAACAAGAAAGAAAGCTGCGTAAGGCAGAAAATACATCAGGGGTATACAGGATTGTCCGGTATGCCCCTTTTTTCTTAGATTGTGTTTTTGGTGTTTGTTTAATTCTGTATCAAAGAAGTCCGTGGCTTCTGTATAGGGAACTATCTACCTAAGATACTAAAATAATACTAAAATAATTCTTGTCATTCAGTATGAAAATGAGGTATATTCTTGCAGGGTTCTAGAATTATAAAAAATTATTGACGAGAAGAATAAGTAGGACAAACAAGAAAACATCAAGGGGGCTATATGTCACAAAGCGAAAGATTCAGCATAAGCTTTCTGAAGGCAAAGAGAAGGAATATGTTCCTATCCGTAACGCCAGGCTTTGAACATGGCCCCGGCATTAAACGGGATGGCATAACACCTCCTAGGATGAACGATCCACATTCTATACCTTTTGTATGCAGCCCTCGCAGCTTAATGCATGACATCAATTTGCCAGCAACTACAGACGCCTATATTCAAAGAGCAGGCACTTGGACTCTTTATCAGCATTTAAAAGAATTTAACAACTATCTCGGGAAAAAATGGCAAATAATTGGTGTTCAAAGCTGCGGTGACTTAACCATGAATCCTTGGCATCTTGCGTATGTCAGAAACTCATATATCAGGAATCAACAAATAAATTTGTGCTGTCTACTTTCCGAAGATGAATCGCGTGAACCATTTTCATCAAGAATTTACCGGTGTATAGTTAAATGGGATAGTAAAGTTCTGAAATATTCTAAAAGACGTTTCGAAGCACTCGATCTTACGTTCCATTCAGTACCGGGACCGGGTGGGGTCTCCATTGTTATTGAGGATACTCATAGAAGGCAAGATTATTCCTCTTGGTTGAATAAGCTTCAAGGCTATGACTCTATTACACATGACATTGCACCATTTATTGATTTTGCTTTAGCAGGAAAACCACTCGTGATAAATTCTGAAGAGCTTTCTCTTTCTAATGCTATTGATAGATTTCAGGATGTACGGCACATTTTTAATCTTCCAACTGTGCGCGCTTCTGGAGCTTATAAGGGTCAACCAGTTCATGAGGTCAATTTTGGAGAGTATCAGCTTTTTCGTAATTTGAATGAAAGGAGGGCAGCTTTATCTTCGGCCGTGATTGTCGACCTTAGCATTGGCGATCATATAAGAGTCAGTTGGAAGGATCTCGAATCAAAACTCAGAGAAAGACATTTCAAACCTGTTGTTGATTCTCCAACTCGGAGAGGACAATTTCGGAAATATTCGGATGATACTCGCCAAGATAAAGCGGAAATATTTTTTCCACATAATGTTTATCCTTTCGGCGTTCTTGGGTTGCATGAGGATGAGCTAGTTTGCTTGGCATCAGGAGGGCTTTCTGGACGCGTTGGCAATACATTGGAGGGAATTAGCCGCATAATGTTTGATTTTTTTGGTTGTGATGATGCAATGGTTTTGGATGAGGGTTACGATACATTTCAAATAATAAATCCACTTGCAGCGGGACTCTATAAATATACAAATGATGAGTTAATAGCAAGAATTCTATCTTTTACGAAGGAAATTTCTGATGACGAACAAAAGAAGAGCTTAGACACTACAGTTAACTATAAATATCAAGGTGGTCTGAAGTTGTGGCCATTGAATAAGTCATTGTTTGAGGAAATAGAACAAGACTTCAACAAGAGTGGACAGTGTGATTATTCTGATGTGCTTTCAGTTCGACCACATAGATCACAAATGCGGAGCGTGCTTATATTTGCAGTTCCTCAGGATAAAAATATAAGTAATTCTGAATTTAAACAAGAAAATCCAACAGACAATGATGTCTCCCAAAAGTAATACATAAGCAACAACTAACTTCTAAGTAGATCACGAAAAGGACATGCTTCAAGGGTTTTTGCCCGGCGTGTCCTTTTTTTTGTTTTCACACCAATTAATCCCATCAAAATCTTTTTATCAGAAACAACGGAGGCATGATGCAATACAAGTCTATGTACAGGATTGAAACGGTCAAGATAAGAGAAAAAACAGAAGCCTTCAACATACATTTAAACTCATCCAGGGAAGTCTATGAGGCTTTTAGATTCATATCTGACAGACCTCAGGAGTCGTTGTATGTTAGAGGTGGCCTGGTTTGTTTGGACAGCCTAAAGCAGTTTTTAAGTGATAAGCTGCTCGGCCTCATACCGCTACCTGCATTTTAGTTAATGCACTCCAG
>QZJG01000022.1 GCA_003599275.1 Nitrospiraceae bacterium | reverse complement strand
TTGATTAATTGATATTTCTGAAAAGCCCGCTCCTGAACTGGAACTGCCCCCACATAACATAGAATCTGGAAATCAGGAAGAGCGTGATTTAAGTTTACCCCAGGGCGGAAAAGAATGTCCAGAAAAAAATGAGGGACATTTTACTCCCGTTATTCCTCAAACGCCCCAAGGCACAGGCATGCATTCTGGCCGCCGAAGCCGAAGGAATTGGAAATGGCTGTCCGGTGTTCTTTTGTCCTTGCCTCATTGGGAACATAATCGAGGTCGCATTTGGGGTCACGGAATTCGTGGTTGATGGTAGGCAGGATGATTGAACGGTTGATGCCGATCATTGTCAGTATGCATTCTATCGCTCCTGCAGCCGCGATGGTATGACCGAGCATGGATTTGTTGGAGCTGATCGGGATGGCTTTGGCCCTTTCCCCGAATACCTCTTTTATCGCGCGGGTCTCTGTCAGATCGTTCTGGACGGTGGAAGTGCCGTGGGCATTGATATAGTCCACATCTTCAGGGCTGACGGATGCATCATCGAGGGCGCCCTTGATGGCCAATATCGCACCAAGCCCTTTGGGATGGGTATCGGTTATCCGGTAAGCGTCCGCGGAAGAGCCATAGCCCTTGATCTCTCCGTATATCCGTGCGCCTCTTGAGCGGGCGTGCTCCAGCTCTTCGAGTATTACGGCGGCAGCCCCCTCAGACATTACAAAACCGTTCCTCTTGCGGTCAAAGGGCCTTGAAGCAGTCTGGGGAGTAGTATATTTTTCGGCCAGGGCCTTCAATAAAATGAAACCCAGCATTCCGGTAAAGTCCAGGGTGGCCTCGCAGCCTCCGGCAATCATTATATTGCTTTTCCCGTCCTGGATTATCCTTACGGCTTCGCCTATAGACTGGGAACCCGCGGCACATGCAGAGACGATGGAAATGTTCGGGCCTTTACAGTTGAAAAGTGTTGAGAGTACAGATGTCGCCGCGTCAGGCTTTCTGCGGAAAAAAAGGAGGTAAGGATATCCGCCGGCCTGTACCAGGCCCTCCATGTCCCAATGTCCCGCCCCGTCGTAAAACCTGTGAAGGAACAGCATTTCATCGACAGAGGGGTTATCTCCGTGAGAGCCGAGGGCAAGTCCTATACTGTGGCGGTCTTCTATTTCATCAAGCCCCGCACGCTCAGCAGCCTCGGATACCGCGATCCTCATCAGCCTGGCCCCGCGCGACAAAAATTTTTTCAATTTCCGGTCGTTCCTGCCCTCAAAATCTTCAAGCCATTCGTTGTCTACTTCGCCACCTATCCTGCAGGGGAAGCCGGATGTATCAAAAGAATTAATGTAATCAACGCCGGAAACACCCCTGGCGCAGTTTTCAAAGGTCTCGTCCGTATTTTTCCCTGACGGGGTAATCATCCCGTAGCCGGTGATTACCACCCTGCGTTTGTAAGATTGGGCAGGCATATTAGAAAAGCTTCTTCTCAGCCTGGATTTTTGTGAGCCACTCTTTTATTAGATCGTCTCCATTGGAAAACGCCGCGGCCTCGCCGCATGAGCCGCATTTGATTCGCACACTGTCTTCAGACTGCCATGCGGAGTTGCCGCATTTCGGGCATTTTTCCAGGAGGCTGTCGAGGATGTCCATGACTCCCCGCACCATCGACTGCGCGGTGATCTGGGCCGGGACCTCATCCATATCCATGCCGGGCCTGAAATCCGTGTTATTATCTCCAAAGCGGATCTTGAGCACCTCCACCGCCTTGTCCGTCAATTGGCCATTTTCGTCTATGGCAGTGCCTTCGCCGAACATCTCTTCAATATGTTCAAGGACGAAATGTCGCCCCATCTTTATCCCGAATGCCTGCTCCAGCCTGTAATTGATATCGAGGAAATCCAGGGACTCCGCGCCAAGGTCTTTTATAAGAGATGTTTCAGGCCTTATTTTACCTTCATCGGTCCTCAGCGTTTCAATGATCGCCTTTTTCAGTTCACCGAAAACTTTTTCCTCAGTAATAATGTGTTGCCCCATAATGCCTCCTGAAATTTCTATTTTTTAATTCGTATGTTGTTATTTCCCCGGCAATCTGCAGATCGCGTTGCTCAGCCCTTTGTCTACGACTATGGTCTGCCCGGTAATTCCCCTGCTCCCGGGGCTGCACAAGAATAACGCCACGTCGGCTATCTCATCAGGCTCCACAAAAAGCTCTTCCGGCAGCGCGTCGATGTTTTCCCAGAACTGTCTCAATACCTTAAATGAATCCGTCTTGACGATGCCCCCGCAAACCGCATTGACCGATATCTTCTTTTCCCTCAGGCTTTCCGAACAATCCCTGACGACCGACTCCATTGCGGCCTTCATGCTCCCCAATGGATAAGCGGGGTTGTAGAAACGGCTCCCGAGACTCGAAATGAAGACTATCTTGCCGGAAGTTTTTTCCAGCAGGGGCAATGCCGCCTGGATGCAGAAAATGTTGCCTATATAATTGGTCTCTACAAGCTGGCGCAATTCCCGTTCAAAGAGCTTCTCAAGCGGCTTGAATGGCGCCTTTGCAGCGTTCAGGACAAGATAATCCAGCCGCCCGAATTTTTCTTCGGTTTCGGTAAACAGCTTTTTGACCGGTTCTTTCCCGGCAATATCCGCCTGTACCATAAATGAGCGGCGTCCCATTGCCTCTATCTCTTCGCACAACTGTCCCGCCTGCTCCTGCGACGAGCCGCCTTCTTTCCGGTAATTAATAACGACGTCCGCTCCTGCACGAGCGAATGCGCGCGCTATTGCGTTGCCGATACCTCTTGAACTTCCTGTAATTAAAGCGACCTTGCCTTTCAGGGGAAGCATGACCCGTCTATTTTATAAAAAACTTTTTTTTAAGTAAACCGTCAGAAATCAGGGTTACAGGAGGGGCCCTTATTAATTATGAGGTCCCCAACGGAATGAACATCAGTGAGCATCCTGTCAAGGATTTTATCTGAAGCGGTCATGCCCGTTATGTCTACCCATTTTATGCCGGGTTCTTTTTTAAACCATGTGAGTTGTCTCTTTGCATACATCTTTGTGCGTTTTTTTATGAGCCGGACGGCTTCTTCAAGCTTGATTTCTCCCTGTATGTAACGCCCCATTTCTTTGTATCCGAGAGCCTGCATGGCTGTCCGGTCCGGCCCCATTTTCAGGAGGTTTTCAGTCTCCTGCAGGAGGCCGTCTTTTATCATTCTGTCCACGCGCTCCTCAATGAGCCCGTAAAGCTCTTTTCGTTCCCTGAAGAGTCCGATTTTGATGAAATCATACTGCTCGGGTTTTGTGGATGCGCACTGAAGCCCGGAGATTGTCCGGCCTTCTTTCAGCGCAACTTCAAGGGCGCGTATCGTCCTCCTTGAATCATTAGGATTGATTTTCGCTGCAGCCTCAGGATCAATGTCGCCGAGTCGCCTGTGAAGGTGCTCCCTGCCGAGCGTTTCCGCTTCTTCCTTTAATTTTTCGCGCAGCGACCAGTCTGCGGATGGTCCTTCAAAGAGCCCCCCGGTGAGAGACCTTATATAAAGGCCCGTACCCCCGACGATTAGGGGTATTTTATTTTTAATGTGTAAATCATTAATGATCTGCACAGCCATCTCTTTGAACATGCCTGCGCTGAAAGACCGGGCCGGCGATAACACGCCGATTAAATGATGAGGGACTTCCCTGAGCTCATCAGGGGAAGGTTTTGCAGTGCCTATGTCCATGTGCTGATAAACCTGCATGGAGTCCGCGCTGATGATTTCGGTCTTCAGCGCCTTTGCGAGAAGGACCGAAACACCGGTTTTGCCTACGCCCGTAGGCCCCAGCACAATAATGACCGTCTTATTATGAGAGGGATTTGCAGAGTGTTCTGTCATGGTTTATTAAACATTCTGTTGAAAATATATCTTACATCATTGCTGTTCAAAATAATCCCGGACGGGAAGGCAGGATGCCTAATGAACACAATGACGACAGACTGATTTGTGCTATGATATGGATTATTTTTTCTTAATTCTCTACTTGCTCTGATATGCATATAGCTTACATCGGCATCGGGTCCAATCTCGGCAACAGGGAAGAGAACTGCGAACGGGCGATCAGGCTCCTCATTGAAAACGGCATCACGGTCACAAAACGCTCCTCCATGATCGAGACAGAACCCTGGGGAGTCAAGGAACAGCCGGATTTTATCAATATGGCTGTTGAGGCGGAAACGTCCCTCGGCCCTGAGGCCCTGTTACAAGAGCTGAAAAAGATAGAGGAAGAGGTTGGAAGACTGCCGACTTCACATTGGGGGCCGAGGGCAATAGACCTGGATATTTTGCTCTATGACGATATCGTCATGAAAACTCCCGAATTGGAAATCCCGCATCCGGGAATCAGCGAGAGGGAATTTGTACTAAGACCGCTTGCGGAGATAGCGCCGGACAAGGTGCATCCGGTTTTAAGGAGGAGCATTAAAAGCCTGTTGAAGGAATTGAACGAAAAGTAAAGATTGAAGATTCAGCATTCATCGCGATTCACATTTCTCCATTCTCAAGGAAACTGTAAACCCTTTATGGTTAAAGATTATATGATCGAGCAGGCTGCCGAGGGTTTCGCCTGCGGACTTCAATTGTTTGGTAAGTTCTGTGTCTTCTTTATGGCCCTTTGGTCCGCTGCCCAAAAGGATTGCCATCAACTCATTGTCAGATAAAGCCTCCGCTCCTTTTTTGCTGAAGTTTTTCGCGGGGACGATCTGATTTTGGGATATCTCTTGGTTTCTCATCTCAGATAGAGTTTCGCATTCTCTGCCAGTTCTATTGCAATTAATTTCTGCTCAGATTTTTCTTTCGGCCATCCGGTGATATTAGCATGTCGGGGAGGATTCTCATCCGGTTTGATTTTCAAGGTGCTATTTAACACATGAAAGGCTGGAATATCGGCACGACCTAAAATAGCTGTCTCTCGTTTCCCTGCAACTTCTTTATCTCCTATCTCCCATATTGCAATATCAGCCAGGCCAGAAACACGGAAAACTGAAGTCTCTCCATTGGGCGCAGGAAGGAAGGCTGCATATTTGACTCTTTTATGCAGAATACTGAAATGGTTCTTGTGAAGTATATAACGCGTTAAGTCTTCTTCAGGACGTACCTGTTCTAAATCCATTTCCCCTCATCTTATGGATAGAGACGTCTGAGATTTTCTATAAGGACCGGCGGGATGGTGTCCCCAAAATATTCTGTACCGTGCGTCTTGTTGCTCCCGAATATCCCGGCATATGTAATAATGTTTTTCCCGCTAAGGCTTATGACGAATATTAATTTTTTATCTTTATACCACTCTAATCCTATTTCACCGGAAGGTTCAGGCGTAATTTGCGGCATAGGGAAGGAAGATGGCATTAAGTTTATGAATTTAGAAGCCTCAAAAAATGAATCTTTCGACACCGGATCAGCGCCATAGCCGTCCCAGTCTGCTTCTGTACATCGTTTGTAAACTTCAATAAGCGACTCCATTGCTTCCTCTAAATGACGTCCCATGGTTAATGGTTCACAGATCTCCCGGAATTGCTTTTTAAGAGTTGTCACCAGATTTCTTGAATCATCACTGAACCCCGTACTGCTTGGACCAACATAAAAGCTTGGACAATCAATACACTGGACTGCAACGCTCATTGAAATATCTCCTTTGCTTTTTCAGTAATGCTGTTAAAGAATATCCTGTTCTTGAAATGGCGTAATCTTTCAAAAGTTTCCCATGCATCTTCTTCACTTATCCCTTCAGATTTTTGCCTGAATGCGTCTATATCCACTATTATCGGAAGAATCCCGGGATTAACGACCTGCTCCAATGACTGAGTAATTATAGCCGCCGCATCTATCTCCGGCTCATGTATAACAGTCCTTGTCAGGAAGCTGCTGACGCCTTGCGGTAAACCCTTTGGCACGATTGGAGCCGCGGTGAGATAGACTCCGAAATCACTGACGGGAAGAGGAAAATCCATCTTGTTAATATATCTTAAAGCTACACGCGTGATCTCAGGAGAAACTATGTCTCTATATAATTGCCATAATCTATGCGCTTCGTCACGGAATGACTCCCATGTTTCGTACGGCTTTAATCTGCTGAATGTAAAACCATCCAGTCTTGTCTGAAGGATCTGTTTTTGATTGGCAGAATAAAACATATACCCATCAATTGCTTCTGCAGCATTTGAGAGAAGGGGAGAGCCTTTTTTAAATTCCAGTTTCCCTTCCCATTTATATCTTTCTTTTTTATCCGGGTATTGCCCTGAGACGGCATTGTATATTGAATCAATCTGCTCAAGACGCAAGTCCTCTCTTATCTTTACGCGAATGTCGATAACTGCTTCTGTAATCGGCGCCTTTGATAAGATTGGATAGTCGGTCATCGTTCCCCTTTAACGAAAGAAATAATTTGAAATTATTATATCAGAAAAGCCGTTTTCTTTTAGTGGTTGTTTTAAACCGAATAGTCGTTTTCGAAGAGAAATATTAAATCCCTTTTCTAACAATCTCCCCGAAATTCTTAAGCATCCGCAGTCCCCCAGCCTGGCTTTTTTCCGGGTGGAACTGGACCGCGAAGATATTGTCCTTCCAAACAGACGATGTAAACTCGATGCCGTAATCCGTGGTGGTTGAGATTATTGAGGCATCATCCGGGGCAACGTAAAAGGAATGAACAAAATAGAAATAACTTTTATCCGGGATATTTTCAAACAAAGGATTATTGTCCTTTTGCATGTTAATCTCATTCCATCCCATGTGGGGGACCTTGAGGGATGAGAGTTGAGAGTTTTGAGTTTTGAGTTTTGAATCTTGAGTTGTTTTATCTGACTCCTGACTTTTACTTCCAAACTCGAACCTGACCACCTTGCCCCTTAACACGTCAAGTCCCCTGCACCTGCCGAATTCCTCCGATTCACTGAACAGCACCTGAAGGCCGAGGCATATGCCGAGATAGGGTTTGCCCTGTTTTATTGAATCGACAACTGCATCTATCAGCTCAAGATTCGTCAGCTCACGCATGCAGTCTCTGAAAGCGCCTACGCCGGGGAGTACAACCGCAGAAGCATCCCTGACAACATCCGGTTTGTTAGTCACCATGACGTCAACGCCGACTTTTTGAAAGCCCTTTTCAACGCTCCTCAGATTTCCCATCCCGTAATCAACTATCGCGATCATGGCGTATATTATGAAGTTTCGGAGGAAAAAAAGGAAAGCGGGCAATCTACTTCTTCATCTTCATCTGGGCAATTATATCTGAAATATCTTCATCATCCGTGGATATTTCCGTAAGGACCACATTGCCTTCTTTATCTTTTTTCAGACTGGTGATCCCCGGATATATCTTTTCAAGCTGTCTCAACTCCAGCGCCTGGCGTTTTACCGTCTTCAGCAGGCCCCTGTTTTCTTCTTCGAGGTTATACTTCTCAATTGCCGACCGGACCGCGAGTTTCAGCTCGATATCGTTCCAGGGCTTTGCAAAGAACCTGTAAATCTCTCCGTTATTGACCGCCTTCATTGCCGCGTCAATGCTTGCGTGTCCGGTGAGCATGATCCTTATGGTTTCGGGGAACATATTTTTTACCGTTGACAGAAATTCGGTCCCGGTCATCCCCGGCATCCTTTCGTCCGAGATGACCAGTTTCATTTCATGATCTCTCATTATGCCGAGCGCTTCGGCCCCGCTGCCTGCAGTATGAATGTCATAGGGTTCTTCAATCAACGATCTCTTGAGCGCAGATATTACACCCGGCTCATCGTCAACTATAATTATCGAGTCACTCATATTGTCCTCCTATTCCCCTTCCTTGCTTACATGTTTCGTCGATCCGCAGAGAGGGCAGATGTTCCAGTCCTTTTCAAGCGGTATCATACATTGTTTACAGAAGTTCTGTTTGATCCCCCCGCAGTAAGGGCAAAATATGAACTTCGCATCTATTGTCTTCCTGCATTTTTCACACTCGCGCTCGTGCCTTGTCTGTGGCCCTATGACGCGGATAAGCTCTTCAAGCGTGGTCGCCCCGGTCCGCACCTTCTCGATTCCATCCTCGATCAGCGTCCTCATTCCGCTTGTGCGGGCCATGTTCATAAGCTCAGCTTCTTTGTAGTTGCCGCTGATAAGATGACGGAAGTCGTCATTCATTATGAAAACCTCGAATATCCCTGTTCTGCCGAGGTACCCGGTGTTATTGCATTTCTCGCATCCTTTGCCGTGAAATACTTTATCGCCAAGTAAATCTTCGGGGACTTTCAGCAATTGCAGGAGTTCTTTCTCAGGGGACTTTTCAGTCTTGCAATATTTACAGACGGTCCTGACAAGCCTCTGCGCCAGGATCCCCTCAAGAGCCGAGGCAATGAGATAAGGCTTTGTGCCCATATCAATCAGCCGCGTTATGGATGCGATGGAGTTGTTTGTATGCAGTGTCGTTAAAACCATATGGCCGGTCAATGCGGCCTTGAAAGCCACGTCCGCTGTTTCATGGTCCCTTATTTCCCCGACGAGGATGACATCAGGGTCCTGCCGCAGTGTGGCGCGAAGGACGGACGCAAAGGACAGGCCGATCTTTTCGAGGACAAAAACCTGGTTCGCGCCCTCAAGAAAATATTCAACGGGGTCCTCGATGGTCTCGAAGTTTTTCGTGTTCTGAAGCATCGCGTTCAATATCGAGTAAAGCATCGTTGTCTTCCCGCTTCCGGTGGGTCCTGTTGAGATAATGATACCCTGCGGTTTCTTGAGTATCGTATAAAGCTTCATGAGGTCGTCCGGCAGCACTCCCAGTTCATCCATCTTTTTAATGGCCGCGCTCTTGTCCAGTATCCGCATGACGGCCTTTTCGCCGTTTATCGTGGGCATGGTAGATACCCTGATGTCAACGAGCCTTGTGCCCGATTTAACGGTGATCCTCCCGTCCTGCGGCCTGCGCCTTTCCGAGATATCCATCTTGGCTAATATCTTTATCCTCGATACCGCTGCAAGATGGAGCTCGGCCGGGATCTTGATTTTAGTGTGGAGCATACCGTCGATCCTGTATCTGACGATGGTGTATTTCGTCTTGGGCTCCACATGTATGTCGCTTGCCCTGTAGCGTATCGCTTCGGATATGACGGCATTCACTATCCGTATTATCGGGGGCACCTCCGAGGTGCCGATCAGCTCCTGTATATTGACGTCGGGGTCTTCCTCGATGACGATATCGATCTCATCAAAAGGCTCGATTTCGACTGCCTCATCGAGAGTTTCCGCCAGGTCGGCGTCTCTTTCGCCGTAAATCATTCTTAACTGACTGATGATTTTCGAGCTGGATGCTATCACCGGCACGACCTTGAGCCCCGTCATGAATGTAATGTTGTCACACTTGAAAATGTCCGAAGGATCGGCCATTGCCACCCGTATCTGCTTATTATCGATCATGAGCGGGAGCAGCCGGTTTCTTTCACAGAAGTCCCTGGGGAGAAACTTCACGACATTCGGGACCAGGTTGACCTCCTCGAGGTCGACATATTCGATGTTTAAATGGTCCTGCATCGCCTTCAGGATTTTCGATTCTGTAGTGATGCCGAGCCTGGCAAGTGTTTCGGACAGGAACTCATCCTGTGTTTTCTCCTTTGACACCCGGTCGAGGTCTTCCTTTTTTATTACGCCGGCCTTGACGAGGATGGAGCCCATGGCGCCCCGGTTTTCATCGACCATGGCGGAATAGTTCTTGATCTTGAGCTCCTGTCTCCTGGTTATTTCCTTGAGTTTTTTATTTTCCTGTATGAGGCTGTACTGCTGAAGTGCGAGGCTTACAGTCAAACGGAGGTCTTCGTCATTCCACGGCTTGGTGATGAATTTGTATACGGCCCCCTCATTTACGGCCCCCATGATTGACTGGATGTCGGCATGTCCCGTAAGCATTATCCTTATGGTTTCGGGCCACTGCTGCTTTATGTTTTTCAGCAGTTGCGCGCCTGTCATTCCGGGCATCTTGTAATCCGCGATGACCAGATGAATTTTGTTCCTGTTAATTATTTCGAGGGCTTCGTCCGCATTTCGCGCCGCGTGAATTTCATAATTCTCTTCAAGAAAGACCCTTTTCAGCGCGTTAAGGACGCTGTTTTCGTCATCGACAAACAAAAGGTTGAAGCACTCCTGCTTTTGCTGAGGCGCTTCAACTGCCGGTTCAGCCGGTTGCCCGGCAGGCGGCCCCTCTACCGCCGATCTTTTAAATAGTCCTGCGTACTTAGACATCGACTTCTTCTCCTGTTAATGGCAATAAAATCGTGAAAGTCGCGCCCTTGCCCGTCTCACTCTCCACTTCAATTGTCCCTCCGTATGAAGTGATGACTTCATATGTAACGTTGAGCCCCATGCCTGTTCCTTTGCCCACCTCTTTTGTTGTGAAAAAAGGCTCGAATATGCGGCCCCTTGTGTCCTCCGGGACCCCCGGTCCGTTGTCTGAAAAACTTATCAGGATGTGATCGGTCATGCGGCGTGTAGTGATGATAAGTTTGAGTCCCTTCATGCCCGTCTGAAGGGCGTTGAGAATAATATTGAAAAAAGCCTGGCAGATATCGGAGGGATTGCAGACAAACGCCGGGAGAGAGTGATAATTTTTTATGATCTCCGCGTCATCGGGTATTTCATGGGTGAGGACATTAAGCGTTCTGTCAAGCTCTTTATTTATGTCGGTTTCGACTTCATAGGCCTCGTCGATGTGAGAGAAGCCTTTGATATCGGAAACAATCTTTTTTACCCTTTCGGCCCCTTCGAGGCTTTCTTTAATGAGGTCGTCGATGTCCCTGAAGATGAAGTCGAGCCTGTGTCTTTTCCATTTCTCCTCCGCCCGCTTCCTGTCGTTATCGTCCGGGCCTTTTTCAAGGGCCCCACGGTAAAAGACGAGCATCTCCTTCATCCTGGACACATATTGATTAAATGTATTGATATTGCTCAATATGAAGCCGAGCGGGTTGTTTATCTCATGGGCTATTCCCGCTGCGAGCTGACCGACCGAGACTATCTTTTCCTGATGCAGAATTTTGGCGTGCGCCCGCTTAAGCTCCTCCGTGCGCTGCTGAACGGTCTTTTCGAGGCTGTCTGCAAGCTCGCGATATTTATTCTCCGACTGTTTCAGTTTCCGGTTTGTATCGAGGAGCTCTTCGTAGGATTGATTAACTACGGTCTTGTGTGTATCAATGGCCAGCAGCGCCCTGAATTTGTTCTTCAGGACCATCTCCGCCGAAAGAAATATCAAATCGATTATGTCCCTGAAGCCGTCATCCTTTTGATCGCTCCACATCATCACAATTTGCGCTGCAATCTCCCCTTCAAGATAAAGAGGTTTTTTTAAGGAAGAGGATGAAGGGAATTCAGAGACATCCCCGCATTGATACAGGACTTCACCTTCCGGGTCTTCCAACGCTATATACGATATGCCTGTCTTTGCGGCGCTTTGAAAAAGGGGCATGATATCGGACTTCTTTATTATCTCTCTTATGTCCTTGTCCGCCCCTATGATGTTGCCGTTGTATTCGATGCCTTTGCAGTCGTCCATTGTTCAGCTCCGGATAATCAGGAAAAACATTTGTCTTTTGTTGTCATTGCGGGCGCAGCGAAGCAATCTGTGTCCGGTTTACCTTTTGAGCTTCTTTTATGAGATTGCTTCGGGACTTTGTCCCTCGCAATGACATTTAGTGCATTTATCATGGTCTCACTGTCTCATCCGCTCTCTTCGTCAATCTCTGCACAAACATTTCCTTGTCAAGCCCGTGCTTTTCTTTAAGGTGATATCTTCTATCGGTATGCTCGTATGTTAATTCAACGAGCCTGCCGAAGGTCTCAAGAAGTCCCCATCCTTCGAGCGCGGATGCAAGAAAGACAGGTATACCGGTCGGCCCCCATACGCTTCTAATGTCTGATTCCCCGGCAATATTCTTCAGGTCCCGTTTGTTGAACTGAACGACGAGAGGGAGCGTTTCTATGTCAAGTCCGACAAACCGGAGGTTGTCCTCCAGATTTTTAAAGCTCTCGAAATTGTTCGTCTCCTCCGGCAACTGTGAATCCGCAATAAAGGCGACCCCGTCCGCTCTCTGCAGCACGGCCTTTCTGGTCGCATCGTGTCTCACCTGCCCGGGCACAGTGAACACCTTCAGTTTTATTTTCAAGCCGCTCGGCGCCGTGATGAAAAAAGGAAGAAGGTCAAAAAAAATCGTCCTGTCATTTTTTGTGTCTAACACGGTGAGATCGCCCCTGCCCTGTTTTTCCAGTATGTCATGCAGCTGCAGCAGGTTCGTGGTCTTGCCCGAAAGCGCAGGCCCGTAGTAGACCAGCTTAAGGATCATTTTGTTGTCAAATTCATCGTATTCAATCATAATTCAGCCGATTCAATCTCTTCTCTGATTCTACCCTGGAGCAAGAATGGTGAGAAGACATATTGCGCGATCCCTTGATGATAAGCTGAGAAGTACACTCTGCAAGTGAATCGTCTTTAATATCTTCTTTAAAAATCCTATCGCTTTCAAGATGTCTTTGAATCATGCTTGCTCCGGTTATTTCACCTCTCCACCAGCACAAATATCCCCGTTTCCGACGGGTCGAGCTCATAATATCGTTTGAGTGAATGAATGTTTTTCAGATTCAGCACGGTCCCTCTTGGAAGGAGTGTAAGGCCGGTCCCGCTCTTAACATCCTTTGCAAGGACCATCCCATCTCTGATCTCATCAACGTGGAGCTCTATTTCAATTGTGCCGCCTTTGCCATGAGGCAGTATTTTCGAGTATACCTCTTTTATCAGCGCTTCAACGTAAGGACACAATTGAGGATCAAACCGTGTACCCGCTCCGGTCTTTATCTTGCCCGATATAATTTCAAGCGTGCTTCCCTGTTCCGGATTTCTGATGCTCTTGTCCACAAAATCCGCGACGGCTATGATCCTTGCTCCCACCGGGATCTTTCCGCCTGAAAGGCCGTCAGGGAACCCGAAGCCGTTGAACCACTCATGATGGTGCCTGATCAGGATGCCGGCCGGCCTCAGCGCCTCAACGGAATCAACCGCAGTCTGCCCCCTCACCGGGTGCTGCATGTACTCGTGTTTTGCCACCTTGTCCATCTCCTCGAAGTCCTTCAAAAGCAGCATATCCGGAATGCCTATTTTCCCTATGTCATGAAGAAGCGCGGCAGCGGTTATGGTCTCTATGTCTTTATCCGGCAGGTCCATCGCCCTTGCTATTTTTACCGAAAGCTCGGCAACGTTTTTCGAATGGCTCCCCGTTTTTTTGTCCCGGAGCTCGATCAGGCCGGAGAAGGCAAAAATTGAATTCCTGAAATTTTTCTTCAGGTCCTCATTAAGCTTCTGCAGTTCTTCGCTTTTGTGCTGGATCTCGATGGTCTGCTCCTGTACGAAATATTCAAGCTGGGTGTTCCATCTTTTAAGCTCTTCATTCTGTTTCCTGATGATCTCCTGCAGCCGTTTGTTCTCTTTCAGAAGCAGATATCTGCGGGCGGCGTCCCGAATGATCTGGATCAGCTCCTCATCCTTCCAGGGTTTTGTAACATACCTGTATGCGCCGCCCCTGTTTATGGCGTCGGCGACCGCGTTTATGTCGGCATATCCGGTGAGAAGTATCCTGATGGATTCAGGCGATATCTCCTTTGACTTTTCGAGGAACTCGGAGCCTTTCAGCCCGGGCATCCTCTGGTCCGAGACGATGAGGCCGATGTCCGGGTTGTTCTTCAGTATCTCCAAAGCCTCTTCGCCTGAATTTGCGAGGTTGATCGTGTAGTCTTCGTCTATAAATAACCGCCTGAGAGATTGCAGCACGTTCTTTTCGTCATCGACAAAGAGTATCTCCAGCGGGGTATCGGGTTTTTTTTCACTTGCAATTTCCGTCATTACTGCCTCCGTCCCTGTCAAAAACCAGGATGATGCCCTCCTGGCTGTTGGAGTATTTCATATGCACCCCTTTAACCTTATAGCCTGTCCCGTTGCCCGCCATATGCAATGAAAGCCTTCCTTTTTCGGCCACTTTCTCAATAAAGTCGTTTACTTCTTCCGGCAGGGACTCCCTCCTGTCCATTCCCAATATGCTGCCTGTTTCGCTGCCGAACAGCTCCACTGCCATCATGTTGCACTGTGCTATCAGGCCGGTGAGGTCTATGCCGATGACCGCAACCGGCAGAGAATCAAGGATGTTTTGTGAGTTTGTCAGTATTATGTTTTGCATGACCAGATCGGCAGTCCGGTCGGCAACTGTTCTCTCGAGGTTGTCGTTTATCTCCTGAAGCTCCCTGTTTTTTGCTTCAAGCTCCTGCGTCAGCTCTATGTTTTTCTTATGGATAAAATAACGGTCGAGGGCGTTCGATATGGCGACCTTCAGCTCATCATCGTTCCACGGCTTTGGAATGAACTTGTAGATCTGTCCCTCATTTACGGCCCCAACTATGGCCGCTGTGTCGGCATATCCCGAAAGCACTATTCTGACAGTGTCCGGCCAGCGTTCGTACACGACTTTCAGAAGGTCTACGCCGTTCATCTGCGGCATCCTGTAGTCCGATATGACTATCTGGACAGGCTGCGTGCCTTCGAGGACCTCAAGCCCCTCGGCCCCTGATGTCGCGGTGATGATCTCGTAATCGCTGTCGAGGAAGAGCCTTTCGAGCGCCTTGAGCACGTTCTTTTCATCGTCAACACATAAAATCTTTATACGTTCGTCCAATTATCTTCCCTCCACAACGGGTATCCTGACGGTAAAGGTAGTGCCCTTCCCTGTTTCGCTTTCCACTGTGATGTCCCCGTTGTGCTTCTTCACTATGTCATAGGTTATGCTCAGACCGAGTCCCGTCCCCTTGCCTACGGGCTTTGTCGTGTAAAACGGCTCGAATATCCTGCTTAGCTTGTCCTCGGGGATCCCGCATCCAGTGTCCGATATTGCCACATTGACGGAGCCGTCTCCGTTCCACGTCTTTATTTTTATCTCCCCCTGTTTCTCTATCGCCTGCGCTGCATTGACCAGAAGGTTCATGAAGACCTGGTTGAGCTGCTGGGGATAACACTTGGTAAGAGGCAATTCCCCGTATTCCTTTACCACCGTAGCGTTGTACTTGAGCTCGTTCCATACGATGTTCAGCGTACTCTCTATGCATTCGTTGATGTCGACGTGTTTGTATTCGGCTTCATCCACCCTCGAGAAGGTCTTGAGGTTCTGCACAATATTCTTCACCCTGTCTGCGCCCTCAAGCGACTCGTTTATCAACTGCCCGATGTCTTCCAGCACGTAGTCGAGCTTGAGTTTCCTTTTTAATTCCCTGATCCCTTCAGCGGCCTCGGGCGATTTGAGCGAATCTATAATCTCGCCCTGCCTGGCCACAAACTCGGTCAGCTTGTTCATGTATTTCCCAAGCGTGCCGAGGTTGCTCGAAATAAAACCCATGGGGTTGTTTATCTCATGCGCCACTCCTGCGGCCAACTGGCCTATGGAGGCCATCTTCTCTCTCTGCAGTATCTGCGTCTGGGTGGATTTAAGTTCAGTGTAGGCGTCTTCAAGTTTTCTCGTGATATTCTTTACCTCAGTTGTCTCATGCATTGTAATGACTGCGCCTGAAAATTCGATGTCGACGTCCTCAAAGGGATAGGAGTTAAGCTCGAACCATCTTTGCGAAGGCCTGTGCAGAAGCTCTATGCTTCCCGAATAAAACGTGACCGTTTCCATCTCCAGCTCGTCGATTATTTTTTCCCAGTCTTTATTGACGATATTTTCCGGGGCCTGCGTAAATTCCGCAAAGGCCCTGTTAAATTTTATTACCACGCCGCTACGGTCTGTCAGAATTATCATATCGCCGATGCAGTCCATGGTGCTTTCCCACTCCTTTTTTGCGATCTGCATTTCCTTCAGGAGGTTGTTGAGTTTTTCATGTTCACCGATGAGCATCTGCTGTGTCTTGATCAGGGATTCCTGGGTCTTCCTGTTTTCCGTAATGTCCCTCGCAACACTCATTATGCTTCTGATACTTCCGTCAAGGTCCCTGACCGGCGTCAGCCTCGTGTCCCACCATCGCTCGCTGCCCTTTTTGCTCCGGGTCTTATACTGCACCGATGCATTGTCCCCGGCTGCCGCCCTCTTTATCGCCTCCGTTAAGCCCTCACGCTTTTCCACGACGCAGGAAGTGAAATCAGCGCCGATTATCTCTTCATCATCAGCGTCATTTATTGCTTTGCCGGAGGAGTTGATGTTCATTATTTTTCCGTCAACGGTGAGGTTGCATATGCAGTCCTGTGAGCTTTCAACAAAAGAACGGAAATATTCTTCGGACGCCGTAAGAGACTCCTGCATCCACTTGCGCTCGGAAGCGTCCTGCGCCACACAGACCACCCACCGGACCTCGCCATGGTCATCCCGCAATGTCGAGCTTGAAAAGCTCACGGGGATATTGTTGTCGCTCCTGGAATTAAAGTAGGCCTCGATATTGGTGAGGACCGTATCTTTTATCAGTGTCCCGGCCTCCCGCTCTCCGAACGGCGACTCTCCCGGAAAAATCTTCTCGACCGGCTGTCCGGCAAGCTCTTCTTCAGTGTATTCCAGCAAGTCAAGCGCCGCCTTATTGACGGTCACGATCAGGCCTTTATTGTCAAGCACAATCAAGGCATCGTTCATGGTGTGAAGTATGTTGTCCACGTAATTACGGGAGACCGTGGTTTTCTCCAGCGCCTCAGCCATCCTGTTGAATGAATCGGTAACGGCCCCGATTTCATCCATTGATGTAATGCCGAGCCTGCTTTTATAATTGCCCCTCGCTATTTCCTTTGCGGCCCCGGCAAGTTTTAAGAGAGGACGAATTATGCCTCCGGACAATACGACGGAAACGCCCCCTCCGATTATAAGCGCGACAATGCAAATCAGCAGCGTTGTGTTACGCGCTATATTCGGGGTGGCAATAAATTCTTTATAAGGCAAAACTACCAGCAGTGACCAACCCATGTCTTTAACGGGGGCATAAGAAACATATGATTCGGCGCCGAGGATGTCCGCCCTTGTAAAGCCGACGTTTGCGCCGGGAAGGATATTTTCAAACTTTCCCCCTTCCCCCGATATGTTCCTGAAAATGAGTTTTTTATCCGGGTGGTAAAGCACGTCTCCGTCTCCATCCGTCAATATGGCAAAGCCTGTTGTGCCTATCTTTATGTCCGACAATTTGTCCGCGATATGTGAAAAAGGCACGGTCCCGACAAGTATGCCTTTTGTCCCGCTGCCGCCGGAAGCCCCGTCTTCGCCGGCGCTTATCGCCAGACCCATGTCTATCGCCAGCTCTTTAAGGTCGGGATTCCATTCAGCCTTGCCTGAAACGATCTTGCCGGGGCTCTTTAAGACTTCTTTAAATAACCGACTACTGCTTATATTATGCTTTTCCGACGGGTTGCCGTTAATAAGTTTTATCTCCTCAACACCTTTTTCATTAATAAATCTCATGAGCGGGAAAAGATTTTTATGCCCTTCGACTTTCTCCATGAAGGGGCGGGCACTGCGCATTTCGATATATTCCTTAAGCTCGCGTGTCTCGGACAATCTCTTCAATATATGCATCCTGTCTGCCAGCTCGTCATGCACAACGTGCTGCAAATGATGTACGAGAGATTCCATTTCTTTCTTTTGTGTTTTCTCAAGGTAGTCTTTTGTAAAGACGTAATTAAACCACCCCAGCGTCAATACCAATAACATGAAAACGCTGAAGAAGGACGCCAGGATTTTAGTTCTTACCGACTTGAACATGGTTATAATTATCTTCCCTCCACAACGGGTATCCTGACGGTAAAGGTGGTCCCTTTCCCTTTTTCGCTTTCCACTGTGATTTCCCCGTTGTGCTTTTTCACTATGTCATAGGTTATGCTCAGCCCGAGTCCCGTCCCCTTGCCTACGGGCTTTGTCGTGTAAAACGGCTCGAATATCCTGCTTAGCTTGTCCTCAGGTATCCCGCCGCCGTTGTCCGATATCGACACGTTTATAAACCCGTTGCCGTTCCACGTCTTTATTCTTATCTCCCCCTGTTTCTCTATTGCCTGCGCTGCATTGACCAGAAGGTTCATGAAGACCTGGTTGAGCTGCTGGGGATAACATTTGGTAAGGGACAGCTCCCCGTATTCCTTTTCTACAGTCGTCTTGTATTTAAGCTCGTTCCACACAATGTTCAATGTACTCTCTATGCATTCGTTGATGTTGGCATGTTTGTAGTCGGCTTCGTCCAATCTCGAGAAGGTCTTGAGGTTCTGCACTATCTTCTTTACCCGGTCTGCGCCCTCGATGGACTCATTTATCAACTGCCCCACGTCTTTCAGGATGTAGTCGAGCCTGAGTTTCTTCCGCAGCTCTTGTACTTTCTCAATTGTGTCTTTTTCTGTCATGCCGGTCAGAGATTCGTACCGAACTTGCCCGGTATCTTTATTTGAGAACGATTCCCGACAAGCGGGAATGACATCTGATGAAACATTAGTTGCACTCTCTTTGGTAATTACTTCAATTGCTTCGGTTTGCGCAGTTATGAACTCCGTCAGTTTGTCCGTATATTTTCCAAGCGTGCCGAGGTTGCTCGATATAAACCCCATGGGGTTGTTTATCTCATGTGCTACCCCTGCGGCCAACTGCCCGATAGAGGCCATTTTTTCCCTTTGCAGTATCTGCGCCTGGGTCGCCTTTAATTCTGCGTAAGCAGCCTCAAGCTCCCCGTTCTTTACCTTGAGTATGTGCATCATATTATTGAAATGCTCTCCTATCTGATATATCGGATCGGTTGTGGCTTCTTTATATACATTGCATATGGCGCAGTTTTCGTATTTTTGCGCAAAGGCCCCCTGCACATTGCCCCCGCAGAAAGTCCCGGCGACCTTCCAGCATCTCATGGCCTCTTTCCCATAGCACGGGCAGTCTTTCTTTGTGCAGTTTTTCAGCTCATAACATTTGGTTTTTAAATTCGGGTTGTAAAATTTGATCGAGAAGTCCTTTTTCTGTATGACGTTCTCCATAAGGGAGGAAATCTCTTCGAGGGCCTTTTTGAGCTTGTTCCTGTGCTCCTCTATTTCCACGCTCCTTTTTTCGAGCTCTTCCGTTATGGTCTTTATCTCGGTTGTCTCGTGGAGCGTTATGACGTTGCCGGAGAAATCCAGGTCGCTGTCCCGATAGACATAGGAGTTTAGCTCAAACCATCTTTTGCTCGGTCCGTGGAAAAGCTCCGTGCCTCCCGCGTAGAGCGTTGTGGCCTCGAGTCCGCTTTCAGACAGCATCTCGTCCCAGTTATTACCCAGGATTTCCTGGAACGATTTGCCTGTAAATTCCGTGACGGCCCTGTTGACCCTCTTTATCCCCCCATCATCATCAGTGAGTATTATCATGTCCCCTACACAATTTATTGTCCTTTCCCATTCTTTTTTCGCTATCTCCACTTTTTTGAAGACCTTGTTCAGCTCTTCATGCTCCCGGACCAGCAATTGCCTGCTCTCATAAAGGTTGTCCTGTGACCTCTTATACTCTGTATTGTCTTTGGCTACAACTACTATCGTGCCGGGACCGCCGTCGTCACCTCTGATCAATGAGGCGGACAGCACCACAGGGACAAGTGCGCCGGATTTTGTCTTGTATGATGTCTCGATATTTGAGAGGCCGTTTTCTTCCCTCAATCTCTTGATATTTGTATGGCAGCTTTCTTTGTCGCCGCATAATATGCTGTATGACTTGTCGCGGAGGTATTCACGGCTGTATCCGAGCTGGTTCTCAACAGCCTGGTTTAATGATTTGATCGTTAATTCCCCGTCTATGATCAGGACCATATCGATCATGGAATTTATGACCCTGTCCAGGTAGTCCCTCGATATGGTCGTATACCTCAGGTTCTCCGTCATTTCGTTGAAGGCCGCTGCAAGCAGTCCGAGCTCATCGCTGCTGCCGACCGGGGCCTTGCGTTCAAGGTTGCCGCTGCCGACTGCCTTTGCGGTCTCGGTGAGGTCGCGAACGGGCCTTGTTATCACAGAGGCTAAAACAGCCGCTGCCCCGCTGCCTGCGGCCAGGACAATCGCTAAAATTTTCAGGATTAACGCAACAATTCCGTCAACCTCCCTGTGAAGAGGCACATCTGTAAACCCGACGTGCACGAATCCCACCCCGTCAAGTATCGGAGCGGCAATGTCTATGACCTCGCCTGCATCCGTATCAAGACGCTGAATGCTGTATTTCCCCCCCGGCCCGATACTATTGACATTCATAAGCGCCGAGGGAAAGCCCTCTCCAAAAGAATGGGCCACCGGCTCCTTATGGGAATTGAGGATGAATATATATTTTGCCTTTTCCTCATCTTTCCTGAAATCGTCAATCAGCATCTGCAGCCCCAGCCTGTTTTCCGTCAGGAGGTCTTTAACGGCCAGGCCTGCAAGCTGACGCGTTTGAAAGACGCTGTTCTCCCTGAATTCAGAGAGGAGAGTTTGGGTAAGCGTGGTTTTGACAAAAAAAACTACTGCAAGGCCCAACAACATGATCAGACCGATAGTGAGTGCGAGAATTTTAGTCCTTAACTTCATCCGATAAAAACACCTTTGGCCCCTCCCTTTTCAAATCCGGAGGGGAGATTACTTCTTCGCATGCTTCTGTTTTGCCACCCAGTGCTTCATCTCCCGGATGGAATCGTATGAGCTGTCCTCTATTGGAACAAATCTTTCTATCAGCATCCCTTTCAGTATCTCCCTGCCTTCCACGTCATTATGGGCGTTCAGGAAGACCTGCCTCAAGGCTTCCTTCGTCTTGGGATTGAGCCCCGGACGCGTTACAAATGGAGGTATCCCATACCGGGAAGACTTTTGAATTATCTTTGTCTTTGATGTAAATTCGGGATGTTTGCGGTTTGCATATTCCCATATCAGACTGTCCACCGCTGCCCCGTCCACGGCCCCTGTTGCAACCGCTTTTATGGACTTGTCATGACCGTGGGTGTAGTAAAAGCTCCTGAAAAAGGTCTCCGGCGCTTCGTTCATTTTGGCCAACATGTAAGTGGGGACCAGTTTGCCGCTGTTTGACAGGGGATCAGTGAATGCAAAGGTCTTCCCCCTCAGCTCTTCAAAAGTCCGGGCAGGGTTGTTCACATGGACGATGATGTAGGAATAATATACTGTTTCACCGTAAGCCACCGGGGCGGCAATAAGCTCCAGCCCGAACTCTTTATGTCCGTCGACGTAGGGGCCTCCGCAGACAAAAGCGGCGTCGATATCGCCCTCCCTGATCAGCTCATTGATTTCTCCGTAGTCTTCCCTGTCCACAAACTCCACTTTTCTTCCTAATTTTTCTCCCGTGTAATCGAGGAATTCTTTGTAATAAACAAAACCCTCCCTGGGCGTGATCATGCCTCCTACTGCTATGCGAAGAGGCTTTCCCGCAGATTGCTCCGCGGTATTTTTCGTACCTGCTTTTTGGGAAAGGTCGATCTTTTTCTCGCTGTTATTTTCAACGCAGCCCGACAGCGTAAATAATAAAACTGCAATAACAAACAAACATAATTTTTTCATCATCCCGTATCTCCTTTAAGTGTTCCGCCTCCGCAGGTTTGGTCCCATGCGTCAAGGCCTTTCTTTACTACTATATAGTATCGGTAAAATCACCGTGAATCTTGAGAGGCGGAAGTTCGTAAAAACAGGCGCTGTTTTACAGTGGGAGAAGGGGTTGCAGGTCCAGTGCACCGGGACACCTGAACAATGAAATAAGGACGCCGGCCCGAGGGGACACGCTTAAATCTGGCAGGTTTTTGGCAAGGCAGGGAAAACCTTTAAGCTTAGGCCGGCATCCTCACTTAACATTATTTCTTTAATGTCCTTTCAGTTATAAAAACTATTTTGCGGCAGCCGCGTATTTCTGCCCCGGTTTCAGCAGGACGAACTTGTCTGCGCCCTCATCCTGTTTGACTGCCTTGAAGAACTCACAGGACATGCAGGACACGGACTTCTGCGCAAAATCACCCTGCACCTTTCCTCCGCAGAAAGTACCTGCAATGGCCCAGCACATGCGGCCCGCATTCTTGCCGCCGTTCAATCCGGCGCAACCCGCTTCCGTGGAAGCAGGACAGATTCCCATCTCCTTGGTCTTTACACCACCTGGTTCTCTTCCGCATTTCTTGAATTCCCAGCAATTTAACTTTGCCATCCTTATTCCTCCTGAGTTAAGTTAAAAAAAACTATGACCTCCTTTAAAAGGATATGTTCTTTGCCCCTCTTGTCGGCAAATTAAAGGAAAAACTTTAGCAGGTTGCTGAAAATGTATTTTGGCTGTCATTGCGGACCCTTCGCGGGTCATTCTGAGCGAAGCGAAGAATCTCGTCTTTACGCTCCGGGTAAACTCCGTGAAGCAATCCGCTTCTATAGTAATCAATATGTTTGAGATTGCTTCGTCACTAACGTTCCTCGCAATGACACTGAAAACCGACTTTTTCAGCAACCTGTTAGCCCCTAAAAACAAAAATTCTGGTATTATTATATTTAACTTTCAGAGAGGGTATATCTTGAAAATCGTTCTGACAGGCTTTATGGGGACCGGAAAGACCTCTGTCGGCCGGGAGCTGAGCCGGAAGCTCGGCTGCCGGTTCATTGATACCGATTCGCTGATCGAAGAGCGCGAGGGCACGCCGATTTCGATCATATTCAAGAAAAAAGGCGAAGACTATTTCCGCAAACTTGAACAGGCAGTAATCGAAGAGGTATCGAAGACAAACAACGTCGTGATCGCCACAGGCGGCGGCGTTATTAAAAACAGAAAGAATGTGGAGAACCTGGGCCGGAGGGGATTTATCATCTGGCTGAAGGCGGCCCCCGAGATTGTCCTTAAACGCGTTATGACGGAAGGCGGTAAGCGCCCGCTGCTTGAAGTCGAAGAGCCGCTCAAGGAGATCAACAAACTCCTTACGGAAAGGCTGCCGCTTTACGGACAGGCCGACGCCTCTGTGGATACAAATTATATAACTCCGGAGGAGACCGCCCAGGAGATAATCGAGATGTTAGGTCTCGATGCGCAGATCGTGACCGTTGCCCTGAAAGAGAGAAGTTACGATATCCTTATCGGCAGCAAGCTCCTCGGCAAACTCGGACTCAGGCTGAAAGAGTTCCGGCCCTCAAAGGTCGCGATTGTGAGCAACGAAACGGTATTCCCGCTTTATAAGGAAAGAGTGCTCAAATCCCTGAGCGAATACGGCATAACGCCGGAGATCATCCTCATCCCCGACGGAGAAGAGTACAAGGATTTCACATGGACGTACCATATCTACGGAGAGCTTCTCAAGGCAAGGTTTGACCGGGACGGACTGCTCATGGCCTTTGGCGGGGGAGTTGTAGGCGATATGACCGGTTTTGTGGCGTCTACCTACATGAGAGGCATCAGGTATGTGCAGGTGCCGACCACGCTCCTTGCCCAGGTCGACAGCTCCGTGGGAGGCAAGACCGGGGTAAACCATCCTCTGGGTAAAAATATGATAGGCGCATTCTATCAGCCCTCGCTCGTACTTATCGACGTCGATACCTTGATGACCTTGCCGAAAGGGGAATTTTCCGCAGGCATGGCAGAAATAATCAAATACGGCGTGATCTCCGACAGGAAACTTTTTGAATATCTTGAAAACACCATGGGAGATATCCTTTCTCTTGGAGACGGTATCATCCATATAATAAAACGGTCCTGCGAGATCAAGGCCGGGGTTGTATCAAAAGATGAACGCGAGGCGGGCCTGCGCGCGATATTGAATTTCGGGCATACCATCGGGCATGCCGTTGAAACCGTCACCGGTTATAAAAAATATCTTCACGGAGAGGCCGTTGCGATCGGCATGTGCGCCGCAGCGGACCTCGCGGTCAAGATGGGTATCTTCAAAAAAAGAGAGGCGGGGCGGATCAGGGACCTCGTCGAATTATACAAACTGCCGGGCTCAATCCCCGATGGAATAAATCCCTCCGATCTCATTTCCGCCATGGAGCTTGATAAAAAGGTCAAGGCAGGCAATATCAGGTTCATCCTTCCGGAGTCCATAGGCAAAGCCAGGATAGTGGACAGCGTTGACATGGAAGAGATTAAAAAGGTCATGCTCTCCCCGTCGTCTGCCTAAAACGACCTCTTTTGAGTGTAATATTTTCACCAGGCAAGACAACCATGCCCATCATCCACAAAACAGACGATTTTCTCTTTAATCTCTTTCCAAAGGCAAAAGAGTCGGGGAAGAGTTTTGAGGTGGCAGGCAGGGCATTGATCCTGCAAAGACAGAGAAGAAATATCATCTCGAAAGCATCCCCGGAAAAGAGTTCAGCGGCAGGCACTATAACCGTCTGGAAGACTTCAGATGTTTTTAACTTTATAAAAGCTGAAGGGCAAAAATAACAGTGCTCCTCAAAAATTACCAGATAAAGGTCGTAGGAGAATTAAAGAGATTCTTCCAGACGGGGCGAGAAACCAGAGACGCCATTGAAACCGCAAGGAAGGCGCTGCCTGAGAATTTAAAACATTCTCTGAACTGGGTCCAAAGCACATTCGGCAATTTGCATAAACCATACAATGACACTTGCGCCAACGGCTTCGGCAACGAGAGAAGAGATCGCGGATGTCTTTATCTATCTCATCCGTCTCGCCGACAAATTAAACATCGATATCGAAAAAGAAGCCCTTGCCAAAATCGCCCTCAATGAAAAGAAATACCCTGTAGACCTCTCCAAAGACAACGCCGTGAAGTACAACAGAAGATAATGCCCACCTTGCTATAAATTCCAATACACACTGACACCATGCGGAATAGAGTTGCGACAGGCAAATCAATTTGCTATCATAATGCTATCACTAATTAATAAGGAGGCAAGCAATGGCTCAAATACTTGTAAGGGACATTGAACCCGAAACCATCAAACGCCTTAAGGACCGGGCCAAACAGCATAAACGCTCGCTTCAGGGCGAGGCCAAATCTATTCTGGAAGAGGCCGCGCAGTCGGCTACATGGGGAGAAGCAATGAAACGGGCGAAAAAGATAAGGGAGAGTTTTGGAGACAAAAAGTTTTCAGACAGCGTTAAGTTGATACGTGAAGACCGGGACCGATAATGGAATATGTAATTGATGCCAGCGTTGCAATAAAATGGTATCTTCCTGAAGAGCATAGCATCCACGCCGCCCGCTTGCCTCTTCTCGCTGTTTCACTTCACTGCCCTGACCTCCTGTTTGCGGAAACAGGCAATATCTTATGGAAATATGTCCTGCGCTCTGAGTGTACTCATGGCAAAGCTGTTACTATTTTGAGTGAATTACAGGCGCTTTCCATAAAAGTCTGGGACACGTCCCAGCTTGCTGTGGAGGCGTTTGATATCGCATGCCGCACAAAACGATCTTTCTACGATACTCTCTATGTTGCCCTTGCCGTAAAAAATGATTGCCGCATGGTCACCGCCGATCTCAAACTTTATAATTCGCTCAAGGCAACTCCATTGAAAAAACACATCCTCTGGATCGAAGACGTCCCTTCATGAACATAAAAGACGATGTAATGTCCTCAGCGGCGGTTATTCTGGTGGAGAAAAATGTTGTAGGGCGGGTCTTGTGCCCGCCCTGTATTCGGCCAACCACGAAAACCAGGGCAACCACAAGGGATTGCCCCTACAAAACCAATTCCTTGCCGCCACATTTACCGCCACAGAACAGTTATTGTCAGTTGAAGACACCCTTTCGACAATCGGTTTTCAAATGCCGATAACAGCGCTCAGGCCGAAGGCTGGAATCTTGAACAGCCGGAGATAGTTTTTTGTGTTGCAATTTGCGTACTTGAGCTGTAGACTAAAATACAGTCTATATTAAGCCCTTTCAAAGGAGGAGTCAATGAAACTGAGCACGGCCGTCAAACCTATAAGCCACATCAAATCTCACGCCTCGGAAATAATCAGCGAAATAGCCGAGACCGGCAATCCTGTTGTCGTGACCGTAAACGGAGAAGCGCGGGTAATAATTCAGGACCTGAAAGAATATGAAAAAGACCGCGAAAGCATGGCCATGCTGAAGCTGCTGGCAATGGGAAGAAAGGATATGCTTGAAGGCAGGCATAAACCAATACGTCAGGCCTTTGCAAAATTAAAAAAGAAGACACGCTCTGCCGGGAAGCCATGAAATACGAAGTCCGCATTGACAATATTGCATCAGAAGACCTTTACGCAATTTACCGCTACGTTGCGATTAATGATTCCCCTGCAAAGGCGGAGCATCTGCTCGACAACTTACATAAAGCAATGACCGCCCTTGAAACAATGCCGGCGCGGGGCAGCTTCCCCTCTGAGCTGCAGCGGTGGGGAATATCCGATTTCAGGGAGATATTCTTTAAGCCCTACCGCATTGTCTATGAAATGAGGGGTAAAACAGTTTTCATTCACGCTGTCCTTGACGGACGCCGCAACTGCGAAGACCTCTTACAGCAGCGGCTTCTGGGGGCTTAATGCAAAAGCCTTTGAGGCGGGAGGCAAGTGAAATGCTGCTGCGCTGGTTTACGGAACCTGCTTCCCGAACTTTCTTCCCTTCCATATCATATAAATCGCAGGATAGATAATCAGCTCAAGGATCGTCGAAGTGACGACGCCTCCGACCATCGGAGCGGCTATGCGCTTCATGACATCGGACCCCGCGCCGTGGCTGAACATGATGGGAATTAATCCCGCAAGAATAACGCTGACGGTCATGATCTTTGGACGTATCCTCTTCACTGCGCCGTACATTATCGCGTCCTTCAGGTCGCTTATGTTGTTCAGTTTCCCATCGGATTTCCATTTCTCATAGGCGAGCTCAAGATAAAGGAGCATTATGACACCTGTTTCGGCGTCCAAACCGGCAAGCGCAATTATGCCGACCCACACGGCTATGCTCATGTTGTAGTTGAGAAGATATAAAAACCAGAAGGAGCCGACAAGGGAAAACGGCACGGCAAGAAGGACTATCATTGTTTTTGTGACTGATTTTGTGTTGAGAAATATAAGGACGAAGATAATGAGCGCTGTTAACGGGATGACCATCTTCAGCCTTTCCTGGGTTTTCACAAGGTATTCATACTCGCCGCTCCATTCAAGGCGGTAGCCGTCAGGCACTTTGACTGCCTGTGAAACGTGATGCTTCGCCTCCTCAACGTAACCGCCGACATCGCGTCCTGAAAAATCAATATAGACGTATGCCGCCAGAAGCCCTTCTTCGCTCTTTATCGCGGTAGGGCCTTTGACGATCTTCATATCGACAAGCTCGCCGAGAGGGACCTGTAAAGAGTCAGGAGTTGAGAGTTGAGAGTTAAGAGTTGAAAAAGTGCCCATTCCTCCTGACCCTTGACCCATTTCCTTTGCCCCTTGCCCCATCACCGGCACAAGGACCCTCTTTAATTTTTCTATAGTATCTCGCAGTTCTCTCGAATACCTGATATTTACCGTATATCTCTCTCTTCCTTCAATAGTAGTGGTCACCGGCATTCCGCCGACAGCCGTCTGCACCACTTCCTGAATGTCGTCAACATTTATCCCGTATCTCGCGGCTTCCGCGCGCCGTATATTGAAATCCAGGAAATATCCCGTGGTCACCCTTTCCGCATAGGCGCTCCGGGTGCCCTTGATGTCCTTTACAACGTTTTCAATCTCCATCCCTATCCGCTCAATCTCTTCGATATTCGGGCCCATGACCTTGATCCCGACCGGCGTCCTTATGCCTGTGGAAAGCATGTCGATACGCGCCTTGATCGGCATGGTGAATGAATTGGCAACGCCGGGTATGGACAATGCATCGTTCAGTTCATTTTTCAGCCCCTCAACGGTCATGCCTTCACGCCATTCCGATTCGGGCTTTAAATTTATCACGGTTTCAAACATCTCAAGCGGCGCGGGGTCTGTAGCGGTCTCCGCCCTTCCTGCCTTTCCGAATACCTGCGCAACTTCGGGGACCTGCATTATTAATTTGTCCTGAAGCTGAATAAGCTTTGTGACTTCTGAAATAGAGGCGGCCGGCACGGTGACAGGCATGTAAAAGAGCGTCCCTTCATAAAGCGGGGGCATGAATTCGGTGCCGAGCTTCAGAAAGGGATAAGCGGTCAGCGCCATGATTATTACGGCTATCAGAATAACAAGTTTTTTAAATCGCAGCGCAAGAGCGGCCACTGGTCCATATAGTTTGTGAAGGATTGCGCTGACGGGATGTTTCTCCTCCGGATATATCAGGAACAAATATTTGATGACCGGCAATTTGCTCAATACTGGTATCCTGTCATGAATAAATATCGTCATGAGAACGGGAGTGATGGTCACAGCGAGGAATGAAGAGAACAGCATCGCAAAGGTCTTTGTGTATGCCAGCGGCTTAAACAGCCGTCCTGCCTGCGCCTGAAGCGTGAAGACAGGGAGGAAACCGACTGTAATGACGAGAAGGGAAAAGAACAGCGAAGGGCCGACTTCCTTTGCCGCCTCGATGATGACGTTGGTTCTTGTCTGTGTTCTATGTTCTGTGCTCTGTGTTCTTTCTGCATGTTCCCACTCTTCTAACTTTTTATGCGCATTCTCCACCATGATGATCGAGGCGTCCACCATTGCGCCGATAGCGATGGCGATGCCGCTTAAGCTCATGATGTTTGAAGTTACTCCCAGATAGTACATACATATAAAGGAAATAATGATCGCTATCGGGAGTGTCAGTATAACCACAAGGGCGCTCGGCAGATGGAACAAAAAGATGATGCACACAGCGCTCACGGCAATTGAAAGTTTTACAATCTCCTCTTTGAGCGTGTCGATAGACCGGTGTATGAGGTCGGACCTGTCATAGGTCGTGACGATCTTCATACCTTTTGGAAGGCTCGGTTCAATATCGTTTTTGATCTTCTCTTTGACCCTCTCGATCACATTGAGGACATTCTCGCCGAAACGGACAACAACGATGCCGCCGGCCACCTCGCCTTTTCCGTCAAGCTCTGCAATTCCTCTTCTTATCTCCGGGCCGATTTGCACATTTGCAATATCTTTCAAAAAGACGGGGGTCCCGATCCCATTGGTTGCTACAGGGACATTTTTCAGGTCATCGAGTGTTTTTATATACCCTCTTCCCCTGATCATGTACTCGATGCCGGAGAATTCCAGCACCCTTCCCTCAACATCCCGATTGCTCTTTTTTATCGCCTCCATGACGGTTGTTATCGGGATGTTGTATGCAAGAAGCCTGTTGGGGTCTACAGTGACCTGATACTGCTTCACAAAGCCGCCGATGCTCGCCACCTGCGATACGCCGGGAACGCTTTCGAGCGCGAGCTTAATATTATAGTCCTGTACCGACCTGAGATTTGAGAGATCGTGCTGCCCTGTTTCGTCAACCACCGCATACGAAAAACCCCATCCCACGCTTGTGGCGTCAGGACCGAGCACCGGATTCGCATCGACAGGGAGCTTGCTCTTTACAGCCTGAAGATATTCGAGGACCCTGCTTCTGGCCCAATAGATGTCCGTGCCTTCCTCGAATATCGCATAAATAAAAGAAGTGCCTAAAAACGAAAACCCCCGCACCACCTGGACTTTAGGAGCAGCAAGAAGGGTCGATGTTATAGGATAGGTTATCTGGTCTTCAATAAGGTCAGGGCTTCTGCCGGGCCATTCCGTAAAGATAATTACCTGCGTGTCGCTAAGGTCGGGGATGGCGTCAAGCGGAGTCTGCTTTAATGCCCAGTATCCCCAGATACAAAGGAACCCGACAAGCAGAAAGATTATGAACTTGTTCCGCGCGCTGTATTCGATTATCTTAGCTATCATGTCTTTGTTATCCGCAGATTTCTCAGATTATAAAAGATAAAGAATCAAATCTTTCTAAATGAATCTGTGTTAATCTGTGTAATCTGTGGATTGTTGTCTTTTAATGTTTATGCCCCTCAAGAGGTTTAACTCCCTTCAACTGCGCCTCCGAGTCAATGAGGAATGTGCCGGAGGAGGCGACTTTCTCACCGGCCTTCAGCCCTTGAATGACTTCCGTCATTCCATCAGCCCTTAGTCCAAGCATAACTACTCGCGGCTCAAAATAGCCTTCACCTTTGTCCACATAAATTATCTGTCTTGTGCCCGTATCGATTACCGCCTCATCAGGGATTACCAGTTTTTTGCCCATGTCGATTTTTATTTCTACGTTTGTGAACATCTGCGGTTTTAACTGAGCGAATGGATTATGAAGAGTGAATCTGACCTTTGCGGTCCTTGTCTCACCCGCAAGATAAGGATAAATATAATCAATAGACGACGGGAAGACTTTTCCGGGGAAATAGCTGAGGCTGATGTTTGCAGTTTGTCCGACCTTTATAAAAGGCAGCTCGTATTCATAAATGTCGGAGATGACCCAGACGGTTGACAGATCGGCCATATCAAAAAGCTTCTCCCCGGGCATCACGCGCATTCCCTGAAGCGCCATTTTCTGAATAACGTATCCGTTTACGGGACTGTAGATCGTCAATGTCCTGATCGGCTTTCCTGATTCCTCAATCGCTTTTATCTGCTCATCCGTAATGTCCCATAATTTCAGTCTCTGCCGCGCGGCCTCAACCATTCTTTCAGCATCGGTCGAAAGCATATCGCTGAGGGTTTTATCTGTGTTCTGTGTTCTTTGCTCTTTGCTCGGTTTTGCCCACTTTAATACATTTAAGAATTCCTGCTGGGTTGCCACGAGTTCCGGGCTGTATATCTCTGCGAGTGGCTCTCCCTGTTTAACATACCTGCCGGTGTAATCGACATGGAGCTTTTCAATCCAGCCTTCAAATTTTGTATTGACAGTGGCAAGCCGCCTCTCGTCATATTCAATACGCCCCACAGTCCTGATGATTTTTTGCATAGGCTTTACTGCAGCCGCTATCGTTTTAACGCCGATCAACTGCTGCTGCTCAGGCTCGATCTCCACGGCAGGGGTTTCCTCCGGATCCTCCTCCTGCACGACCTCAGGCTCAGCCTGTTTCTGCGGCGGGGCTGTTTCTTTTGCAGGCGCTCCATGCTGATGGACTTGGGAAAATGATATCGAAGAGTTAACGAAAGATAAAATCATCAGTAAAATTGCAAGTCTTATTGTTTTCATTTTCTTATTCTCCTTGTCCCTCGTCCCTGTCCGTCCCTGAACTTTTGACTGTCGTTATCGCCTCAAGTCTCGCAATGGCCTTCTCTCTTTCCACAAACTGTTTCCAGTAAAGCGTTTCATAATCAATGACTGATTTCAGTCTTGTAAGAACAGTGATGGCTTCGACTCTTCCTGTTACATATCCTGCAAGAGCGGATTCGAAATCCTGATATATTTTCGGAATCAATCCGTTTTTGTATAAGTCCATCAATCTCTCCGAGGTCCTGAACATCGAATAGTTGTCCCTGACGCCTGAAGAAAGCATTGACTGCATGGCAAGCAGCTCATGTTCCGCCTCAGATAATGACGCCCCGGCTTCATTGACGGCCTGCATTTGTTTGCTTTTATAAAATATGGGGATGTTTATAGTGGCTGCAAGACTCCACATGTCCGGGAAATCAGGGCCTTTTGCAAAATAGCCCGCATTGACTGTGAAGTCGGGGTAATACTCTTTTTTTGCCATCCTGACTTTTGTCTCAGCAGAGGAGATCATCTTTTCTTTTGCCTGTATCTCGGGGTAATTCTTTATCGCAGTCCTGATAAGTTCATCCATGTTGTGGTCATAAGATGAAGGAGACATTTCCGCCGGTCTCCCGAGAGGCGAATTTGCATCTCTGCCGACCACGGAGTTCAGCATCGCTTCGCCGGCCTGAATGTTCTGCTTCAACATCTCTTCCTTTTCGAGGAGCATGTACTTTTCCGTCTGGGCCATCAATACTTCCTGCTGTGGGGCCATTCCCGTTGAATATCTGCTCAGGGCTGCGTCTTCGATCCTCGAAAAAAGAGCGGACATTTCATGGACAAGATCAATGTTTTTATGGGCAAGAAAAAGGTCATAATAGAGCGCCTTCACAGTTGAAGCCACCTTCAGCCGTATAGCATCTGCCGAGGCAGCAAGGCCCTCCGCATCCCTCCGGGCCATCTCGCCTTTCAGTGAGCGCTTGCCGGGATATGGAAACATCTGTGATACGGAAAACATCCACATCGAATCCGAAGCCATCTCGTCGCCAAAGGTATATAAATCTCTTGTTCCGTCATTCTGGTAGCCTAACATCAGCATGGGATCGGGGAGGCTCTCCGCTTGTGGGATCCTGAATTCTGCGGCAGATATCCCGTATCCGGACATCAGGATATCATGGTTGTTCTCAAGCGCCTCATCGATAAGCGGCTGAAGCTTAAGTTCCTCAGCAAAGGCGGGAGTGATAGAAAGTAAGCAGTAAGCAGTAAGTAGTACATAAATCCCCCTTAATACCTCTTTTGAAAAGTGGGACAAAAGGGGGATTATTCTGACTTCCGACTTCTGACTCCCGACTTCCGGCTTATTGTGCATCTACACTGAATTTAACTTTTGATGTTTTTCCATCACGGGCAATTTTTATCTCAACATTCCATGAGCCCGACATCGGGAGGTCCATTATTGCCTTGTATCCTTCATCCTTTAATTCCGCATCTGTTTTGTAATTCATTGCCGGCATCCCGGGCATCGCCGGCATCGAGTATTCGACCTTTAACTTCGCATCCGTTACATTCTTCCCGGCTGAGTCTTTAATCTCGATTGCCATGTTGTTTTTTCCGACAACGGGCGGGTTCTTGTCAATCTTGACATTAACATCATACCCCCCTGCCTTTTTCCTGACTTCATAATCCTTTGCATGGGCAATGCCGAAAAGGAGCAGCCCAGCAGTCAGAATCAACAAAATTGTTTTTGCGTTTTTCATCGCAACCTCCTTTTATTGGTATTCCATTATACCTTTCATGTTTTAATCAATCAATAAAAATTATAAATCTCAATAGTGAAAAAACTATGAATTCTCATTTAACACCGAAGAATAGAGATAGAATTATAACACTGTTGATTTATCTGTCATTGCGAGGGACCTGCTCGCAATGACAACTTCCTATCTCTATTCTTCGGTAAAAAAATCCCTTCCCCATCCGTCACCATATAGTATAATTGGAAGCATTGGGGCATAATTTTTCTGCAGGAGGAATCATCACATGGACAAAGATTTTCTGAACGTGATCTATACCCGCCGGAGTGTACGACAATTTACCGGCGAAAAAGTGAAAAAAGAAGACTTGGTGACAATGCTCAGGGCCGGGATGTCAGCTCCGTCAGCGGTGAATGTCCAGCCGTGGGCGTTTGTTGTAGTGACGGAAAGAGACACTCTCGATAAACTTTGCGATGCGCTTCCTCATGCGAAGATGCTCGATAAGGCAGGGGCTGCGATTGTCGTGTGCGGCATCCCCGACAAGGATGACATATACGCAAAGAAATACTGGGTCATGGATTGCTCTCTGGCGTCTGAAAATATCCTGCTTGTCGCGCACGGCCTCGGTTACGGAGCGGTATGGACAGCCGCATACGCGGAGAAGGACAGGATGAAATCCGTCAGGGATATCCTCTCCATTCCTGAAAATATTATTCCATTGAACGTCATCCCCGTCGGTGTTCCTGTGAATAAAGATGAAGCGCCGAAGGACAAATTCAAGGAAGAGAATATCCACTGGGGGAAATGGTAGGGTTTAATCCCCCTCTTTTCCAAAGAGGGGGGACAACTATCCCAGCGTTTCCTGCACCAGCTCCGCGACCTTCCTGTTCATCCCCTTCACTGCCGCAAGCTCTTCGACAGACGCACTTCTAATGGCATCGAGACTGCCGAAGTGTTTCAGGAGGGCAAGCCTTCTGGTCTTTCCGATTCCCGCGATCTTTTCAAGCGGCGATTCAAGGGTCCTCTTTGCGCGGAGCTTTTTGTGGTAAGTAATGGCAAAGCGGTGGACCTCGTCGCGTATTTTCTGAAGCAGGTGAGTTGTATCAAGAAATGGCTCCAGATAAACAGGCGACCTCTTGCCGGGGAGATAAATCCTGTCCACGTCCGTGCGTACGCCGGAGGTCTTTTCTCTCCGGTCTTTCGCCTTTGCGATCCCGGTCAATTCAACAGGGAGATCAAAAGGCCTCATGGCCTTCAATGCGGATTCAAGCTGTCCCCTGCCGCCGTCGATGAGAAGCAACTGGGGCAGCCTGCTCTCATCCTCCGCGATGTTTTTCAAATACCTGCCTGCCGTTTCCCCTATCATCGCAAAGTCATCGATCCCTGAAACCGTTTTTATTTTAAATAACCTGTAATCCTCTTTCACGAACTTGCCGTCTTCGTAAACAATCAATGCGCCGACCGCCTCGGAGCCGGAGATATTCGACACATCAATGGCCCCGATCCTCTTCGGAAGCCTCTCTAATCCAAGCAGTTCCTTTATCTTCAGAATGGTCTCATCGACCCGTGTCTCCCTGTGCCTGTTAAATGCGTAGAGCGCGTTGTCATTGGCCATCTTCAGCACCTTGCCCTCAAGTTCATTCCTTGCGTAAGCGAGCCGGACGGCAGCGCCCCTCCTTTCGCTTAACCACTGCTGCTGTGTGGTCAGTTGCGCCTTTACGGGAAGGATTATCCTCGGCGACAGGGGCATTTCCTTTGAATAAAACTGTTCGATGAAATCCGATGCAAGCTCCCCGTTGTCCATGTCCTCAAGCTTTTTCAGAAAAAAGTCCTTCTGACCGATGACCATGCCGTTTCTTATGAACAGCATGAATATGGACGCTTCCTGCCCTTCCCTGTAGAGTCCTATGGCATCCATATCTCCAAGCTCAAGGGATATCACATGCTGCGTCTCCCAGGCCGTCTCCAGGGCCTTAAGCCTGTCCCTGATTGATGCAGCCTCTTCAAATTTCAGCTCGTCCGAGAGCTTCTGCATTCGGTCCTGAAGGCTCGACAGCAGACCCTTTTTCTCCCCCTGTATGAAGGCCCTCACCTCATTGACTATCTCAATGTATTTTTCATGGTCTTCGGTGGTCCTGAGGGACTCGGCGCACGGCGCAATGCATCTTCCCATCTGATGCTGGACGCATGGCCTGAATGGCTTATCGAGGTTGTGCCTGCATATCCGGATGGGGAAATTGCGCCGGATGAATTTCAGCATCTCCCACATGCCCCCCGCCGGGACATACGGGCCGAAATAGAGGGCGCCGTCCTTCTCGATCTTTCTTACCACCTCAAGCCTCGGCCATTCTTCGTTTACCGTCAGCTTAAGATAAGGGTAGTTTTTGTCGTCCCTGAGGACAATGTTGTAGCCGGGCCTTATCCTTTTTATGAAATTGGCCTCGAGGGCTAAGGCCGCAAGCTCATTGTCGGTAACTATATAGTCGAAGTCCCTTACCTCCTGCACCATTTTCATCTTCCGCGCATCCAGCAAAGCGGAGTCCTGAAAGTACGACCTCAGCCTGTTCCTGAGATTTTTGGCCTTCCCGACATAAAGGACCTTTTCCCTGCCTCCCTTCATAATGTAAATACCGGGAGAGGAGGGGGCCTGCCGGAGTTTTTTCTTTATGTCCATAGTGTGATTATAACTCAAGGTGATTGTGGAAATTCCGGAGCAGGCTTCAGTGTAATGCGGCGCTATATCTTCAGCAATCTCCTCGTTATCTTTCCCGTAACGGTCTCTCTTGCGCTCAGCGCCCCATGCGGACATACTTCAAGGCAGCAGTAACATCTTATGCACTTTTCATAATCGAAACGTACCTTCCTGCTGTCGTGAGCAATAGCCAGGGCAGGACAGTATTTCCAGCACTCGCCGCAGAGCTTGCAGAGGGAGGCGTCGCATATCGGCCTCTGCACAAGGTGCCTGCGCATGAAGCCGTGAAATTTTTGGGGACCGAAGACGAGCGGGACTATATCCGGGAATTTGAAGTCCCTTACTTCCGGCAGTTCACCGACAATCTCGATCTCTTCACTCGCCGGTCCCTGTCCCATGGCTATCCTGTTTGTCAGCAGTCCGTCGGGCGCAACGCCCAACATTTTGCAAACAGCGATATCTGCCGCCACTGCATCGCAGCTTCCCATAAGCACACCGATATGTCTCGGTTCACCGCCCTTACCCGGTCCCTGCCCCTGCATTGCCAGTATCCCGTCTATTACCGTGACCGAAGGCCTGACAGCCTGGTATATCTTCACCAGAAGTGTTGCGAACATTTCCCTGTCAACCCCTGTCCTGAAATGCCACTCGGGTTTTTTCAGGCCTACAATGCAGCCGAACAAATTTTTCACGCCGAGCGTCAGCAGCATCTGAGCGTGGGTCTTTAATTTCGGCAGATTGATGAGAAAATCGGCGTTCATCGCGTCGGCGGCAATATCGATCTCATTAAACGGTTTCCCGACATCAACGGCCACGGATGTTTTGAATTCCCTGAACTCTACCTTCAGTCCCTCAAACGCGTCCCTGATTCCGCTGTCCTTCAGTATCCTGCCGAATGAAGCCGCCGCGGAGCTGTCCGAGACAACAGGGCTTGCCCCCTTATCGAGCACGTATTCTACGGCAGCCTTCACGACCATGGGATGAGTGACGACCGCCTTTTCAGGGACGGCAGGGGCGAGGAGGTTCGGCTTGATAACCACGCGGCTGTTCTTTTGAATCAGGCTGCCTGCAGTGAGGTCCATGATCTCAAACATTGCCTGCCTGAGCATCGCGTAGTTGTATTCAGCCCTTCTGACAAATACCTTTGACATGTTCGAATATGGCAGCAAAGTTTTATGATGGAACGGTTACGAGCTTCCCGTTCTTTAATAAAATCTTCCTGCTCCCATCTTTATAAATCAACGTCACTGTCGGTTTGAAGAATACAAAGTCCTGATGAAAGGGGGTCCTGACCTTCCCTCCGAAGGTGCTGTTGTCTCCGAGTGCTATATGGATAGTGCCGAAGATCTTTTCCGATTCGAGGATGTTGTCCGGCCGCGACGCCCTGTCATTGGTGCCGATTCCGAGCTCCGCGATATTCGCATTTTCTTTTTTCTCTGAAAGTTTCTCCTTCAGATATCCGGCAAATTTCTCTTTCCCCTCGACCTTTGTGACAAATCCATTTTCCACTTGAAGGGTCACGGGACTTTTCAATTTCCTTGTCGGCGCCCATTCAAGCACAAGCCTTCCGTTTGCAGTGCCTTCGACCGGGGCGAGATAGACCTCTCCTGCGGGAAGGTTGCTGAAAGCTCCGGGTTTTGTAATAATGCCCGTATCGGCCTTTGCCTCCCTGCCCTTTTTGGAAAATGTGATGAAGGCGCCGTTCGCACATTTAATTTCCATCTCTTCACATTCATTGACTGTCTTTGCGATATCTTCCGTCTTCTTCAGCATCCTCCGGTAGTTGACCTTCATGGCCCCTTTAAGCATTTCTTCATCAAAAAGCGGCATGCTTGCATACCTCGTTCCGCAGGCCCTGTTCAGAAAATCCCTGAACTTTGTGTGGCTGGTCGAGTAATAAGAGAGCGCGACGACCGCATCGACTGCGTCTTTCCTGTGCGCACGTATTATTTTTTCTATCTCCCTGTTCCGGCTTTCAGTTGTTTTTTTATCAAGAAGAGGCCTTAACAGCTTCCGCAGTTTCAACTCCCGTAAAACGTTTTCTCCGAAGGCCTCTCTCCACAGCTCTGCAGGGGGTTCAACTCCATGCCCTCCGGTAGACCGGTATTCGACGTATTTAATATGGGGTGTAAATTTTTTGCCTGCCTCCGCGATACGCTTTGCAGTCCTTTTCAGATTCCGGGTATGTCCGTCTGTAAAGACAATGACCCTCTCCGTCTTCTTTATGCCGAGGTTGGTTTTAAATATGTTGTTCATGAAACGCTCCTGCTGCGCCGGAAGACGTCCCCTTTGATCCACAGCCAGAGGAGGCTTTTAAATCCCTTTACCGCTGCTTTCAAATCGTGAATGCTTCTGAGCCCGACTATTCTTTTTACTATGAAGCGCGGCCGGGAATAAAATTTT
>QZJG01000006.1 GCA_003599275.1 Nitrospiraceae bacterium | reverse complement strand
AGAATGCGCTGCATTGAACAATCGCTGACCATCGAAGGGTTAAGAGACCCCCGAAATTTAGGTGATTTTTGAAGAAAGGACTTATTCTACAGACTCGTTATACATTTAAAATGATCGATTACGTTGGGACTGTCTCACGAACTGTGTAAGGCCAATTTTCACTGAATCCTATCCTCGAACAATATAGCAATCTGAGAATAGACTTGAGACCATCCTCTGAGAGGCATGGTCCATTTTCTTTCGAGGTCCAGCGCCGCCATATATAGAGACTTCAAAATAGCGTCATCAGTAGGGAATAGCCTCCTGGCGCCGGTAGCCTTCCTGAATTTACTATTGACGCTCTCAATGATATTTGTAGTATACATGACTTTGCGGATCTCAACCGGGTAACGAAAGAACGTTGTAAGGCTATCCCAGTTTTTACGCCAGGACTTCAGGACATGGGGATATCTGCCTTGCCACTGTTCGTCAAGCCTGTCCAACTGCCGGGCAGCCTCATCTTCGGTTGAGGCCCCATAGATGGTCTTCAAATCATTAGCCAGTGCTTTTCGCTCTTTCCATGATACATACTTCAGCGAATTTCTTATCTGATGCACAATACAACGCTGTACATCTGCTTGCGGATAGGCTGCCTTGATCGCTCCCTCTATCCCTGAAAGTCCGTCAACGCTGAATATGAATACATCTTTTGCCCCTCGGCCTTTCAGTTCATTCAACACTCCAAGCCAGAAACTGCTTGATTCCGTTTTGTTTATCCAGAAACCCAGCAACTCCTTCTTCCCATCAAGCCCCAGCCCGATTAATACATATATCGCTTTGTTCTCTACCTTGCCGTCATGCCTCACCTTGTAGAATATGCAGTCAAACCACACAATCACATAACGCTCCCCTGTAATGGCCGGCTCTGCCACTCTTCAAGCCGGGGTAGTACCCTGTCGGTTATTCTTGATATCAATGATGGGCTGATCTCCGTGCCATACATGTCAGCAAGTATATCCTGTATGTCTCTTGTGCTCATTCCCTTGGAATACATCGCTACTATCTTGTCCTCAAGATCATCAAGCACTGTCTGGCGTTTGCGTATTAGTTTGGGTTGAAAATCTGATTTGCGGTCGCGAGGGACTTCTATTTCCATCTGACCGGAGTCGGTCTGCACTGTCTTTCTTGAATGGCCGTTTCGTGAATTCTCTGTTTCGCTCTGCTGATGCTTGGGATAGCCCAGAAAATCTTCAAGCTCCCCCTCAAGCGCCTCCTGCATTGTCTGCTGCACAAGGCTTCTGATCTTTGCTTTTACTTCTTCCGTCTTTGCAGATTTCTCTTCCTTCAATTATCCACCTAAAAATACGTCCCTCATTTTTCTCTCCCTGAAAATTCCCACTTACTGATGCCGGAAGTTGAAGATGGGTAATTAAAACAATTATGCTCTGTGGCTGTCAAGAAAATTCGTTATTTGCCTGTTAGCGCAAATAAGACAATGAAGCGCCTTCAAATGTCAAAGGTTCTATAGAAGATTAAGATTGCGAGATACCTTTTTCTTTAATATGCTTCTGAAGCTCCCTCAACGCCCTTCCCCTGTGGCTCATGGAATTTTTTTCGTCATTGCTCATTTCGGCAAATGTCCTGTCATGTCCTTCAGGATAGAAGAGGGGATCATAACCAAAACCTGTTTTACCGCGCAGCTCCGTACCGATTCTGCCTTCAACATATCCATTAAAAGTTTTAACTTCGCCCTTAACTGCCATCGCTATACAACAGACAAAACGTGCGGCCCGTTTGTCATAAGACACGTTCTTCATTTCCTGCAAGAGCTTCTCGCAGTTAGCCATATCATCCGCATTTTCTCCTGCATAGCGCGCGGAAAAGACACCCGGAGCGCCGTTGAGCGCGTCCACTTCAAGACCGGAATCATCAGCGATCGCAGTCATGCCAGTGCATTCCGAAATATATACCGCCTTCTTTACGGCATTTGCCTCAAAGGTTTTACCGTCTTCCTCAACTTCCATGCACTGCGGGAAGTCGTCAGGGGTGAAGATATTAAACATATCCTCTCCTGCCATCTCTTCACTCAGGATTTTTCTTATCTCGTAAATCTTCTTTTTGTTCCTCGTAGCAAGTACGATGTCCATACTCTTAACTCCTGACTCTTATCTCTAATCTTGCCGCAAGCCTTATCGCCCCGATCATGCTCGACGGGTTTGCCGCATTCTTCCACGCTATATCGAATGCCGTGCCGTGGTCCGGAGAAGTCCGTATAACCGGCAGTCCCACAGTGACATTCACGCCAGTATCAAAGGCGATCATCTTAAAAGGGATTAAACCCTGGTCATGATACATGCACACGACCATATCAAATTCTCCATTATATGCTTTATGAAAAACCACATCCGGAGGATAAGGGCCTGTGACATTCATACCATCTGCACGCGCCCTGGTGATTGCCGGGGATATTATTGAAGCCTCTTCTTTTCCCATGATACCGGATTCCCCGGCGTGCGGATTAAGGCCTGCAACGGCGATCCGGGGATTTTCAACGCCAAGCATAAGCATCCCTTTTTTCGCGAGCCTGATCGTCTTTAAGACGAGCTTTTCATTTATCCTCTTCGGCACATCTTTCAGCGGGACATGAATTGTGCAAAGGATGAGCTTCAATTTATTGCTGACGAACATCATTGCATAATCTTTTGTATTAGTAAGTTCCGCCAGAAGCTCGGTATGTCCCGGCCATTTATGTCCTGCCAGCCTCAGGGATTCTTTCGATATCGGAGCAGTCACGATCGCAGATACTTCCCTGCTCAATGCAAGCTCAACCGCCTTCCTGATATAACTGACGACAGCCCTTCCTGCGTTCTTTGAAGGGGCGCATTTTTTGAAAGCCGAGCGTGATTTGATATCGATGACCTCAATTTCTCCAGCCGCCGGTTTTGATTTAGAAGGGTCTGCAATACTCCTGACCCCAAGAGACAGTCCCGTGAGCCTGACGGCTTCTTTAATGACTTCTGCGTCGCCGATTATTATGGGGGAACAAAGCCTTCTTATCTCAGCGCGGGAAAGCGCCTTCACAACTACTTCAGGCCCGACGCCGCCGGGCTCACCCATGGTTATCGCGATTTTTTTCATGGGAGATATTATTGTCATCTACCTCTCACCGTGCGACGCATCCTGCTTCTCATTGAACCTCTGATAAATTTTCTTTGTCAGCCACTCCTTAACATCATTCTTAAATTCGGTGTTCTCCATAATCTTATCGAATATTTCCTGATTAGACTCCATGCGTTCAATCATCTTATTTATAAACACTTCTTCAAACGCATATTTAAAATTATCTATGGGATTGTTCAATGCTCGTTTTTTGAGGTCTTCATCTTGATATAGTTCTTCCTCAATCTGTTCAAAGAAAAGTTTATCTGCGTCCTTAAAGTCAGTGCCATATTTATTATTCAATACTTTGATGATATTAGAAAGTCTATCCTTTTCGTCTTTAGGTCTGTTGAGCCCTGCTTCTGTTGTTGGATCTATTCCGAATTCGCCTTGCACCTGAAGCACCAAATCGCCCTCTGCGATCTTTTGCAGGCGATAATATTCCAATGCTACTTCATTGTCGAGTTTCAATCTTTCCGTATAGTCTGACTTAGGAAGTTTGCTTAGAAGGAAGCGGCCGTAAGAGTATAACTTTTCAAGTCCCACATCCTGGAATGGCATAATCTGTGAAAGGAAAGAATACAGGCGAACATAACTTGTCATTGACTTCTTGAATTCGTCCTGCAGTTCTTCTTCTAAGGTTTTAAAACGGTCAACGGCCGGGTCAATGAAGGCATACATTTTGCCTTGGTCTTTTATTGAAGTGTTGCCCGGCTTATAGAAAATTTTAGCAAAGGCATCTACCTCTGATTGGTAATAGACATTAGCTGCGTCCATCTTTCCTTTCAGGTCAAACAAATGGTTCGGGTCTGTGGTTTCGGTAACTGTCGTCAATTCATAGTACGGCTGAAAGGAATCAATTATTGTTTGTCTGTCATTGGCAAAGTCCAGCACAAAGGTATCTTCCTTGCCCGGATGAGTCCTGTTTATTCTGGATAACGTCTGCACAGCCCTTACGCCTGACAGCTTCTTGTCCACATACATCGTATGCAGCAGGGGTTGATCGAAACCATACTGGTACTTGTCTGCAACGAGTAATACCTGATACTCATCCGAAGCAAATTTGCCCGGCAACTCATATTCACCAAACCCGTTCAATTGCGATTCTGTTACTCCTTCCGGGAAAAGATCATCAACTACTGCCCCGGAAAAGGCAACCAGCGCGTGAATATCTTTTTCATAGCCTTTCTCTTTGATATAATCTTTGAACTCCAGATAATATCGTAAAGCATGCTTGCGAGAAGCAGTGACTACCATTGCCTTGGCCTTACCTCCTATTTTCTTCATTGTTACCTGCCGGAAGTGTTCGATCATTACTTCCGTTTTTTGAGCTAAGCTGACAGGATGCAGCGTGGCAAATCTTCCGATTGCTTTAACTGCTTTTCGCTTATTGAGTTCGGGATCGTCTTCGATCGCTTTAGAAAACTGGTAGTATTCTTTATATGAGGTATAATTTTTAAGGACATCCAGAATAAACCCTTCTTCGATGGCCTGTTTCATTGAATAGAGATGAAAGGGCTTAGGTTTAGCTTCAGCATCTTTCACACCGAAAACTTCTAATGTTTTTGCCTTAGGTGTAGCAGTGAAAGCAAAAATACTGATATTCTCCTGAGGCCCGCGTTTCTTGATGGTTTCACGAATGTAATCGTCTTCATCAACTTCGGCAGACTCAATTTCGCCCTCTATCTTTTCTGCGTCTTCCAGTGAAACATTCTTCCCAGCCAATGCTTCCGTCATTTTGCGGCTGGATTCACCGCCTTGACTGCTGTGAGCTTCGTCAATTATCACTGCGTAATTTCGGTAGGGTGTTTCGCTTAAGTAATTTAGCGCGTATGGAAACTTCTGTAGTGTAGTAATGATGATACTTGTTCCCGACTTAATCTCTTCTGCCAATTGTTTTGAATCAACGTCAATGCGCTGTACAACGCCCTGTTTATGCTCAAACTGATAAATGGTATTTTGAAGCTGCTGGTCAAGTACATTTCGGTCAGTTATAACAATAATAGAATCGAAAACCTTTTTGTCCCCGGGATCATATAGACTGCTTAACCTATAGGCAAGCCATGCAATTGAATTGCTCTTGCCGCTGCCTGCTGAATGTTCAATAAGGTAGTTCTTGCCCGGGCCATTTGCCTTTGAATCTGCGGTGAGTTTTCTTATCACATCGACCTGGTGATAACGTGGAAACAGCATCGCTTCTTTCCAATACTTCCTGCCATCAATAAGATACTCCTCTTTTTGTAAATGCATAAAGCGGCTAATGAGTTCGAGCCAACTGTCCACACTCAGCATTTCTTCCCAAAAATATGAGCTTCTGTAAGATGCATAATCTTTTGCAGGCGGGTTGCCTGCCCCGTTATTGAAACCCTTGTTGAACGGCAGAAATCTTGTATTTGCTGAATCAAGTTTTGTTGTCAAATATACTTCATCAGGGTCGAGAGTAAAATGCACCAAAGCCCTTTTTTTAAACTGGAACAATAACTCTTTAGGGTCTCTACTGGTACGGTATTGCTCCATTGCTTCTTTCACGGTCTGTCCGGTGAAATGGTTTTTTAACTCAATGGTGGCAACAGGCAAACCGTTTAACGAAAGCAAGAGGTCAATGCTCTTGTTGTTTTTAGAAGAAAAGAAAACCTGCCGGGCAACAAAGAGTTTATTGAGTTTGTAGAGTTCAAGAGTTTCAGGGTTCAGACTGCTGTCAGGTTTGAAATAAGCCAGCCTGAATTTAACGCCGCTGTCGGTAATACCATGGCGAATTACATCCAGCATTCCCCGAAGATCGAGTTCCTTGAATAGACGCTGGATAAATTTACTTTCCGTTTCGTCTTTGTAATAGGACTGAAGCTTTGTCCACTCTTTGGGCTGTGAAGATTGAATAAATGATAGAACTGCCTTTTTATCAAAGGCCAAATCGCGGCTGAAGTCCGAGGCGCTGCCGAGATTCCAGCCATTGGAAATTAAGTGTCCCACAATGGCGGATTCAAAAGCAGATTCTGTATGTTTAAAATTATTGCTCATTCCGGTTGCATTCTTTTTGAGCTATTCGACTTTTTCGAATAACTGCTCTCACCACGTCGCCGATGAAAGCGGCCACGTTTAGCTAAAGTTTAGCTATTTTTCACTAACTATTATCCACTTCGGGCGTCGGTTAGTTCCTTGATTTATAATGGTTTTGTCTTTTCTTGACATGGCATAAATCAAATTATGAATCTTGTTTTTGCGTTGCTTTTCGTTTAAGACACCGGGAAGTATATCTAATAAAAGCTTATCTATATCTTCTTTGGATGCCTGTTTATATTTATCTAAATACTCAAGAATCAATTTTTTAAAGTGATCATCTTTTAACCCGCGTGCTTTAATGTAGTCGGCTTTCAAGTTTGATTTTTCGGCAACATCAGATGAAATATGAAAGTTAGGTTTCCTGCCTTCTATAAGCCCTTTTGTTCTTAAGTGATCAATCTCTGTTTCCGAGAGGACTTTCTTTTTCTGAACCTTGTCAAGCATTATGATTTCATCCAGAGACAAGCCCTGTTTTTTTGCCAAAACACGAGCATAATCTATATCTAATACTTTCCCGATGACCGTAACCTTTACCTTATCTCTGGACAGGTCGTATTCCGGCATCGGGAAGAATCTTTCACGCTGATAATTAAACATCTTTCTTATGCCTCCGCCAGCGGTGTCAACCATTTTCAAATTAAACATAGCAGTAGCGAGAAATCTGTTGCGGTAATGCTCTTCGGGAGCGTCTTCTTTAACTACCTTTTCCACGGAGCCGGGAATAAAACTGCCGAGGTTAGTAAATATCAACTGATCTTCCATTTCAACAACATTAATGCGGCCACCTTTGGTGTAATCCTGATGTGCGATACAGTTGTTAATAGCTTCACGAATTACAAAAGGCTCATATTGATCAACTTCGTCGGGGAATAGAGTGCCGTCTTTCATGTAGCGATACTTTAAATTGCGAATCTTAGCGTATATCTTATCGACTGCTAATAATAGAGGGCAGCTTTCGATGTAATAGTCCTTATCATTGCCTTTGGAATCTTTAAGCAGCCAACGAATCTTTGCTTCAGCCGGACTTATGAAATGCTCTGATTCAGATTTGCCTAACAAAATTATTGCCGTACGGGTAATTTTATCCTTTTTGGTTACTTTGGCTTTATTCAGAAAAGTGATGACATCCCAGTTATCGACTTCAGCGGCCTTTTCAGGAAACTTGTTCTTATAGTTTTCCCGTGCTTTTGAAATAGCAGACGGGTCAAGATCTTCTATTGTTGCATCAGGCACAATAGCTGCGCTCCAATCTTCTAAAACCGCCTGCATCCTGATTCGTTCTATCTCTTCCAGATTCAACGGAGATAATTCTTCGCCATCCCTGCCGTAATAGTGCCCGTCAAATGAAATTGGCATTCCCTTTGGGGCAGCAGGGATTTGAAACATAAGCACCCGCCCCTCTGGCAAATGCAGTTCATGGATTTCGATGAATGTAATTCGGTTAGTAGTTTTGTTGGCTATCTCTCCCTTAAGGCTGTCAAGGTCTTTACGGTGTGGACGAAATCGGCTACCTACTATTGTCCTGCCCTTGTCTTTAATTCCGAAAATCAGCCATGCGTAAGGTCGGCCTTTAAGATTTGCCTCATTTGACAGAGCAGAAAAATATTTGCCCAACTTTTTTAAGTCATAGTTATTCTTAGCCTCTTTAAATTCAAATACCTCTGTCTCAGAAGGAAGCCTGCGGAGTTCGTTCAGTTTTGTTATCAATTCTTTTTCCGTCATGCGTTATATTACCTTAATCTTCCCCGTCACCACTTCGCTGATTAAAGCCGTGCGGTATTCCTGCATTAGCTCAATTTCCTTGTCGATTTTGGAAATAGTGGCGTCAATGCGCTGGGTTTCATTTTCGATAAATGCTACCACTTCTTTTTGTTCACAAATATCAAGAAAGGGTATAGCAAGAGGCTCGATATGTTTGTTGTTTATTTGCGGGATTGTTGAAGTATCAGCTATTGAGATTAGTGAAATGCTTTTTAAGAAGTAATAAATGAACTTGATATCAATCTCGTCAGATTTCAGCTCTAAGCCCATAATATTCGTATCCATGCTAAATGGTTCATTAACTAACGCGACTTTATTTATAGCAATGGCAGCACCTCTCTTCGGGAACAGAATACTTGGTCTAAATGAAACAATGAACTCTTCTGTTGTAAATTCTTTTGTTTTATCAATTCCTGAATGCTCAACATTTAAATTATCAACTTTGATATACGGAATTGTACCTCCTGATTCTGAAGGTTGACATTGCTCAGGAGAAAATCCACTTAAAATTCCCGTCAAATACTTCAACTTCATTACTTCCCAATGCTCCGGGATATCACCGAGCCAGTCAATGCCGCTGGGTTTGAGTTTGACCGTGGGGTTAATGCCTTTGGTTACCGCATGATTGATAATCGCCGTCCGTTCTTCTTTAAGCAGTTTAATCAAATTTTGCTTATTGGCTGTGAGAGTGTCTATCTGAACGATCTTTTCGTCAAGGTAGGCGGCAATGGCGGTTTGTTCATCAATCTCAGGCAAAATGAATGGTAAATTAAAAAAAGTTTCTTGATAGAGATGATTGATAGTGGAACCTTTTGAAGTATAATTCACGTATTCAGAAAAAACAGGTGATTGTAACGCCCAATACATAAAAGGCGTTACATATTCCTTTCTTTCAGGCCTTACAACAAATACGCCACTGTTGAGTGTTGCCCTTTCATTTAAGTTTCTCACAATGGCAACTTTCCCGATTGTGCCATCTTTAGTTATTAACAAGTCGTTTTCTCTTAATTGTATATAGGGGTCTTCCTCATATCTTTCCTCACTCACACGATAGCAGTTCTCCCAACTAACCTCTCCGTTTTGTAAGTCTGTTCCGGTCACGCAATAAACACCCTCTGTTAAAGAAAATTCATCTGCTCGGAGCCCATGCCAACCCACTCGTGCTTTTATATAGGTGTTGAACTTTAACCGCTTCACTTCCCATTGCACTGGCATCTCTCCTATCCACTCAACACCTGAAAGTCTATATTTCGCGTAGCGTTTCATTATTGAATTACTTGTTTGATCATCCCGTCAGTTTCTGCTTCCAGTGCCAAAATATCTTTCCTTATCTCTTTAAGGCTACGCAGCTGTTTGAATTGGTAAAAGTATTTGGTGAAGTTAATTTCATAGCCAATTTTCGTTTTCCCGTGGTCAATCCAGGCGTCAGGTACATGCGGCAATACCTCCCTCTTAAAGTAAACATCTATATCTTCTTTCAGCGGCACATTTTCAAAATCACGCAGGTCGGCATCCGGCATAGGGCTGCCTTTACGGTCTTTTTCTATCTTGCCTTTCTCATCCCGTTTAGGCCGCTCAACAGTTACCCGCCTGTATCCAAAATCATCGTTGTCAAAAATCTTGCAGTATCTACTCTCTTTAAATTCTCCATAAATTTGGGTGATGCGTTTAATGGCTTCTTCATGAATTTCTTTTCTCTTATTGCCGAGGCTGCGGAGCATCTTGCTGTAAAAGGGGTTGTCTTTATCTTCCTTATCAGAGCCGGTTGCATTGATAAGTTGCACCTTACCTTTGCGTTCCTTGTTCTTGCGGTCAGTCACTATCCAAATGTACGTGGAAATGCCTGTGTTGTAAAACAACTGGTCAGGCATGGCAATGATGGCTTCAAGCATGTCGTTCTCAATAATCCATTTTCTGATCTCGCTCGGGCCGCTGCCTGCACCGCCGCTAAACAAAGGTGAGCCGTTAAATACTATGCCGATGCGGCTCCCACCAGCACCGCGTTTCATCTTTGAAATCATATGCTGTAAAAAGAGTAAAGAACCGTCACTGATAGAGGGTAATCCTGCGCCAAAGCGACCTGCAAACCCTTTGTTAGCCGCTTCATCTTTAATGTATTTCTCAGCCTTTTTCCAGTCTACCCCAAAAGGCGGATTGCTTAGCATATAGTCAAAGGTTTCACCTTCCAGCCCGTCTTGAGTAAAGGTATTGCCGAATTTTATATTTGCAGGATTTTGCCCTTTGATGAGCATATCGGATTTGCAGATGGCATAGGATTCAGGATTAATTTCCTGCCCGAATACTTCCAGTCTCGCATCAGGATTCAATTCATGCATATATTCTTCGGCTACTGAAAGCATACCGCCAGTTCCGCCGGTCGGGTCATATAATGTTTTAACTATACCCTGCTTGCGCAGTATGGCTTTATCATTCACAAACAGCAGGTTGACCATAAGGCGGATTACTTCACGGGGAGTAAAATGTTCTCCTGCCGTTTCGTTGCTAATTTCTGCAAACTTACGAATCAGTTCTTCAAAGACATAGCCCATATGCATAGTGTCCACATCTTTGAAAACACCGTCGAACTCAGCAAAACGCTTTACAATCATATAGAGCAGATCGTACTCGTCCAGCTTTTTTATCTGATCTTCAAAGCTGAAGTATTCAATAATCTCTTTTACGCTGATTGAGTAGCCGTTGATATAATTGCGGAGGTTCGCGGCTATGTTATTGTGATCTTTAGCAAGTTCAGCAAAATCAAACTTACTGCGGTTATGAAATTTGGCTTTTGCTGCGTTGTTAAGAATTGGTTCGAGGACTTCAGGCTTCTTCCCTTTATGTTTTTCGCAAGCGGCCAGCACATGCTTCTTGGTTGGCTGTAACACATAGTCCAGCCTTCGTAATACTGTGAACGGCAAAATAACCTTGCCGTAGTCAGCTTGTTTATAATGCCCACGCAACAAGTCCGCTATCGACCAGATGAAGTTTGCTTTTTCCCTGAAGTTATTCATTTCCTCAGCCAATGATTTGAATAGAGTAGAGGAATATCCTTCCCCTTCACCGAACGCACTATTATATATCAGAAGTTAAAAAGTGGGAATGAAATATTCTTTACGTGGAAACGGGGGGAAGAAAATATAATTAATCGATGTCTTTCAAAGGCAACGCAACGATTGCGTCTATCTCTATCTGAACATCCAACGGCAATTTACCGGCCTGAATGGTTGTCCTTGCAGGGGGATTTTCCGGAAAATATTTCTTATACACATCATTGAAGTCAGTACCATACTTGTCGTTTAGAATTTTAATGATGTAAAGAGTTCATATGTCCGATTTTAGTCTATCAGCATCTCTCTGATAATTGACTTGGTTTTTTGTACCGCTGTTTCATCTATTGCACCCAATCTTTTTACGAGCCTTCTTTTATCAACTGTCCTTATCTGATCAAGGACTATCCAGCCCGTCTTCTTTTTAAAGCGAATTTCTATTCGGGATGGATAGTCATGAGACTTTGTTGTTAACGGAGCAATGATAACGGTTGCCAGATGCCTGTTCATTTCGTCAGGGGATATGACAACGCATGGTCTGGTTTTCTTTATTTCGCTGCCGATTGTCGGATCCAGATTTATGAGATAAACATCATACTGTGTTACCATTCCCATTTTTCCATCTCCATATCAAGGGCGTCATTGATGACCAGTGCGTCTTCCTTTCGTTCGTGCATAAGCTGGAAGGCCTTATCCCATCCTTCCCGCACTTTCTTGACGGGCTTTATCAGCAAAGTATTGCCCTGGACCTCCAACTCTGCCTCTTTGTTGAAACGACACTGTTCCAGTATCGCTTTGGGGATCCTGATGCCCTTTGAATTGCCGACAGAAATGATTCCTACTTTCATAAAACACCTCTCAATTCTTTTTCATGTAATTATATTGTAATTACCGAGGGATAATCAATGCCGCTTTTTTCAATTTGGGAAATGGTGGCGTCAATACGGGCAGTATGGGTTTCAATGCTGTGGACTATTTGAGTTTGTTCAGATAAAGAGGGATCACAAATTAAAATATTCATAAGGTTATCTGCTGTCTTTCAAAGGCAACGCAACGATTGCGTCTATCTCTATCTGAACGTCCAACGGCAATTTACCGGTCTGAATGGTTGTCCTTGCAGGGGGATTTTCCGGAAAATATTTTTTGTACACATCATTGAATCTTGCAAAGTCTTCCATGTCGGCAAGGTAGCATGTTACCTTTACCACATTCTCAAGTCCTGTCCCTGCTTCTTCGCTAATAATTCTGATATTGTTCAGAACGGCCTCGGTCTCTTCTTCGATAGCGCCGCGCACTAACTGCCCGGTATCAGTGTCAACGGGGATTTGTCCTGAAAGATACAGTAACCCGTTATGGATGACCGCCTGTGAATAAGGGCCTTTGGGTTTTGGTGCCTTGTCGGTATAGAAAATCTTTTTTCCGGTCACAGGATTATTTCTTTTTCGGTTTCATTTCTGTGCCGCAGCAAACGATATCATGCGCCTCAACGCAGCCGCATATTTTATCGACGGTAACGGCCATGCCGCACACCGTGCACTGATATTTCGCGCCTTTCTTCATCGGCGAACCTGCTGCCTTCGATCTTGTTTTTGTCACTGCTGAGGTTTTCTTCTTCGTCTTTACCGTTGTTTTTTTCTTTCTTGCATCTGTTGCCATTTAGGTTCCTCCTTTTGAGAATTAAATTTATTTCGCCAGCGCCTGTTCAAGGTCCATGGCATGTTCCTGTTCAACGGCCAGTATATTTCTGAGCTGCTGCGCAAGATGATAAAGGTTCAACTGTTCCGACTGGGTTATCCTCGCTATATAACGGGCTATCGCGTCGTTCTCGCCGTCGAGGTCCTGCTGCAGCATCGCCACATTGTCCCCCGACACCCTCGCGGGCGGGACATCGACCGTCGGTACCCCTCCCAGATAGTCAATCTGCGCGGCAAGGACAGTAGCGTGCTGGAGCTCTTCCTGTGCATGGATGATCAGTTCCTTTTGCATGCTCTGATACATCGCGCCCTTCAGGACCCCCTGATGCTGTGTGTACTGGACCATGGCCGTATATTCCAGGCCGAGGTCTTTATTCAACAGGTCAATCAACTGTTCTTTTGTAATGCCTGCCATTTCTCCACCTCCCGCCGACATAAAAAGGGGCCGCGCCATTCAGCCGGCCCCCTTGATATTTGCTACTTCTTTACAGCTTTTTTTGTTTTCTTTGCAGGTGCCTTTTTAGTTTTCTTGGGACCACATGAACCGCAACCCATGCACTGTCCTCCTTTCGTGGAATTTCCTTCAAAATATTTTAACACTTGACTTAAATTTGTCAACATATAAAAATAGTCCCGCCACATAAAAAAACAATCGAAAATATCCAGGAGGATGAAATGGCAAAATCCATCAGGGGCACCAGGACTGAACAGAATCTCTTAAAGGCCTTTGCCGGTGAGTCGCAGGCAAGAAACAGGTACACCTATTTTGCGAGCGCGGCAAGGAAAGAAGGATACGAGCAGATAGCTGATTTTTTTCTTGAGACTGCGGACAATGAGAAAGAACACGCGAAGGTCTTTTTTAATTACCTTGAAGGCGGGGACCTGGAGATAACCGCCGGTTATCCGGCCGGGAAAATCGGCGCTACCATGGAGAACCTCGATCACGCAGCCGCCGGTGAAAACCTCGAGTGGACGACCATCTATGCGGATTTCGAGAAGATCGCGATGGAGGAGGGGTTCCCCGAAATAGCAGGTTCTTTCAGAGAAATCGCGAAGGTCGAGAGGTTTCACGAATCGCGATACAGGAGGCTGTCGGCAAATATCAGGGACGGGGCCGTTTTCAAAAAACCCGCTGCAACGAAATGGCACTGCAGAAACTGCGGCTATATTATTGAAGGTGCGGAAGCGCCTGCGGAATGCCCCGCCTGCAAACACCCGCAGGCTTACTATGAGGTGACAGGCGAAAATTATTGATATTGGAGACGCAGGGGGTCATTTGGCTTTCTTGAAGAGCTCGTTCAGGACCATATCTATTTGCCTGGGCGTCATCCAGCTTTTTTCCAGCAATATCCTTCCTATCAACCTGTGGGGCTTATTGGAAAGATCGTCGTCCATCTGCTCTTCCAGGGCTTTCTTGGCCTGCTCTGCGGTTATGAAACCCTTCTCTACCGCAAGAGTCGCAAAGCGGGGGCAGTACCTTTCTGAAAGCTCTTTGTCGATTTCATTCGCCATGTTGTGTCCCTCCAATAAACTTTACTGTTAAAATCCGATTTACGGCGAAATAATCAGCCGCATAACCATTTAATCGGCAAAGGACCTGAAAAACCTTAGCAGCCTGCATTGCCCTCCGCATTAAACTTCAACCAGCCTGTAATCCAGACTCCCTAATCCTATCTTTTCCGCATACTCAAACTGGTGCCGATGCATCTCTATCCTGCCGCCTCTTGAGAAAATGTCCTTCTTGCCTGCCAGCATATCGAAACACGCCTTGTCTACAGACAGGATGTCGGCAGAGGCGAATATACCTGCATCTTCCGTGATGTGGGGATCATTCCCGGCCATGCAGTCGCACTCTTCCGTAATGTCAAAGGCAAAATTCAAAAACACCTTCCTCCTGATCCGGGAGAGGATCGCGTATGCGTATTCAGCCATTCTCTCCGCAAAGATGTTTTCATCTTCATGCCAGTTAATGGCGACCGCCCCGAACTTGCAGTACGCAATGCATTCTCCGCAGCCGATGCAGATGTTCGGATTAATATACGCCCTGCCGCTCATCTCCGAGACGGCGGAGACCGGACATGCCTCTATACAGCAGCCGCAAAGGGAGCAATTGGCAACGTTTATGGCAGGCCTTACGGATGAATGCAGCGCCTGTTTCCCTGCGCGTGAGGCCATTCCCATGGCCACATTTTTTAATGAGGCGGCATATCCCGTCATGATATGGCCGGTGATATGGCTCAGTACAATAAGGTCCTCCAGTACATTCACGAGCGAAGGCACCCTTATCTCTTTAAGGTTTTTGAAATCCACCGCTATCGCCTTCGAGTCCGTACCGAACACGCTGTCTGCGATTACAAACGGACAACCGATCCTGTCAGGAGTAAAGCCCTTTTGATAAGCGAGGTTCAGGTGGTCGACGGCGTTTTGCCTCTGGCCATGGTAAATCACATTGGTGTCAAAGACAAATGGTTTTGCGCCCCTTCTCTTGAGATTTTCAACGAGGGTCTTTACGAATTCGGGTTTTATGTGCCCCGTGTTCTTTTTGTCCCCCACAGTCATCTTGATGCCTACAAAAGAGCCTTTTTTAAATTGAGATAAATGTCCTTCAGAGCTTTTCAGGATTGCCTTGAAACATTCCGACCTGCTGCGGTCTTTTATGTCGGCGAAACAGACCTCGCTATTCATAGTGAATTACATTTAGATGTTTCGACTTGGAAGTCCAAGAGGCTTTTCTTAAGCAGACTCGGCCTGTTCTCGGTAACCGAGGACCGGTTTCTCTTTTTTGGTTATCACTTCTTCGGTTACAAGACACTCCGTCACATCGCTTCTGGAAGGCACCTCGTACATTACGTCCAGCATAACATCTTCCAGGATCGCACGCAGTCCCCGCGCCCCGGTCTTGCGCCTTATGGCCTCTTTGGCTATAGCAGACAAGGCGGTGTCGGTGAATTTCAGCTTGACGTTATCGAAAGAAAGAAGCCTCTGGTATTGCTTGATGATCGCGTTTTTGGGTTCCGTGAGTATCCTTACAAGTGCGGCCTCGCTCAGTTCCTCCAGTATGGCCACAACAGGGAGCCTCCCCACAAATTCCGGTATGAGTCCGTATTTGATCAGGTCCTGCGGCTGCAACTGTTTCAGGATATCGTCTATTTTTTTCCCGCGTATATTTTTAGGCTCTGCTCCAAAGCCCACTACTTTTTTGCCGGTCCTTTCCCCTATTATCTTTTCGAGACCGACAAAGGCCCCGCCGCATATAAACAGGATATTGGAGGTATTGACCGGAATATATTCCTGCTGGGGATGCTTTCTTCCGCCCTGGGGCGGGACATTGGCCACGGTCCCCTCTATAATTTTTAAAAGCGCCTGCTGCACGCCTTCGCCCGACACGTCCCTGGTTATCGATACATTCTCGGTCTTGCGGCTTATCTTGTCGATTTCATCTATATAGATGATGCCCCGCTGGGCCTTCTCCACATCATAGTCCGCAGCCTGCAGGAGCTTGAGAATGATGTTCTCCACGTCCTCGCCTACGTAACCCGCTTCCGTAAGCGTTGTAGCGTCCGCAATAGTGAAAGGGACATCGAGAAACCTTGCCAGCGTCTGTGCAAGTATGGTCTTGCCCGTGCCTGTCGGACCTACAAGAAGGATATTGCTTTTTTGCAGCTCAATATCGGACTGCCTGGGACTGTTTATCCTTTTGTAATGATTGTGCACCGCAACCGCGAGGACCTTTTTGGCCTGGTTCTGTTCTATGACGTAATCATCGAGAAAGCCTTTTATCTCTTTCGGGGCCGGCAGTTTCCGTGTAATATTTATATCAAAGGAAGAGTCAAACTCCTCCGCCATTATCTCATTGCAGAGATTTATGCATTCGTTGCATATGTACACGGTAGGGCCTGCAATGAGTTTTCTTACCTCTTTCTGGCTCTTTCCGCAGAAAGAGCATTTGAATGTGCTGTCATTTTTGTTTATTTTTTTTTCGTTCATTTAAATCACTCTGCTCCAGTATTTGTCGTGCCGAACCTGATTCAGCATTTCTTCTTCATGTCCGGAAGAAGTTCCGGCTTACCTGCAAGTCACTTGGCCTTCAAGGTTTCTATTACTTCGTCAACCAGGCCGTAATCCTTTGCCTCCTGAGCAGACATAAAATAGTCTCTCTCGGTATCGACCTGTATCTTCTCGAAAGGCTGGCCCGTGTGCTTTGCGAGAATCCCGTTCAGGGTCTCTTTAAGCTTCAATATCTCCCTTGCGTGGATCTCCACATCCGTTGCCTGACCGTAAAAGCCTCCTATGGGCTGATGGATCATGACACGGGAATGCGGGAGGACGTGTCTTTTGGACTTGGTCCCGGCAGCGAGGAGGAGAGCGGCCATGCTTGCCGCCTGCCCTATGCAATAAGTCGCGATGTCCGGTTTTATATATTGCATGGTGTCATAAATTGCCAGGCCCGAAGAAACAACACCGCCGGGCGAATTGACATACAAGTGAATATCTTTTTCGGGGTCATCGGTCTGCAGGAAAAGCAATTGCGCTATGACCGTGTTGGACACTATATCATCTATCGGACTGCCTATAAAAACAATCCTGTCTTTCAGTAGCCTCGAATATATGTCATACGCCCTTTCCGATCTTCCCGTCTGTTCTATTACCATCGGTATTAAACTCATCTCTGCTCCTCACGATTAATCGTAGCCGCAGGCTTTAGCCTGAGAATCTTTTCGCAACCTTATAAGGTTGCGGCTACTCGGTTTTTATCGTAGCTTTCTCTAATATAAACTCCAGGACCTTGTCCGCAAACAGCCTGCTCTTCATGGCGTCCATCGAGCCTTCCCTTACAGCGTAGAGTCTCATCACCTCTTCCGGTTTCAGGTTATTGCGGACGGCAATCTCATCGACCGCCTTCCTGATGTCGTCGTCGCTTATTTCTATCTTCTCTTTCCTGCCGATGGCCTCAAGCAGGATCACACTCTTGACGTTGTCTTTTGCTACCGGTTCCAATTCCTTCGCCAGTTCTTCCTCCGGCTTTACGGGTTCTCCGCTTCTTCCCGCATCCTGTTTCGTCTGATAAATCAGGGACTCGATCTCACCGCGCAGCATGGAGACCGGGACATCAAAATCATGCCTTTTAATAAGCTCGTTCAGTATCTCTTTTTTGTATGCCAGATTCATTTGGCTCTTTTTCCTCTCGCTGAGGCCTTCACGTATCTTGTTTTTCATCTCTTCAAGGCTGCTGAAACCGGCTTCCGTGGCAAAATCATCGTTTAAAGGCGGTACATTTTTCTTCTTCCCCTCAGTTATAACTATTTTAAACAGGACTTCCTTGCCCGCGATGTTCTTGTTAAGGTGACTATCAGCATATTTTATTTTTACCTCTGCATTGTCCCCCTTCTTTTTCCCTGTCAATGCCTTGCAGAATTCTTCGGGCATTTCTCTGGAGTTGAGAATCAGCGGAAAGTCCTTGTGCGACTCGTCTTCCATGAGTTTATCTTCAAAATACGCATCGTAGCTTATGACTGCCATATCATTTTCATTCAGCGCATCTTCGGTGACCGAAAACAGGGACCTGGTCTCCCGCATCAGTTCTACTGTCTTGTCTACATCCTCTTCTTCCACGCCGGTCTTTCCTTCTTTTAATATAATGCCTTCGTAGCTGAGGTCCCCTATTTCCGGCTTGACCTCGACCGTCACCGTAAATGAAAGCGGCTGTCCGGGCGTCAGCTCCATTTTTTCCTCGATATCAGGATAAGTGACAGGCTCTAATTTCGCCTCCATAAGCGCCTTTAAATAAAACTGCGGTACGACCTTCTCTATGACCTGCGCCTCAACATCCTTACTGAATCTCTTTTCAAGGATGGCCTGAGGCGCCTTGCCGGGCCTGAAACCCGGAATCTTCGTGGTCGTCCTGATTTTGTTGTAGACAAGGTCCGTTTCGGATTTAATAACGTCTGAAGGGACACTGATCTTAAGCCTCTTTCTCGTCGGTGATATTTCTTCTACTTGCTGTAGCATTTATACCTCTGGATAATTTGATTTTGCTTATAATTTAGAATTATGCGAACAATTTGTCAATTAGCCGGAGGCCGGTTGTCAGAGGGTAAAATGGTTTTCCGGTCATTTCTCCCTTCTGTCTTATCCTTACACGGTATATTATAATAGTCGAGGTGAAATGGAAATAAGTATCTCCGTTGTTATCCCGAATTACAACAAGGCAGACACCATCGGAAAGTGCCTCGAAGCCGTCTTTTCTTCGAGATACGGCAATTTTGAAGTTGTCGTTGTCGATGACAAGTCAGAAGACGGTTCCGTAGAAGTTGTTGAAAAATTCCCGTGCAAATTAATACGCCTTGAAAGCCATGCCGGGACCTCAAGGGCAAGGAACATAGGCGCACAGAAGAGCAGCGGCGAGATAATTTTCTTCACCGATGCCGACTGTCTCTTTCAGAAAGACACACTTTCAATTATAAACAGGGTGTTCTCCCCTCTACTGAAAAGTGGGAAGGATGTTGTCATTGGGGGCACGTACACACGAATGCCTTATGATAAAAATTTTTTCAGCATCTTCCAGTCCGTATTTATAAACTATTCCGAAACCAAATATGAAAAGCCGGACTATATTGCCGCTCATGCAATGATTATTAAAAGGGGGACTTTCAATAAAAGCAAAGGATTCCCCGAAGTCTTCCTCCCGATTATTGAGGACGTTGAATTCAGCCACAGGCTTCGGAAGACCGGGTGCGAACTCGTGATGGCCCCCGGTATACAGGTGCAGCATATTTTCAATTTTTCTTTTTCGCGTTCGGTCCGGAATGCCTTCAGAAAATCGAAGTACTGGAACATGTATTCGCTGAAAAACCGGGACCTGACGGCTGATTCCGGCACCGCCTCGACGGAGCTGAAGACAAATGTCGCCTCATTTTTTCTGTGCCTGACGTCCCTGGTTTTATGGTTGTTCATGAAAGAGCCGGCACTCTTATATCTGCCTCCTTCATTACTGGCCCTGAATGCATTTGTAAGCAGGAGGCTGTTAAAGGCGTTTAATGAAACGGGAGGCGTTTTGTTTGCAATGCCGGCTTTTATGTATTACAGCATAATTTATCCTGTCCCGGTCGGGCTTGGGGCAGTTGCCGGGATGATAGAATATTTCAAAGGCCAAAAACAATTACTCAGGAGTTTATAAACAAGTTAATGTGCATGTCACTCCCGCTTGTCGGGAGTCATCTTCAAGAACGATTCCGGACAAGTTCGGTACGAATCTCTGACCGGAATGACAACTGAGGGAATATGCCTTACTCACCTTTTCGCCATATAGATTCGGTATTACTGAAACACAGGCCTATCCAGCTTACATTCTTCCTGACAAGAAGATGCAATCTCAGATGCCCTTTCTGTTTTTACCTCTCCGGCAATAAAACCACGGGAGGGAACATGCCGGAATTGTCTCTCGCTGAAATCGAAAAGATATCTTCCTCTCTCGGCAGTCTGCTGTGGCTTGCGTTCTCCGGAGGCGAAATATTCCTGAGAGAAGACATCGTCAGGATAACAGAAATATTTTATGAAAAAAACAGGCCGGCAATAATCCTCTTCCCCACAAATGGGCTGCTGACTGATGTAATCAGAGAAAAGATAGAGGCGGTCCTTAAATTCTGCGGAAAGAGCAGCATTGTCGTAAAGCTTTCATTAGAGGGGCCGGAAGAGCTGCATGATTCAATCAGGGGGAAGAAAGGGAGCTTTCAAAAGACCATGCAGACGTATAGGGCGCTTGAGGACCTGCTCGGCGCTTATCCGAATTTTGAACTTGGCATCAACACCGTCTTCAGTTCTGCAAACCAGGACCATATGGATGAATTGATCGGGTTTGTAAACGGACTGAAAGGGGTCAAGACCCACACGGTGTCACTCATCCGGGGAACGGTTTCGGACGAGGGCTTGAAAGACATTGACATGGAAAAATACCACAAGACCATAAGCAGGATGGCCGCAAATATAAGGGAAAGGGTATCAAACATCTACCGTTTCAGGGGGGCCGGGCTTAAAGCGGCACAAGATATATTGCAACGGCGTTTAATACATGAGACAATGACAAAGAAAAAGCGATTGACTTCCTGCTACGCGGGCAGATTAAACCTTGTCCTCACGGAAGCGGGAGATGTTTATCCCTGCGAATCATTTGATATGAAAATGGGAAATGTGAGAGAAAACAGTTACGACTTATTAAAAATATCGGGGACGGATAAAGCCCGCGGCATCCTGCGGTCGATACGGGAACGGGGATGCTTTTGTACACATGAATGTTATCTGATGACCAATATATTGTTCAATCCTCTCATGTATCCGGCGCTGCTGAAGGAGTATGTGCAGTTATGATGACAGGCGACCGCAAATTTTTGACTGCGGCTGCCTTTTTGTTAAAGAAAACCAGTTAACATACCGAATCAAACAATGTAACTAAATTGCAAACGTGTCGATAAAAGATTATCATATTCAAATGAACTTGTCCGTAGTGATACTCGCAGCCGGCAAAGGCAAGAGAATGAAATCCCGTCTCCCAAAAGTGCTTCATGAGGCATTGGGCAGACCCATGCTCCAATATGTCGTTGATGCCGTAAAACCATTGAAACCGCAAAAAACGATTGTTGTAACAGGCAATGGCGCCGAAGAGGTAAAAAAGAGGATGGACGGCGAAGACGGCCTGTCTTTTGTTATTCAAAAGGAGCTTCTGGGCACAGGAGACGCACTTGCGACGGCCAAGGGAGAATTATCAGGGAATACTGTCCTGGTCCTCAATGGAGATTGTCCGTTAATTACTGCAAAGACGCTAAAACGTTTTCTCAATAAGCATAGCCGCAACAAAAACGACCTTTCTTTTCTCTCTTTTGTTGATGACTCCATGTCGGGTTACGGGAGGATTCTCCGTAGTGAAAGCGGCAAAGTCACAGGCATTATAGAAGACAAACATGCCGGTCCGGAAGAGAAGAGAAAATTCAAGGAATTAAACGGCGGCATATATCTGATGAAGACCGGAATCCTCAAATACCTCGATAGGATCAAGAAGAACGGCTCTTCCGGAGAGTATTATCTCACCGACATCGTAGAACTTGTCTCAAAAGAGGGCCTCAAAGCAGAGGCATATAATTGCCCGGCCGAGGAGATACGGGGTGTAAATACAAGAGCGGAATTACTTGAAATCTCTGACGTCCTGAAGAGGAGGGTAATATCAAAATGGATGGACAGGGGGGTCACCTTTATTGCCCCCGATACCTCATACATACATACTTCGGTATCTATCGGGAGGGACACAATAATCTATCCAAACACCTACCTTGAAGGCAATACCAGAATAGGGAACAATTGTATCGTATATCCCGGTTCGAGGATATATGATACAATTATCGCAAACGGCGTGATCATTAAAGACAATACAGTTATAGAGAAAAGCAGGATCGGCAACGAAAGCGAGATCGGGCCGTTTGCCCGCCTCAGACCCGGAAGCGTCATAGGCCGCAAAGCAAAGATAGGGAACTTCGTGGAAATTAAAAAGTCCAGCATAGGGAACGGCTCAAAGGCATCTCATCTGTCATATCTTGGAGATGCTGTTATTGGGAGCAAGGTTAATATCGGCGCCGGCACCATCACCTGCAATTATGACGGGAAAAACAAGTTCAGGACAATCATTGAATCCGGGGTATTTGTCGGAAGCGACACCCAGTTTGTCGCCCCTGTCAAGATCGGAAGAGACGCTTTTATCGCTGCAGGCGCTACCGTCACAAAAAACGTTCCGGCAGGTTCTCTTGCCATAAGCAGGACAAAGCAGCAGAACCTGAAAGGCTGGGTCAGGAGAAAACAGTTAAAAGTCAAGCGACAGGAGTAAAGAGTTATGTGCGGAATAATCGGCTACATAGGGAACAGGAACGCCATACCGGTACTTATTAATGGTCTTAAACGGCTGGAATACAGGGGGTATGATTCCGCCGGGATCGCATTTTTCAACGGCAACAAAATAAATGTAAGACGCTGCGCAGGCAAGATAAAGGACCTGGAGGTCTCCATTAAGGGCGAAAAACTCCGGAGCTTCACGGGACTCGGGCATACAAGATGGGCGACGCATGGAAAGCCCTCCGAAGAAAACGCCCATCCCCACCGGTCGGGCGGCATCGTCCTCGTGCATAACGGGATTATAGAAAACTATTTCGAGCTGAAAGAGGAATTAAAGGGAAAAGGGCACGTCTTCACCTCGGAGACCGACACGGAAGTCATCTGTCACCTCATCCACAGTTATTCAAGGAAGGGTCTTGATTTCGAGGCGGCCACACGCGCGGCGCTTAAGCATGTGGAGGGCGCATACGCGATAGGCATAATAAATGAAAGTGAACCGGACAAGATCCTGGCCGTAAAAAAAGACAGCCCCCTTGTATTGGGACTTGGTGAAGGAGAATTCTTCATTGCCTCGGACATCCCGGCATTTCTCAAATATACGAAAGACGTGATAATCCTTGATAACGGTGAAATGGCCTCAATCACCCGCAAAGGCGTTTCTGTCTCCGGAATAGCCAATAAGAAGCCCGTCAAAAAAGAAATTGCAAATATTACGTGGAGTCCAACCATGGCTGAAAAGGGCGGCTACAAGCACTTCATGCTCAAGGAAATTAATGAACAGCCCAGGGCCATCGCTGATACGATCAGGGGAAGGTTCTCCCTCGAAAAAGGGGAAGTCAACCTCGATGAATTCTCACTCGCTGAGAGCGAGTTGAAAAAACTTAACAAGATATTCCTCGTTGCCTGCGGCACGTCCTGGCATGCCGCACTTGTAGGAAAATATATAATTGAAGACATGGCAAGGGTGCCTTGCGAGGTCGATATCGCTTCAGAATTCAGATACAGAAGGCCTCTTCTCCCTAAAGGCAGTCTTGTTATCGTTATCACCCAGTCGGGGGAAACCGCCGATACGTTGGCCGCCCAGAGAGAGTCAGGGAAATTAGGCGCAAAGGTTTTGAGCATATGCAATGTAGTGGGCAGCACTTCCGCCCGCGAAGCTGACGGAGTATTTTTCACGCACTCGGGCCCTGAGATAGGAGTTGCCTCGACAAAGGCCTTTACCACACAATTGACGGGGCTTTATCTTTTCGCTATTGCCCTCGCAAAGGCAAAAGAGAAGATCAGGTCCGACGATATCAGGGAACTCTTTAATGAGCTCTTGCAGCTCCCTGAAAAAGTCGAGCAATCTCTTAAAATAAACGATGCAGTTTTAAAAATAGCAAAACGGTTTTACCATGCAAGAGATTTTCTCTATCTGGGCAGGGGAATAAATTATCCCATTGCGCTCGAAGGGGCTCTGAAATTAAAGGAAATCTCATACATCCATGCCGAAGGCTATCCTGCGGGTGAGATGAAGCACGGCCCGATTGCTCTTATCGACAATAATATGCCCGTACTTGCGCTTGCGCCTGACGACAAAGTCCTGGAAAAAATACTTTCAAATATGGAAGAGGTAAAAAGTCGCGGAGGAAAGGTAATAGCAGTCGCAACAGAAGGGAATACCAGAGTGCTCTCTCGCGCCTCTAATGTCCTGTTCATGCCTAAAACCAATTACTACCTCACCCCGATTATCTTTTCGATACCGCTTCATTTACTGGCTTATCACATGGCTGTCCTGAAAAAATGCAATGTGGACCAGCCGAGGAATCTCGCAAAAAGCGTAACTGTCGAGTGAAAGATGGTAAAATTTTATAAATTTTACCTATCCCTTCATAAGCAAGTAACATTTTATGCGGCAATCTGATATACTGTCAAGACGTAGTAACGGCCTGCAGTTTGATTATCACGAATGATATTCCACTATACTTAAGGGATAGAATGACGAAACAGGTTTTAATGAACAATCTTAACCCTCAGCAAAAAGAAGCAGTCCTTTATTCCAGCGGGCCGTTGCTCGTCCTTGCAGGCGCCGGCAGCGGCAAGACCAAGGTAATTACACACCGGTTTTGCCATCTTACGACCGCTCTCAAGATACAGCCCTCATCTGTTCTCGCCATGACATTTACCAATAAAGCTGCTGAGGAGATGACGGACAGGATCGAAACCCTTACGGGTAAAAGCGCAAAGGGCCTTTGGATCGGCACATTTCATTCATTATCTGCGCGCATATTGAGAAGAGAAATAGATCGGCTTGGATTCAGAAAGGACTTTTGCATCTACGATGATGACGACTCCGGCAGCCTCATCCGTTCAATTTTAAAGGAATTCAAAATCCATGAAGCGCTCTACAAAGGCATACTGTCAAAGATCTCCGCGCTTAAGGCTTCCCTGACGACCCCGGAGGAGCTGTTAGCGAATGAAGACAGCTACGGTTTCGATGAGAAATTTGCGAGGGTTTATGTGAGATATCAGGATGAGCTCAGGAAAAACAATGCCCTCGACTTTGACGACCTGATCATGTTCTGCGTCAAAATGTGGGAGAAGCATCCCGATATCCTGAGGAAATACCAGGAAACATTCTCGCATATCGTGATTGATGAATTCCAGGACACAAATGCGTCACAGTACAGACTTGCAAAGCTCCTGGCCTCGAGACACAAAAACATTTGCGTTGTCGGAGACGACGATCAGAGCATCTATAAATTCAGGGGGGCTGAAGTCAAAAATATCCACAACTTCAAGAAGGATTTTGCAAAGGCAAAGGTGATAAGGCTTGAACAGAATTACCGGTCGACACAGAACATACTTAACATCGCGGACAGCATAATCGCGCAAAATCCTGCGAGGGTCCCCAAAAAACTCTGGACGGACCGGGGTGACGGCGAAAAAGTATATTATTGCACCGCAAATAACGATATCGAAGAAGCCCGGTATATATCCCAGTCGATAAAGGAATTGTATCTCAAGGGAAAATATTCATATAAGGACATTGCCATTCTCTACAGGGTGAACCAGCAGTCGAGGATGCTGGAAGAGGCGCTTAGAGAAAACGGTCAGCCGTACCGCATTTTCGGAGGCATAAGTTTCTACCAGAGAAAAGAGGTAAAAGATATTATTTCCTACCTGAGGGTCATTGCCAATCCTGATGATTCCGTAAGTCTCAAGAGAATAATCAATTGTCCTCCGCGACAGATTGGGGCCGCGACCATCACAAGGGTTGAAAATGAATCACGCAAACGGGAAGAGAGTCTCTTCAGGACCATGAAATATATATTAAAGAGCAACACGCATACCGTCGCATTAAAAGATAAACTTAGCGGCTTCGTCAACATTCTCGATGAATTGATCAGCCGTAAGGATATTGCTTTACCGGAGCTCATGGAACTGATTTTCGAGAAAACTTCCTACCTGCAGTGGATAGGAGAAGAAAAGGCGGGCAATCTGTCGGACCTCCTGAACTCCTCCGAAGGCAAGGACATAAGCAGCTTCATAGATATGACATCGCTTTACAGCGGCACGCCAGCGCCTGAGGCACAAAATGATACCTCCGTATCCCTGATGACCCTTCACAGCGCTAAAGGTCTTGAATTCCCGGTGGTGTTTATCGCCGGCTTTGAAGACGGACTTGTACCTCATTTTCACGCTGTTAAAGACCCTGAAGAACTTGCGGAGGAGCGCAGGCTTTTTTACGTAGGTATCACACGCGCACAGGACAGGCTGGTTTTAACAGGGGCCAGGAAGAGAAGACTGTTTACGTCCGTGCAGGAGCAGCAGCCTTCGAGGTTCCTTTCGGACATCCCTGAGGGATGTTATCACTGCATCGAAAAAAGGCCGCGGGGAGATGCGATCACATCATCCGTGGTCAAGAAGATATCTGCAGCCTTCTCAAGTGCCTCGCCGTTTGCCACCGGGGCAAGAGTGCGGCATCCCAAATGGGGAGTAGGCGTTGTGAGGGACAGTTGCGGAGAAACCGATGACGTAAAGGTCACGGTAAATTTCCCGTCCGTCGGCATGAAGAGGCTCTCCCTGAAGTTCGCCAACCTGGAGAGGATTTAATGAAGATTGAGCAGGTAGCCATGCTTGCAAGGCTTAATCTTACCGAAGCGGAAAAAGGACTTTTCTCCAGACAGGTAGGCGGCATAATTGATTACATAGACAAATTAAACGAGCTTGACACTCGCGGCATTGGGCCCACAGCACATGTCCTTCCTTTAAAAAATATTTTCAGGGAAGACAGCCAAAGCGTTTCCCTTCCCCGGGAAAGTGCGCTGCTGAATGCCCCTGACAGAGACAATGGATTTTACAGGGTGCCGAAGATAATAGAATGATGCCGGGGGCGATATGCTGAGATGCCTGCTGAGGGCAAAAATACACAGGGCCACTGTCACGGACTCCAACATAGCCTATGAAGGAAGTCTGACCATAGATGAGACGCTGCTTTCAGCAGCAGGGATCCGGCCTTACGAACAGATCATGATAAGCAATCTGAATAACGGCGAGAGGTTTGAGACCTACGTAATCCCCGGTCCGAAAGACTCCGGAGTCATTTGCCTCAACGGCCCGACTGCAAGAAAAGGAGCTGTAGGAGACATTATTATTATTTTCTCCTATGCATACTATGCGGAAGAAGAGATAAAGGATTTCTTTCCCATTATTATCAGGCTTAACGGAAACAACAGGATGGTGAAATAATTATCTCCCCCCGCATCAATTCCGGAATTTTTGTCACAATCAAACCTCGTCGGACAGCATGACGGCTTTCTGGACGTCCCTAATATTTGTGGTGCTTGCGGAAATGGGCGACAAGACACAGTTGCTGGCCATGGCGTTTGCATGCAGATTCCGCTGGCAAACCGTCATGTGGGGAGTATTTGTTGCGACGGCAGCCAACCATCTTTTGGCTGCGGCCTTTGGTAATTATCTCGCGGTCACGGTATCAATGGACTACATAAAAACCGCGGCGGCAGCGTCTTTCATAATTTTCGGCATCTGGACCATACGCGGCGATACGTTGCACGGTGAAGATAAGCGGTTCAGTTTCAGCCCATTCTGGACTGTGACTACGGCTTTTTTTATCGCGGAAATGGGCGACAAGACACAACTGGCCACTATCGCCCTTGCTGTAAAATATAATTCAGTCTTAAGGGTATGGATTGGGACCACGCTTGGCATGCTCGTCTCTAACGCTGCAGGTATATTTGCGGGGGCCGTGATGGGAAAAAGTGTCCGGGAAGGTTTTATAAAATGGTTTGCCGCACTGACCTTTATAGCCTTCGGAGTGTTCGGTCTGTACGAAACCCTGCCTGAGAACAGCAGGTATCACATAATCGGCGGGGTGTTCCTGCTTGTAATGATTTCTTACTGGGTGCTTTACAGAAACAGGGCAAAAACAGGGAAGGCGCCGCTGTGCGGGGAAGAAAAATTCCGCGATTAATCCAGGGAGGTCTTGCTTAAATCATTGATAAAATGTATATTATTCCATCTTATCCAGAGGGAGGTGAACTGAATGCCTTTTGTAAGAGTCGGTGAAAATGATTCTTTTGAAAATGTCCTTCGCAAATTCAAGAAACAATGCGAAAGAGAAGGTATCCTCTCCGAGATAAAGAAAAGAGAGCACTACGACAAGCCAAGCGTAAAAAGAAAAAAGAAGGCCATTGCTGCAAGGAAAAAGGCCATTAAGAGCAAGAGATTCAGAACGGCGCCATCGAGGTAAGTGTGCACATATCTGAGCAATTATCGGATGATTTCAAGACGGCCCTCAAGTCAGGGGACAAGAATAAACTTTCCATCCTGAGGATGGTCAAGGCAGCCGTAAAAAACAGAGAGATTGAAAAAAGCTCACCCCTGGATGATGAAGAGATTTATGGCATTCTAAGGTCGTTCGTCAAAAGGGCCCATGAATCAATAGAGCAGTTTTCAAAAGCCGGCAGGCAGGAGCTTGCAGACAAAGAGAAGGAAGAGCTGGCGATAATACAGAATTATCTTCCCCGGCAGTTAGGCGAGACCGAAATCGGAAAGATAGTTGAGGACGTTATCGGTGAAATCGGCGCTACCGGGCCTAAGGACATCGGAAGAGTAATGAAGGCGGTTATGTCAAAGACGAAAGGGCTTGCCGACGGCAAGATCGTTAATGAGCTTGTGAAGCAGACACTGGAGAGGATAAATGCAGCTTAAGAAGATTTATGAAACTGCTGTTGCTAAAGGGATCGAGGCTGATCCTCGCGGTACGAAGACAGTCTTGAAGTCCCTCAAAAAACAGCAGAAAGCATACAGGGACATGAAGAAGGAAGAAAAGACCTTCTTCGACACAGAGAAGCTTACCAATCCATACGCAGACACCAGAATACTTCATGGGACCGGCAAAGAGGAAATTAAGACAGCTCTTGTCGGGATCGACATGGAGACAGCGGAAATCCTTCTCGCCGACAGGCTTTCATCAAAAGGGACCGGGATAGACCTGGTCATTTCCCATCATCCCGCAGGAAGGGCGTTCGCCAATTTTTACGAGGTCATGCACATGCAGTCGGACATACTGAACAAATTCGGCGTGCCCATTAATATTGCCGAAGGGCTTCTCGAAGGCAGGATCAGGGAGGTCGAGAGAAGACTTTCCCCTGCCAACCACATGAGAGCGGCAGATGTTGCCGGACTGCTGGACATGCCCTTCATGTGTGTGCATACCCCGGCGGACAATGCAGTAGTGAGCTGTCTCCAGAAGACCTTTGATAAAAAATCCCCTGATACGCTTGATGACGTCATGAAGATCCTGGAAGAAATTCCGGAATATCATGAAGCGGCAAGAAACAACTCCGGACCGAAAATCCTGCTGGGTTCCAAAGAAAGGAGCGCGGGGAAAATTTTTGTCGACATGACGGGCGGGACCGAAGGCGCTAAAGATATTTTTGAGAGCCTCGCCAATTCCGGAATAAGCACCATCGTTGGAATGCATCTCAGCGAGGACCACAGGAAAGAAGCCGAAAAGCGCCATATCAATGTCGTCATAGCCGGTCACATCTCAAGCGACAACCTGGGGATGAATTTAATACTCGACGCGGTACAGAAACAGGGAAAGCTGAAGATTATCCCCTGCTCGGGCTTCAGAAGATTCAGCAGGAATTAGCAGCCTCCTCCTTGTCACATGGAGGCATGCCCGAATCCTCCGGCTCATTTCCTTGCAAGAAACTTCCTGATTTCACCAACGCGCAGCGTGATCCTGTTGCTGTCAAGGTATTCAAGAAAGGGAAGTGCATATTTTCTTGTTGTCCCTAATATGTCCCGAAACTCACCCACGGTCATTTCATTTTTTTTCACGAAGAAATTTTTCAGGCCTTCAAGCATCCCCTGATAATTCGAAGCAGGGATGTAAATCGAGTCATTGATTCTCACAAGACTTTTTTCGGAAGCCATAATTTTGAGCAATTCATTGACCTCTTCCTTTTTCAGCGATATCGACTGGGCGAGTTCATCCTTTGTCGGAGGCTGAAAACCGGCCTGTTCGAGCGCGTACAATATCCGGTCCTTCAGGATTTTTTTATCTTCACTCAAGGAAATCCTGAATGTGCTGAGCCTCAGGATGTCCTTATCGACAATCACCCCTTTCACAAGAGCAAGGAGCGTTTCAAAAAGTTTTTCGTCAAGACCTTTAAACAACGCCCTCAGGGCCTCCTTGGGCATACCCGGCTTCAAAGGACCGGTCTTGTGAAAACCGGAGAGCGCAGCAACCGCTTTCGTTGAGAAGCCGTCAAAGGCCTCTTTATGCAAATATCTCCCTTCACACTTGATGACACTTCCTTCTGAAATCAGGGAGGTCACTTCCTTCCTTATGTCGGGCAGTTCAGCCTTGATCCAGCCCTCGACGTCAGACAGAGTCAACCCGTTTGACCCGCCCTGAAGTATCTTCAGGGAAAGCTTTTCTTTCAATTTGCCCTGCTCAAAGACCTGCAGGTCCCGGAGCTTCTCACTCTTTCTGCCGCGTATCGGGGAAGGATCGAGTATCTCCCCCCCGCCGATCGTCAGAAGCGGGGAAAACTTTCTGACAATGTATCTGTCTCCCGCCATTACCGCAACAGGCGTTTTAAATCTGAATTGGCAATATGCCCTGTCACCCGGGTCCAGCTTGTCTTTATCGTATATGATAATCCTCGCCACAAGCTCCGATGTGCCGGAGTGAAAGTGGACAAGGCTCCTGGTTTTCAACGCATCGACGGAAGGGTCTTTCAATATCTCGATTTCAGAATCGATAACATAAGTGGTATTGATCCTGTCGGGGACAGTTACAACATCGCCTCTCTGGATTTCACCGGTTGGGACCCCCTGAAGATTGATGGCCACCCTCTGCCCCGCGTAAGCGGTCTTAAGCGCTTCGCCGTGGCTTTGAAGCCCCCGTACTTTTGTCGGGATCTTTCTGGGGAGTATTTCAACAGGGGAATCAAGCGAGATGCTGCCTGAAACAGCGGTCCCGGTAACGACCGTTCCAAAGCCTTTCAGTGTGAATATCCTGTCAACGGGAAGCCTGAAAATGCCATTGACGGATTTGGGTTCGATAGTCAGTGCGAGCCCGTGTATCTTTTCCTTCAAAAGATCGATGTTGTGACCTGTCCTTGAAGATACGGCAATCATCTCCGCGCTGTCGAGAAAAGTGCCTTTCACGAATTTCCTGATGTCGTCCTCAATGAGCGCAAGCCAGTCTTTTTCGACAAGGTCCGATTTGTTTATTACAATTAGTCCCCGCTTGACCTTCAGCAGATTGCAGATGTCGAGGTGCTCCCTGCTCTGCGGCATTATCCCTTCATCTGCGGCAATGACCATGAGCACAATGTCAATCCCGCCTGCTCCTGCAAGCATGTTCTTTATCAGGCGCTCGTGTCCGGGGACATCGACAATGCCGACCTTAAGACCGTCAGGATAGGCCAAATCGGCAAAACCGAGGTCAATGGTGATGCCCCGCTCCTTTTCTTCCTTGAGCCTGTCGGGGTCAGTGCCTGTCAGGGCCTTTACCACGGAGCTCTTGCCGTGATCGATGTGTCCTGCCGTGCCGAGAATTACATAACGGTCCATGTATTAATTTTTTGCGTTTATAATTTTAATATTGGAGATTGTGCCGTCATCCCGCGAAAGCCCAAGCGCCGTACTCACACACCTCACCAGGTCCTTCACTTCCCCGTCCTGGACTGTCCTTGCGTCAATGAGCAGTGCATTGCCCTTGATCCTTGCGATTACCGGGATATCGCCGAGGCGCAGTCTTTTTTCCAGTTCGTTCACGGAGATATTGTCCGGCTTGACAGATACCGCAAAGGTCGGAAAATTAATCTCCGGAAGCGAGCCGCCGCCTGCCTGCGACTGGTCGGGCACGACTTCGGTTTGTGCAGCACCGGATATGTCCTTTTTCAGCAAAGCGTAAATCTTTTTTGCCCTCTTCCTGATTATCTCCACAGGCTCCGTCATCATCCTGAGGGCAGGGATTTCCCTGAGCGCCTTCTCCTCGTCAAGGTACTGCATGAAAGTCGCCTCAAGCGACGCGAGGGTCATCTTGTCTATCCTCATGGCGCGGAGCAAAGGGTTCTTCTGTATTTTTTGAATCAGTTTTTCTTTGCCGACTATAATTCCCGCCTGGGGACCGCCCAGGAGCTTGTCTCCGCTGAAGGTCACAACATCCGCGCCCGTCCTTACGACCTCCTGAACAGTCGGCTCTCCGGGGACCCCGTATTTTTTAAGATCGATCATGCAGCCGCTGCCCAGGTCATCCATAACAGGGATACCGTATTCCCTGCCGAGCTTCATCAGCTTTTCTACCGGGACCTCCTCGGTGAAACCGATCACCCTGTAATTGCTCTGGTGGACCTTCAGTAAAAGCGCAGTATTGCCGCAAAGCGCATTTTCATAATCGGCAAAATGTGTCTTGTTCGTTGTGCCGACCTCTCTCAATATCGCGCCGCTTGCCTTCATTACTTCCGGTATCCTGAAAGAGCCCCCTATCTCGACAAGCTCTCCCCTCGACACAATGACTTCTCTGCCTTTTGCGAATGTGTCAAGACATATGAGCACCGCAGCGGCGTTGTTGTTGACCACGACGGCGTCCTCCGCCCCGGTGAGTTCTTTGATGATATCCCTGATGTTTGAATACCTTCTCCCTCTTTTGCCGGTGGAGAGGTCGTATTCGAGGTTGGAATAACTCCCTGCGGTGACCATCATATGTTCAATTGCCACGGCGGAAAGTATCGATCTGCCGAGATTGGTATGAATAACTACGCCTGTGGCATTTATCAGGGGCCTGAGCTTGTACGCCGAATGCTTTTTGACGGCGGTTTCGATGCACCGTGAAATCGCGTCGATTGAGATGTCCGGCGCTGCCCCGTTCAATATCTCTTTCCGCTTTGAATCAATGACCTCCCTGATTGCGCGCAGTACCGTCTTCCTGGCATAGGAGGCAAGCCATTTCTTGCCGTATGAACTCTTCAAACACTCGTCGACTGACGGTAATTGGGCCAACTGCTGCTGAATTGTCATGTGTTTTTGTAGCACAACGGAAGCGTCGCGGTCAAGGTTTAAGACCTGAAGACGCGCCATAAAGAAGAAATTTAACGAAGATTGTTAGAATATTGACTTGGGGAAATTGTCATGAACGCAAAAAAATTACTTGAAAAAGGTCTACGCGAAACCGGCATTGCCTGCACGGAAGGACAAATCCATTCCTTTATGATCTTCCTTTCAGAACTGAAGAAATGGAACAGGGCCTGCAATCTTACCTCATTAAAAACCGATGAAGACATAATCGTAAAGCACTTCCTCGATTCCGTCCTTTACCTTAAGGCCATTCCCGAAGATGCTGTACGATTGGCGGATGTGGGGGCGGGCGCGGGCTTCCCCGGCGTCCCGATCAAGCTTGTCAGGCCGGAGATGGACATAACGCTCATCGAGTCATCAGCAAAAAAATGCGCCTTTCTCAGGCACATCATCAGATCGTTAAAGTTAAGCGGAGTACACGTCCTGACACAAAGGGTGGAAGACCTCGGAACGGAGCATGTGAAATCTTTTGACGTCATGGTTTCAAGGGCCGCATTCAGCATCAGGGAATTTATCAAAGCGGCATGTCCCTATGTGAAGGAGGACGGGATACTTGTATTGAGTAAAGGGCCGAAGGTTTCGGAGGAGCTGGATGAATTAAAAGGACCAAACGCACAAAATACCGTCAGGGAAATCCTTAAAATAAACCTCCCGGTTATAAATGCTGAAAGAAACCTGGTAGTGCTCGAATGTAAAAAAACAGGTATATGCTAAAATGTATCAATGAAATCCTTCGTTGTTGCGATCTCAGGCGCGAGCGGTTCAGTATACGGGGTCAGGCTGATTGAAGAGTTGCTGAAATCCGGGGCCTTTGTCCATCTCTGCATATCGGGCCAGGCCTTTTTTATTATCAGGACAGAAACGGGAATGGATCTGGCCGGGGAGTCGGAACAGGAGACCGGAAAAATCATACGGCAGCGGTTTGCTTCCGACAAAATCGGATATTACGGCGAACACGATCTCGCGGCCCCCATATCGAGCGGTTCTTTTATGACAGACGGAATGTTTGTTGTCCCGTGCTCCATGAAGACGCTCTCCGGCATTGCCAGCGGCTATGCAAACAACCTAATCGAAAGGTCTGCGGACGTCATGTTGAAAGAAGGGAGAAAACTCATACTCGCCCCACGTGAGATGCCCTTCAGCGTAATACATCTTGAAAATATGCTCAGGCTTGCAAGGGCGGGAGCAAAAGTCGCCCCCCCTGTTCCGGCCTTTTATCATAAGCCGGGACATATTAATGACATCGTGGATTTTGTAGTGGGCAAGCTCCTCGACCTGGGCGGGATTGAGCACACCTTGTTTAAACGGTGGTCGTAATAACTTCTTCTAATCAGGGTATGTCTCGGAGATCTCTTCAAACGTAGGGGCGAGCCCCCTGAACGCATCAAGGACATCAGGATCAAAGTGCACGGGCAAGGTCCTTCCGTTGCCTCCCGTTATTATCCTGAAGACTTCCTCATGACTCATGGCCGTTTTATAATGCCTCTTGCTTCTTAAGGCGTCATACTGGTCACAGATGATCACTATCCTTCCCTCGATGGGTATCTTTTCGCCTTTGAGCTTCCGGGGATACCCGGTGCCGTCCCACCTTTCATGATGGTTCAGTGCAATGGACGCCGCCATTTTAATAATCTGATTTGAAGAGTCGGAAAGTATATTTTCGCCTATAACGGTGTGGGTCTTCATGATCTCGAATTCCTTGTGGGTAAAAGGCCCCGGCTTCAGAAGGATATTGTCTGCAATCCCTATCTTGCCTATATCATGAAGCGAGCTCGCATAGGTTATCGCATCAATAAACTCTATCGACATATTAAGCGCCTCGGCTATCTTGTTTGAATAGAGCCCCATTCTGGACACATGCGCGCCTGAATCGGAATCCCTGAATTCCGCAACCGCCGTCAGGCGCTTTATCACCTCACGGCTCAGATCGAACAACTGCCGGGTCTGTTTCCTTACAGTTTCTTCAAGCCTGTGTTTGTAGTCCTCCTCAAGCTGCAGGAGCTCGGCATACCGCACCGCCCGTTCTATGGAATGAATAATATATTCGGGATTGTACGGCTTGGTAATAAAATCAAAAGCGCCTTTCTTGATGGCCCCTATCGCCATATCCAGCTCGGCGAAGCCCGTCATCAGGATTACAGGCATTTTCGGATCGGCATCATGCACCAGGGCAAGGAGATCAACCCCTGAAATACCGGGCATCTTTACATCCGTCAATATAAGCTTTACATTTTCCTTAACTAACCGGCTCAGCGCTTCTTCTCCGCTTCTGCAGGATACAACGTCATAACCGTAAGCGGTAAGGAGCTTTGAAATTGATTCGAGCACGTACTGATCATCGTCTACAACGAGGATGCATTTCCTGTCGTGATGTAGATTCATGTACTCATCGCCTCTCTGGTTTTTCCGGCGAGCCCCGGCATTCCTTCCGATCAAAAAACCCCCCATTCTGAAGTCCCATCTACAATATCAGCATTTTATTGACCCTGTCAATTCCTGCCCTTCCTGCCGCCTGGAATCATGTATAATGAAAGTCTGTTTATAATAGCTTTTCATGAACGGAGGGAGTTATGTCAGAAGTAAAGGTCCGGAAGCTGCCGTACGGGGGCTGGAACAATTGTATAAGCATTGGTAACGGGACCATCGAGCTGATAGTGACCACCGACGTCGGTCCGCGCATCATACGGTACGGCTTTACCGGCAGGGAGAATGAACTGTGCGAAGTCGAATCCACAAAAGGATTGACCGGCGGGGACGAATGGAGGATCTACGGCGGTCACCGGCTGTGGCACAGCCCAGAGTCAAGACAGAGGACCTACGGACCGGACAACTCGCCGGTCCAATGGCAGGAAATCACGGACGGCATCAGGACCAGACAGGATATTGAACCGGATACAAGAATAGCAAAAGAAATGGAGATAACGATCGCTGCAGACTCTTCCGTTAAAATCCTTCACAGACTGACGAACACGGGCACATGGCCGGTAGAACTGGCTGTATGGAGTATAACTGCAATGGCAACGGGAGGCCGGGAAATTATTCCTCAAACCGGCAGGGACACGGGGCTTCTTCCCAACCGCTTCATCTCTCTGTGGCCGTATACAAAGCTTAATGACCCACGCCTGTGTTTCGGCAATAAATACATAATGCTGCGTCAGGACCCCGGCACTAAAGCGCCTCTGAAGATCGGGACGTCGAATGAAAACGGATGGGCCGCGTATTTCAATCATAATCGTCTATTCATTAAATATTACAGGCATTTTCCGAATACCGGATATCCTGATTTCGGTGTGTCATATGAAACATATGTAAACGATTTCATGCTCGAGATGGAGACACTTTCCCCACTGTCATTACTTGTGCCCGGCAAACATGCGGAGCATGCGGAAAGATGGGAGCTTTTTGATAACGTCCCAATGCCTTCAGATGATGAGGCCGAAATAGACAAGGCACTGACAGGCAGGGTACAGACTGTCCGGACTTAAAGCCCGCAAATTTCTTCAGTTTCACCACGGACTTGCCGATTAGATACTGGAATATGATATATCTGCGCGCAGTTGCGGAAATGCTGAAAAGAGTTTAATCAGGAATTCGAGGTAGCATTAAATGGCTCCCAAATTAGGCCAATTGCTTGTAAGCAACAATTTGATCACGGAAGAGCAACTGCTGAAGGCCCTTGATCTGCAGAAAAAAGAAGGCGGCCGCATCGGCACAAGCCTCATCAAGCTCGCCTTCATAACCGATGAAATGCTCGTCCAGTTCCTGAGCAGGCAATACGGGGTCCCTGCCATTTCGCTTTCAGCCGACGGGATCGACCCTTCCGTCGTCAAGTTCATCCCTTATGATGTTGCCTACAAGTATCAGATATTCCCGATCTCAAAAAACGGGGCCTCACTGACGATAGCGATGGCCGATCCGTCCAACGTATTCGCGATAGATGACATAAAATTCATGACGGGCTATGACGTAAAACCCGTTGTCGCCACTGAAACGTCGATTAAAGGCGCCATCACAAAATATTATGAGCAGTCGGACGCGCTTCAGACCGTGGTAGACAGCCTGACAGACGCGACAGCGGAGAATCTGGACCTTATCCAGGAGACGGAAGAAGACGTCGATATATCTGAATTAAAAAACGCAGTCGAAGAGGCGCCGGTCGTAAAACTCGTCAACCTCATACTCGGCGAGGCGATAGCGAGGGGCTCAAGCGATATCCATATTGAGCCTTACGAAAAGGACTTCAGGGTGCGCTACAGGATAGATGGTGTGCTTTATGACGTCATGCAGCCGCCCATAAGAGTAAAGGCCGCACTGTCCTCCAGGATAAAGATCATGGCGGAGCTCGACATCGCCGAAAGGCGCCTCCCCCAGGACGGGAGGATCAAACTCAAGGTGAAGAACCGTACCGTCGATCTGCGCGTCTCGACCCTGCCTACGCTCTTCGGCGAAAAAATAGTCATGAGAATCCTCGACAAGAGCAGTCTTGTGCTCGATCTCACAAGGCTCGGATTTGAACAGCAGGCGTTAAAGGACTTCGACGAGGCCATACGTTCCCCTTACGGCATGGTTTTGGTTACAGGCCCCACCGGAAGCGGCAAGACCACTACCCTTTATTCCGCTCTAAGCACCATAAATAAAATAGACGTGAACATCATGACCGCCGAGGACCCTGTGGAATACAACCTTCTGGGCGTCAATCAGGTGCATGTCCGGGAAGATATAGGACTCACCTTTGCAGCGGCCCTCAGGTCGTTCCTCAGGCAGGACCCCGACATAATAATGGTAGGTGAGATCAGAGACAAGGAGACCGCGGAGATCGCCGTAAAGGCGGCATTGACAGGCCACCTCGTCCTGAGCACTCTCCATACAAACGATGCGCCGAGCACCGTATCGAGAATGCTTAATATGGGGATTGAGCCCTTCCTGGTCTCGGCGTCGGTCCTGCTGATACTCGCGCAGAGGCTCTGCCGGAAGGTCTGTGAAAACTGCAGGGAGGAAGAGAATGTCCCGGAATCGACCCTCCTCGACATGGGCATTTTGCAAGAAGAGCTCAACACATTCAAATGCTTCAAAGGCAGGGGCTGCTCAATATGCAGCGGCACCGGATATAAAGGAAGGATCGCGCTTTATGAGGTAATGCCGGTAAAGGATGATTTAAAGGAGCTGATTATTCAGGGCGCGCCCGCCTCTGATTTAAAAAAAGGCGCCACAAGGCTGGGGATGAAGACACTGAGAATGAGCGGTCTTACCAAACTGAAAGAGGGGGCCACATCTGTAGAGGAGGTCCTGAGGGTCACCTTTGGAGATTGATCCGGAGAATGCAAAATTGCAAAAGGTAAAGAATTTCCCGGAATTGCCGAAACAATTAATAACACATTGTGATTACGATTACTGCTTAGGCTGGTTATAAAATCGGATAATGGATTAGTCTATGGAAACTTTATATGAGCTGCTGAAAATCATGATCGACAGGGGCGCCTCGGACCTTCATGTAAGCACCGGCACGCCGCCCCGGATAAGGGTCGATGGGAAACTTGTCCCTTTAGACGGCGCGGCCCTTTCTCCGGCCGATACAAAGGCGCTCTGCTACAGCGTCCTCACCGATACACAAAAACATAAATTCGAGGAAAACAATGAGCTGGACCTGTCCTTCGGGGTGAAAAAACTGAGCCGCTTCAGGGCGAACATCTTTATGCAAAGAGGCGCGGTGGCGGGGGCCTTCCGAACGATCCCTTACGAAATCAAAACATTCGGCGAGCTCGGACTGCCTCCCATAATAAGTGAGCTGACCAGGAAACCGAGAGGGCTTATCCTTGTAACGGGACCGACAGGCTGCGGGAAATCCTCAACCCTGGCGGCCATGATCGACAAGATCAACAAGGAACGCCAGGAGCATATTATAACTATAGAAGACCCTATCGAGTTTCTTCACTCCCACAAGAACTGTCTCGTAAACCAGAGAGAAATAAACGCCGACACTGCATCTTTCAAGGACGCCCTCAGATATGTGCTGAGGCAGGACCCCGATATAGTGCTTATCGGAGAGATGAGGGACCTGGAGACTATTGAAGCCGCCCTCACCGTATCGGAGACCGGACATTTAAGC
>QZJG01000024.1 GCA_003599275.1 Nitrospiraceae bacterium | reverse complement strand
GGTTTTCAATGTCATTGCGAGGAACGGTAGTGACGAAGCAATCTCAAACATATTGATTAATATAGAAGCGGATTGCTTCACTTCGTTCGCAATGACAGCTCAAATACTTTTTCAGCAGACTGTTAGACAGTTAATATGTTTAACCCCTTCTCTTATATTCTCCGTACATCCAGTTTTCCATGAAAAAATTCATGATGCCTCTGAACAGCGCTGATTCGGAGAGCCAGTATTTTTCAAACATGATCTTGCTCAGGTGTAATATACGTGACGGTTTCAGGAAAACAGTGTTCGGCGTGGGCGTTGTGAAGAAATATCCCTGCGCAAGCCCGGCCTTTCCGAAGCCTGTCTCGACAAAGCATGCTGCCCGTCCGGTATATTCCACCCTCTCTTTGCTGCCCAGAATTTCATTGGCGATATTTTCCGCGATAACTTTTGCTTCGTAATGCGCGAAAACCCCTCCTTTGGAAAGCATCAAAGGCATGCCCTGTTTCCATTCACCCGGCAGTTTCACCTTTGCGTTATCGCCTATCGCGTAGACGTTATCGAATTTCGTTTTCAGGGTATTTTTGTCTACAGGCACCCAGTCCGGTTCAGCCAGTCCTGCTTCGACAATCACCTTCGGCGCTTTGTGAGGAGGGATGACCAGAAGCAGATCATAATTCATCGTGCCTTTGTCGAAAACTATTTCATTTTTGTCTGAGTTAACAGCCTGTACGGCGTGCTGCGACTTGTACTCTACTCCGGCGCTTTCCATCAGGCCTTTTACAATGCTCCCGGTCTTGGGCCCGTTTCCTCCCATAGGAAGGACTTCCGGCGTGCATACCTTAATGTTGATGTCTTTCCTCAGGCCTCTTTTGGTGAAAAAGGAATTCAGGAGGAGAGAAAATTCGTTTGGGGCAACCGGGCATTTGTAGGGGAGGGCGGAGACCATAATAATCAGGTTGCCTTTCGAAAAATTATTGAGGGCGTCTTTTGCCTTCAATATCCCGTCAAGGGTGTAGAAGTTGAAGGCGTTTTTATTCATGGCTTCGGTAAGACCCGGCACGGTTTCAGGAGCTAATGAAACTCCGAGAGAAATAACGAGGTAATCGTAACGGAGATCTCTTTTTGACGTCTTTACAATCTTGCCGGCAAGGTCGATTTTTTGTATTTCATCCTGTACAAAATCGACCCCCTCACGCGTTAATCGTGAAACATCTTTTTTGATCTCTTCCTGCCCGCGCTCCCCGATGGCCACCCACAGCGCCGATGAATAGGAAATATGCTCTTCTGATTTGTCGATGAGGATGACAGTGTGCTCTTTACTTAATCTTTTCCTGAGTTCATTCGCCGTTACAAGCCCTCCCACCCCTGCGCCTAAAACAATTATTGTCCTGCTGTTTGCCGGCATGTTTCCTCCTTACTGTTTCTCAGCCCTTATTCTATATTCACCGTCGCCGATCTGTGTTGTGTTGACGGTGTATCCTTCTTTGCTTAAAATGCCCGGTATCTCGTCTATGGCAGACGGGCAGTCCACAAAGACATCCACACTTGTACCTTTTTCCGCTTTTGCAAGTTTTTCCAAAACTTGTGGAATAACATATTTGGGATACGGTCACATAGTGTTCCTTATGTCCACTTCAAAGTGGTCAGGCAATATTATCACCCCCTTTACTTTAAATTCGGATATCGTATTTCAAATTCATCTCAAGTCTTTTTTCTGATTTCAAGCCATGTAACAAAGAAGTAGAAAAATATCAGGATTACCAAGGTGAGCATTAAAGCGCCGCCCCAGCCGAACATGTCAGGTAAAAACAGCGCCTTTCCGTAAAGCGGGCCTTCCCCTACTTTAAAACCATAAATCGGGACCCATAAGCCTGCTGCAACCATGGTCCCAAGTATCGCAATAAAGTGTCTGGTATATCCCTCGGCTGACCGCCAGAGGATGCCGACCACTCAACCCCCTGTTATTACCATACCGAACCCAAATAACAAGCCGCCGGCAATGCTGTGCAAACCGGCCGGAAGGACAAACATGTCTGCGGCCCTGAAACCATTTGCCTTAATGATGCTGAATCCTGTAACTCCGATCATAAGACTGAGCATAAGGCTGCGCATCATTTCGTTACTCCTGGTGGTGAAAATTTCCCTGAATGCCGCAGTTATACAAAAGGCAGACCTTTGAAAGACGATCCCGAAGACCGCGCTGAAAAGAAACACCCCACCGAGAATGTTTTTACCGGCAAAAAAATAAGCTGCTGCGATAACGAACATAATAAACAGCGCAATTACCCCGTATTTCGGCTGGCTGGATTTGTATTCTTTCCGGACCGGATCTTTGGGCACGGGTTTGATATCCAGCACAATTTTTTGGGCCTTTCTGCGTCCTTGCCATATCATCAGCTTACCGCCGAAATAACCTCCCGCTATCAGCCCGGTCATCATATAAAAACCGCTAAACGATAAAGACATAACGGATGAATAAAAGCCGCCTATGATGCAAGCCCCTGCGAGGAAGCTTCCGACGCCCATTAATGTCCCACCGAGAAAGGCCTGTATATAACCGCCCCTTGTATCTCTTCTGAATTTAAACTGTTTTGATAACAGCGCTGAAATAAAGACCCCGAATATCAAGCCGACAGTTAAAACAGATGTCAGGCTTAACCAGGGGACTTCCAGAGAGCCCCACGGCGGCTCAATGTTTACGCCTGCAAGCCTGTATATCCATATGCCCCAATCGGCAATTGCAGGATAGATTCCGCCGAGAGGCATTACATAAAGGAAAAACAATATGTTCAGGAAAGCCAGCAATAGACCGCCGATCCATTTTGGCCATGTCTTTCCAAAGAGCTTTGCGTAAATATTGTCATGAAAATATTCGGAAAGAGTCATTATTGCCTCCCTTAAAATCTATCTTTTTCTTTCACCATGATACTTTCCTTTTTTGGTGACCGGACAACATTCAGGACCGGGTAGTTGAGACGGATAATCTTTTTTAAGGATAGCAAGAATATCGGGAACAAGAGGATTTTTCAGAAAGTAACATCTGAGGCGTCCGTCGATGAAGTAATCGATAAGGCCTGAATGTTTCAGAGCGGAAAGATGTTGTGAGACATTGGACTGGCTCAGTTCAAGAAATTCCTCAAGGTCGCTTACACACTTTACGCCTTTTGCGAGTTCATCCAGGATGGCAATTCTCGCCGGATGAGCAATGAGTTTAAGGATTTCAATTCTTGAACCCAAATTATTCATATATGCAGATATTAGCATATATGTGAAGTTAAGTGTCAAGATTAAAACTCATATCTCATCTGCAAATAAATATTATCGTTCTTGTCCAATTGTCCGAACTGGTCCCATTCCTCTCCCCCGCCGAAGATGTTTGCGCCTGTCGCTGCCCATACAGAATCGGAGAAATTATATTTAATTTCCGGATTCAGCAGGTAGTCTTCATATGACGGACTGTAAAAAGCAAAGAAGGAAAGCCTCAGGGTTTGGTGCATCAGAAACTGTGTAAGTCTTGCAGAGGCAAGGTCATGATATTTCTTTTCCTGCGGGAACCCTGACGGAAGATTCTTTTCATATTCGGAATAATCATGCATGTATTCTCCAAAATACTGTAAGCCGATGGTGAAGTCTTCCCATAATTGTCTCTGATAACCGATGAGAAATTTTGTCTGTGAATTTGGAGTCATCGGGTCTGTGCCGTCTCTGTCTTCTCTCGAATCGTAATGGCCTGCTTCAAAACTTACAACACCGTCAAGCATCCTGCCCTGAAGACTTGCTCCATAGACCGAGAGTTCTGGATAAAATAACGTGATTTTTGACGGCGCAGTCATGCTGTCAGGAAGCATGGAGGGCTGCCTGAAAAAACCGCGATAATAATATAATGACGCATCAAAGCCTGCTACATCACGGTACATTCTGAAAGCAATCTCGGTGTTGTCGAAAGTACTTGCAGGCTTTTCTTCCTCTCTCTTTGTTATGAGCGGCATCGGGTCGAACATATGGAATCTCTTTGGATCGGGAAAATTGTTCGGTTCAAAAAAAGGGATGATAATCAATTCGGCGGAGGCAAAGGACGGGTACATGCCGAGCTTGATGCCGTCAATTCCCTTTTTCAGATACTCCAGAGGTCTTCCGGAAAAGAACGCCTCGTAGTCTTTTGGGAATACATCATTGATGAAAATCAAATCGCCAAGCCCCCACGTGATAATTTGCCTTCCGATCCTCAGATCATAGCTTGAAGACGTGAAATCGGCATATCCTTCTCTTAACTCCAGATGTGATGCGTCGTCGATATGATCATAAAAAGCATCGGCTTTTATAAAGAAGTTCAACGGGTCTTTTCTCGCATCAAGTTTCAACTGCAATCTCTCCTCAGCCCATTTCATGTCCTTACCGTCAGGATTTGATGAGTCCGTATTGAAGGAGTAATTACCCTGAAGGAAGCCGTGAAATGAGATATCGGATGCGTATGAAGAAGGCGGAACAGTAGAGCAGGAGACCAGTAGAACAATAATCCAGCAGAGCAGTGACCTGCTGCTCTGCTGCTCTGTTGCTCTGCTGCTCTGTTTTTTCATTCAATCCATTTCTTCGGCGGCTGCTTGAGAAATCTTTCTGAAAAAAGGCTGTCCTCAATGCCGATGTTGTAATCCGCTTTCAAATATGTAACTTCTGTCCTGTGACCGCTCTGAAGATTTTTCATGGTCCTTTTTGTAACGGTCGGGAACCCTTTCATTTCTTTAATTTCTTCAGCGGTGAACACCCTGTAAAGCTCGCCTCTTCTATCATAATATTCTTCCTTCACCGGCAGGAAATCAGCCTTATCAATCCATGATTGTTTGTAACTGTAATCCACATCGCCCGCCTTTGGAGAGCTTTTAATTACATAACAGTCTTTCCCTGCGAGCTTTTCTTCCTTCACAATCTCATGTGTATCGTCTTCTATGTCCCTTCCCGAAACATCTTCATAGGTGAAATCAGAGCCGACAAAGCTTGAGCTCTTGTCCTGCGCGGCGATTCTTCTGACCATGTTTATTGCGGGGACGAAGAGCCATCTGTCATCGTCTTTTGCAGGATATTTGTTCACCATGAATGTCATGTCTTTCACGTCGGCAGGCTGGAAGAAATACATGAAATATTTCTGCTCGCCGCCGGATGCGCCGTAGTTTTTTCTCAGCATGGTAAGCTCCCTGACCCGCTCCTGACCGCTTTTGCTTATCAGCTTCATCATTACCCTTGCCTTGAAGTCTTTGCCCTGATAAAGAAATGCGGCCTGTGATTTCTTCATTACCTCATCTGCGGTAAGGGCGGACGCGCTGAGAGGCAAAAGCACTATGAGCAATGCAATCAAATATCGTTTCATCTTAAACCTCCAATTAAAATTTATTTTTTCCTCCCTCACATTTATCACAAAACAACCATCCCTGCAATAACGTTATAAGCGCAGGCACATAAATTATAGTCATTATTGCGCTGAGCAGCATCATACTGACAATGAATGCGCCTACCGTGATATACGGCGTAAGAGATGCAAACATCATCACGGCAAAGGAAGCGGCAAAGAGCACGGCATTGCGCATTATGCCCTTTCCGGGTCGCGCCGCGGTCCATAATAAAGCGTCGGTGACGAGATTTTTAGCATCTTCTGACTTCTGACTTCTCACTTCTGACTTCTCACTTAAGTGTTGCCTGAACCTGCTTATAAAATGTATTGCAAAGTCCACGGCCATGCCGAGACTGAGACATGAAAGCACGGATATCGGCATGTCAAAGTCTTTGCCGATGTAACCTACGACGCCGTAAATGAGCAGTATTGTAAATAGAAGAGGGGTATATCCGACGATCGCCCATTTTACTGACCGGAAGTTAACTACAAGGATAAGAAACACCACGATCAACGCAATAATAAATCCCCTCAGCATGTCGTAGAGGACCTCATCATTCCATACGAGATTAAAATAGGCGATGCCCGCCGGTTTAAATTCCATCGGAACAGGGTGAGACTTCTTATATTCGTCCGTCGCCTCTATGACATCTCTCATTGCCTGGGCGTCCCACGTCTTCAGTTGGACCCAGATATTTGCTTTTCTGAACGGATAGTCAACAACATTGTCCAGATCAGACGGCTTTGCAGACATGCCGAACAAAAACAGATACTGACCGATTGTCTCCTTTGTGTCAGGGACCGCGTCATATTTCGGGTCATTATCATGCAGGACAAGGTTTATTCTCTTTACATAATCTGCAACCGAGCTCGTCTTCCCGACTATGTGAAGTTTCTCCAGATGTCTTTGAAGTCCTTCAATATACCTCATGGCTTCGGGTGTCTTTATAAAGCCGTCTTCATTTGACAGCGCCACTATGTAGCCGAGAGACGTGCCGCCGAGGGCCTGATTCATAACTCTGTCGGCAATGCGCACCTCGCTGTCTTTTTTAAACCACTCCACCATGTTGTTGTTGACTACTATCTTTGTCAGCCCGATGATCGCTATTACAAAAAGTATAAGACCGGCAAAGACCGTGGCCTTTGGTTTATGCGTGCCAAAACCGGCAAGGCTTTTCAGCAATTGTGAGGTCCTGCTGAATTCAATGTCCTCGCTCCTTGACGCCTTCTCGATCTTTTCTTCATTCACAAAAGTGAACATCGCGGGGATGAAACTGAAGCTTAAGACTCTCAACATTACAGTGCCGAATGCGACGAGCCCGCCAAAGACCTTGACGGGTATGATATTCATGAACAGGAGCACGCCGAAACCCACTGCCGTTGCAAGAGCGGTATAACGCACGGGACGGCTCACGGCATTCATTGTTTCAATGATCGCCGTCTTTTTATCTTTCTTCTCTTTGTAGCGGAAATAAAACTCATTGAAGATATGTATGCTGTCGGTCGCGATTGCCATCAGAAAGACAGGCGCCATCGAGCTCATAATGTGGACAGGAAATCCAAACGCTATTAAAAGCCCCATGCTCCAGATGATGCTGACCATCGCGTCCATCATGAGCGTGACGGAGAGGAAAAGGTCCCTGAACATAAGGTATCTCACAATAAGCATGACCATCCCGGCTATCGGCGCAAATACCGCCATGAGCTTGAACATCTCGGCGCCGAAGGTGTCGCGTGCGACAGGGTCTCCTGCAACGTAATATTTTTCATCGCCTTTCTCTTTGCCGGCAATCTCTTTTATTTTGTCCGCTACTTCTTTGCCGTTTGCGTCCTTCTCAAGCGGGACATATATGGCTGTAGTTTTGCCGTCTTTCGAGATTATGCGGTTGATGAAAAGGGGATTCTCATAAAGCATTTTACCGAGGGACCCGACCTCTGCGTCGCTCTCCGGAATTTTTGTCATGAGGGGCGCTACTTTCAGGACGCCCTGTTCCGCCGTTACATTGGTGATAGTCGGGAAGCTGTTTACATCCCTTGCGGCGACTCCTTTAATATTCAGTATTTCGTCCGTTATCCTCTGAATTTTTCCGAGAGTATCTTTATTGAGAATGCCTTTTTCATTGACGATTCCAAGAACTATCATGTCCTCGTACAGCGCGAATGTACTGTCGACTTCGTCGTTCCAGACCCTCACGTCCGAGTTTGCGGGGAGCATGTGTTTCGGATTTGTGTCAGTTGTTATCCTGGGGAACCGGGTCATGAAGACGAGGGTAATGAGAATTGTCAGAAGCACAACTGACTTAGGGTGGTTTACGGAGAAGTGAACAAGGGAAAATTTACGCATGACGACCTCCACCTGGTTTTAAGGAAGACCGGTTAAACCTCTCCTGATCTTCCAGAGATAATATTTTTCGAATGCAAGCTTCGCCCATCTGTATCTTTTACCTTCTTTAAGCTCCGCTGTCTTTCTTGGCGGAAGTACGGGATATGCCTTCATCAATGCCGCCGTATTTCCCATATCCATAATACATAGCGCCCCGACAGGCCCGGTTTTCGGCAAAGATTTTCCGAGGACCTCCGACGCTATAGTTTCAGCCGCGTATTTTGCCATATGTTCAGTCATGTAGCCGGTCTTCGGCACGCCCGTTGGCACGGGTGTCTGTTCCGGAGGTGCTATTGCTATCGCAACTCCAACAGAAAAGATATTCTTGTAATTCTTATGGCGGTAATTAGCATCAACAGGAATAAAACCCTTTGGGTTGCCGAGATGAAAAACTGCCTTGACCCCTGCCATCGGGGGGGCAAACATTGCGAGTTTGAAAGGGAGTTTTGTCCCGTCTTTAAGTCTGACTTCGTCCGGCGTAAATTCCTCCACTGACTGATTTGTAATCAGCTTAATCTCCCTGTCCGCAAATTCATCTTCCATAATACTTCTGGATTTTTTCAGCCCTCCGATCCCGAAATGGCCTATATATGGTTCAGAGGTGACAAATGTAATAGGGACCCTGTGCCGGATGTTTCTCCTTTTCAACTCAGTGTCCACCTCAAACGCATATTCATAGGCAGGCCCGAAACAGCTTACACCCTGGACCGCTCCGACAGCAATGGGTCCCGGGTTTTCAAGAAACCTGTCCCATGCTTTCTTTGTTTTCAAGGCCTGATCAAGGGTGAAGATACATTCCGTATGTCCGCCATATGGACCAAACCCGGGAACTGATGAAAAACCAAGGTCAGGCCCGGTAGCAATGACAAGGTAGTCGTATTGAAATTCATGCGCCGCTGTTATGACCTTCGCTGCGTCCGCATCCACTCCAACTGCCGCTTCAGGAAAAAATCTTATGCCCCCGGCGGCAAGAATTTTTTCAAGTCCTATTGTTATATCTTCGGGTCTTCTCCAGCCCATTGATACCCAGGGAAGGGAAGGGACAAAGACAAATTTGTCGGTATCGCATAGCAGCGTCACTTCTGCTTTATTGCCGAGAAGTCTCTTGAGTTCAAAACCCGCCGTCAAACCTCCGAAAGACCCGCCTATAATTACTATTTTTGCCATATTGCCTCCTTTTTTTCATAAAAGCAGCAAGCAGTCAGTAAGGGTAATGACTACCCTTAACTACTAACTATTTGCTACTAACTGCTATCTCAAAACATCCCGACTACTTTATCTTCATCGGCCATTATCTCAACGAGGCCGACATACCCTAATTTTTTTGTTTCCTTCTCTAATTCATCGTCTTTCAAACCCCTCAGCCTCAAGTCATCTTCAAGGGCATATAACGTCCCGCAAAAACCTTCAAGTCTCTCCTTTTGAGCAAAGTATACCGCGTTCTGGACCAGGCATAAATCCGCGCCCATGTCTCTTGCCAGTTTTACACCTCTCTTCCCATCCTGAGTTTCAGGCCCGCTTTTGACAATCACAAACATGATGACCTCCTTAATAAATCATTGTTGTCTTTGCATTTTTAATAATTTCGGCGATCTCGGGGCCGTTTACTATCTTGATCCCTTCGGGGATATCAGCCGTATCCATATCCTGTTCTCTGATTGAATGCTTATCTGCATATATATCAACGCCCATCTCAATGCAGTCCGTCAGCACATTCCCCAGATTCGTAAAGCCCGTGTCCGTATCGTCCTGTCCCTGCTTTGCCAGAAGGACCCCGCTGTCAACAAGAATGAGGTCAACGCCCAGCTCATCCGCAGCGCCTCCCAGGGCATGCCTCACAGCCTCGGCTGCGTTTATGTCACCATATGGCGACCTTCTCAGAATAATTGCAATTTTTCCCATGACTTCCTCCTATCCCTTGATCATGAATTGAATCGGAAGGCAGGAAATAGTATTTAAGCGGTTTCTTTTGCCGATAGTCCTTCTAAACATTTTAATTATCAAGAGGCAAAAACCTCGGAGTCCCCATATGTCGGGACGAGAATGAGCGCAAATACTATTTCCTGTCTTGTTACCCATTGTGTGGACTTATGCCCCCATATTCAGCCAGACATCGGTTTCACCCATCGTCTTAAAAAGACCCTTGAGTGTGCCGACTTCCGCGTTATCGAGATAATCATCTTTCACCGCACGGCGAAAGTTGAGACACCCGCCTCAGAGATATACCCTCAGGCCCTTCCGGATAAGCTCCGAGAATTTCTCTTCCGCATTGGTTATGCCCTTTGCCTTTTGCCCTTTCAGGAAACAGTAAATCCCGTCGCCTGATGCAATGACGTTGACCGTATGCCCTTTATTCAGGGCGGCTTCAGCGATCTTCACTGTCGTGAGCGTATTCTCATAAGAATACGGCGACGTGCCTAATAAAAGTGTAAAGGTCTTGCTCATCCTGTCCTCCTTTGGTTCAGGTTTATCACTACTTCTTTTTAAGTTCAAGCCACGTTATAAAAAAGTAGAAAGCCGACAGTATTGCCAGCATACCGATCAAGGCCCCTCCCCAGCCTAACTTGTCAGGTAAAAATATCGTCTTGCCGTAAAGCCGGCCGTTGCCCGCCTGCTCTCCATAAAGAGGCACCCATAAGCCTGCAACAAGCATGGCCCCAAGCAATGCGAACCAGTGTCTTATATATCCCTCGGCGGACCGCCAGAGCATGCCCGCCGCTCAGCCGCCTGTTATGACCATGCCGAATCCGAAAACCGCTCCGCCTATAATGCTGTGGAAGCCTGCCGGAAGGACGAACATATCAGAAGGCCTGAAGCCGTTTGCTTTTATGATCGTAAATCCCACGGCGCCTATCATGAGGCTGAGCAGAATGTTTCGCATAGGCTCATTGTGCCGTGATGTGAAGACTTCTCTGAAACCGGCAGATATGCAGAAAGAGGACCTCTGGAAGACAATTCCAAAGGCTGCGCCGAAGAGGAGCATTCCCCCCAGGATATATTTTCCTGTGAGAAAATAAACTGACGCCAAAACGAATAAAGTGATTGTAACAACAATACCCAATAACGGATAATTAATCGTCTTCCTGATCTTTTTCTCCGGGATTGTCTTCAGGTCGGCGATCTCCGGAAATTCCATTTTTTCCGCCTCTCTGACGGCCTGCCATATCATAAATTTCCCGCCAAGATAAGCGCCCCCAAGCAATCCGGCCATCATGTATAATCCGCTCAGGGACAATGACATGATCGATGAATAAAAACCTCCAAAGATGCACGCGCCGACAAGGAAGCTGCCGATACCCATCAAGGCCCCTCCGATAAACCCCTGAATATAGCCGGACGCTGAATCTTTTCTGAGTTTAAATTGTCGCGAAAGGAGGGCGGAACTTAATGTGCCTAATATCAATCCCGCATTCACAATACTTATGATGCTCAGATGAGGCGGTGTTAAAGTACCCCATGGAGGGGTTATGTTCAGTCCTGCAAGCCTGTAAATCCATATGCCCCAGTCCGCTATAGCCGGATATATGCCGCCAAAGGGCATTAGAAATAAAAACATCAGTATGTTCAGAAATGCTATCAAAACAGCGCCGAGCCACATCGGCCAGTTTTTTCCAAAAAGGTTTATATATAGTTTTTCATGGAAATATTTTGAAAGAGTCATTCTCAGCTCCTTGTTAATATTATAAAATTTATTCGTGCAATTATTATTATATTCAAATATTAGAATATGACAATATTTTTGTCAAGGCTGTTTTTTGACGATGATACAAAACGTACAAAGTTTAAAATGCTAAAAGCTTCTTAACTATTTGCGCAATAAGGCAAATATGAAATTCTTATACCCCATATAAAAAATCATAAAAAAGTTGACATTAGTCCTGTAATATTTTTTAATATAGTCATCTATAACTATCCTGATATTAAATTTTCTATTAATTGACAGCTATAAAATCGTCGAGGAGGTTCATCATGAAAATGACTCTTGTGAATAAAGTTGCAGTTCTTGTTTTATTCGTGAGCATTTTTCTGTTATCAAATATTGCGGTAGCAGATACTCTTTATTTCCCCTGGTTGGATTTCGCGGGTAGTTTTTCTTATACCAATGGTAATTGTGGAAATGCGAGCAAATGCAAGCTCACTTTCTCCAACTGGAATATAACCGGGGGGCAATATCTGGACGGAAGTTATTTTGGTGAGGGGAGTGACCCTGTTACTGGGGCAACGTTTTCAATCGGCACTCTTTATAACCAGAAGAGTCCGGCTAATCTGACATTCGACGGCACCTACTCGGCAAGTACGACCAGTCCGGTCAGTTTTACCATTTCTAATGGAGGAATAACCTACCTTACTGCGCAACTCAACAATTTTGTTATTACTGATAGTTTGTTTGGAACTCAGTTGAATCCATTGTATGACCATACCAAGTCCAATCTTACCAATATAACGTTTAATGCAAACGGATCTGCATACATCACACAATTAGAGACGAGTTATAACACTCATGGCTATATAAATCTTGGTATGGATTTCAGCTTTAATTCCGGTTCGTCCGGCAGCGGCACTGCGTTTACAGACAATGCTGCCGGATCTGTTTCAGGCAAAATGGTTGTCACTCCTGAGCCGGTTAGTATTATTCTCTTTATTGCGGGCGGCGCAACTTTAGCTGCGAGACGTTTCTGGAAAATAAGAGATACTAATTCTGAACAGATTTGAAAAGAACGGGTTCGAAGCGAAATATTTTATCTGGAAAACATTCTGAATTTTAAATATAAATAGGGGGAGGATGAAGAAATGAAGAAACTTTTGATGATTGTGGCGGCATTAGCACTTTTTATTTCCATAGGGGCAGGCAATTCATGGTCCGTTATCGGACTGCCGACAGCAAATTTTTCGGGGAATGCACAGACAACGGCAACTATACCGGATACCAGCATCGGATCATTGGTCCTTGTCAAGGCAGTAATATCCAATATAAATTATCTTTACGGATCTACTACTGAAAATGGCGCCAATGAAAGTATAATCGGCAAAACTGTGACCATCAGTGGCGCTGCAAGGACAGGGGATAATAATATATTCTCTGATGCAGTTATAACGATAAGTGACGGATCATTCAATTATTTCTCTGCCACCTTGTCCAATATAATGTTCGTGACCGATGGATTAAAATGGTATCTGAACCCCACTCTTGATATTAATAACCCGGGAACATTAAATCTGACCAATGTCGTATTGAATACGGATGCCATACATCCGTCACAGTATATCAATGAATTGCAAAGTGTGATTGGGACCAATGCCACACTTGGTATGAAAATGACCCTTCTGATTACGGATGGAAGTTTCGATGGAAACAGCACCTCCGACATATTTACAGGATTGATTGACGGCACTCCTCCTTCAGCGGATGCTCCGAGCGGAGCAAGGAGCATGGGTTTCTGGAAGACACATGATGAGGAGAGAAATTCATTTATTAATGCTGCCGTCACAAAATCCGGCGGGGTATTTGCATCAGCCAATGATCTGAACTATTATTTGTCCATGCAGGGCAAAAAAGATATGTTGAAAAAGGCAAAACAGCAATATGCCGCATTATGTTTGAATGCAGCTTCAAGCCTTCCGGAATCAACCCTGCTGACTGCAGGCGAAATACAGATATTGCAATATCTTAATCCGGGATACGGAACAGGGGCCACTGTAGGGGATGCATTGACCGAGATCAGGAATTCAATCCTTTCCAATGCCAACCTGGAAAATGCAAAAGATTTAGGCGATGAGATAAATAATAGAGACGAGAAGAACGCCAGTATGTAGATAACCACAGAATATACAGTCTGCAAATGCGGCAAGGTATTTACTCCTTGCCGCATTTTTTTTGTGTTTCTGAATAAGCCCGGAGATTCATCTTTGAAAAATTATTGTCATACTGTTTGTATCCTGGCAAGGGATACAATATAATTGAAAGGCGCAAGGGACTACGATGAGAGAACGGATACAATTAGGCAAATGGACAGAAGAGGGAATAGACCATCTCCTGAAAGAAGCTTCAGCAATAAGCGATACAGGCACGCGAATAGATTTTCTCTCAGGACAGTTTCTGAACACGCCGTATATGGATGCTACCTTAATCGGAGATGCAAGTGTGCCGGAGGTATTTGTGGTCAACCTCGCAGGAGTTGACTGCTTTACATTCCTTGATTACATCGAGGCAATGAGGATATCAAGGTCCTTTGCTGAATTCAAAAATAATCTCCGGGAAGTAAGGTACCGGTCGGTAAAGATTGCTTATGAAAACAGGAACCATTTCTTCACCGACTGGCGGGAATTTAATTCGGATTTGATCGAAGACGTTACGGAAAAGGTAAGCACCGGGAAAAGCAGACATGTTAATAAAATGCTGAACATGAAGGACGACGGGACATATTTTCTTCCAGGTATTCCGGCAAGGGACAGAGAGATTACATACATCCCGTCAGATTTACTTGATGACGCCGTTATTGTGAATTTAAAGACAGGCGATTATGCCGGGATGTATTCAGAGAATTCGGGACTGGACGTCTCGCACGTAGGGATATTAATCAAAGAGAAGGAGAAAATAAAATTCAGACACGCTTCATCGTCGAGCAGTCACAGGAAGGTCGTCGATGAGGAGTTCAGGAAATATATTTCTGATAAGCCCGGTGTAGTCGTATACAGACCAATTTCGATATGAAAATGCTCAGGACAATCTTCAGCCGCCGTATGCTGGTTTCATTCATAATGGGTTTCGCTTGCGGCCTGCCGCTCCTTCTGACTATAACCGTGTTACAGGCATGGATGAAGGAGGAGGGGGTGGACCTCACCGTTATCGGGATAATGTCACTCGTGGGGCTTCCCTATACAGTGAAGTTCCTTTGGGCGCCTTTTATTGACAGATTTACGCTTCCTTTTCTGGGCCGCAGAAGAGGATGGCTTTTGATTGCACAGATAGCGTTGATTTGTTCAATCGCGGGACTTGGACTGACCAGTCCCGGAAAGGACCCGTGGGTGGTTGCTATTGTCGCTTTCATTGTCACATTCTTCAGCGCATCGCAGGATATTGTAGTAGATGCCTATCGCCGGGAAGACCTTGCCGATACTGAACTGGGTTTGGGCTCTTCTCTGTATGTGAACGGTTATCGTGTTGGGATGCTTCTTGCTTCAGGCGGCGGACTTATCATGGCAGACTTCATGTCATTTCAGATGGTTTATCTAATCATGTCGGCGTGCATGCTTCCCGGAGTAGTTACAACACTGTTGACGCCTGAACCGGCGCTTCCGGCAGGAACGCCAAAGACCATGAAAGAAGCGGTCATCGATCCGCTCGCTGAATATTTTTCCAGGCAGGGCGCCTTATGGATGCTGGCCTTTATCCTTCTTTATAAAATCGGCGATACTATGGCGAGTGCGATGACCACGCCTTTTTATCTCGATATCGGGTTTTCCAAGACAGAGATAGGCGCCGTAGTCAAATTGTTCGGTTTCTGGGCGACCATCATCGGGAGTCTTACCGGAGGTGTTTTTATGCTGCGGATGGGAATCAACCGTTCGCTATGGGTCTTCGGTTTTATTCAGGCGATATCCACTGCCGGTTTCGCTGCTCTTGCGATCATCGGGCACAGCATACCTGCTCTTGCAGCCGTAATCGCCTTTGAGAACCTAAGCGGCGGCATGGGCACTGCGGCCTATGCGGCATTCATGGCGAGTATTACAAACAGGAAATTTACGGCCACTCAATATGCGCTTTTAAGCAGTCTCATGGGCGTGCCCAGGGTAATGGCATCTGCGCCGACCGGATATTTCGCCAAACATCTCGGTTGGGTTGGTTTCTTCGTCGTATGCGTTTTAATGGCCGTTCCCGGCATGCTGCTTTTGATGAAGGTTGCGCCGTGGAAGAGCAAATTGCGGGAGTCGGTGTCATGAAATTAGGTATATGCGGCGGGACGTTCAACCCTATTCATTATGGGCACTTGAGGACGGCGGAGGAAGTAAGGGACAAACTTTCTCTTGATAAAATCCTTTTCATCCCTGCGGGGAGACCGCCGTTTGAAAAATCCGGTCTCATCAGGGCAAGTCACCGTTACAAAATGGTAAAGCTCGCCATAGCGGACAATCCCTGTTTTGAGGTGTCCGATATTGAAGTCAAAATGAAAGGCAAATCATTCACTGTGGACACGATCAGGAAACTGGGTGAAAAATATAAGGGAAGCGAATTGTTCTTCATCCTCGGTATCGATGCTTTTCTCGATCTTCCGCATTGGAAACAGCCTGATAAACTTGTCAGCCTCACCAATATGATTATAATATCGAGACCCGGTTATTCCTTCACCGGCCTTGTCGCATCTCCATATCTCGGAGAGGTCCGGAAGAAGACACTGAAGGAGCTCGACGAAGGGCGAAAATCTGTTTTTTCCTTCGGCATCTCCGGCAACAAAAAAGGGTTTTTATGCAGGGTCACGCCGCTCGACACATCGGCTTCAGCCGTAAGGAACTTGATAATTTCCGGAAAAAGCGTAAAATATCTCTTGCCGGATTCGGTTGAATCCTATATAATTTCTCATAAATTATATAAAGACACTTCCCGATCTCTAATTAAAGAAGGAGACATTTAATTATCAACAGCAAAAAGAAGGCCGTCAGGGCGGCAGGAATAGCCATTGACAAAAAGGCCAAAGACACCATCATCCTCGAATTGAAAGAATTATCGACGATTGCGGACTATTTTGTAATTTGTTCAGGAGAGAACCCGGTACAGATCAAGGCAATAGCGGAAGCGATCCAGGAAAATTTTTCAAAGCAGAAAATCTTCCCTCTCGGGAAGGAAGGTCTGGATTTTGCTCGCTGGGTTTTAGTAGATTACGGCGACATAATAATAAACATCTTCGATGAAGAGACAAGGGACTATTATGCCCTTGAGAAGCTCTGGATAGATGCGCCGAGAATACCTGTTGAAGGGGAATAATATCAGAGCCGGACAAGGGGTTTTTCCACGATAGGAAAGAGAGTCAAATGGCAAAATTTACAGTATTCCTGATCATTTTATTTCTTCTCGTAGTAGGCCTTCTCGCATTTTTCAATAAAGATACGGTAGACCTTACTATCTGGCACGGGGTCACTTACGAAGTCCCTGTAATCGGCCTTATCCTCATATCTACCGCAGTCGGCATCTTTGCGATGTTTATCGTATTTTCCGTCAGGGACGCCCGGCGTTTCTTCGGGAACTGGCAGTTCACCCGCCGCCAGAAAAAAGAGATCAAGATACAGGAGTCGTATGCAAGGGGGCTTGACGCCTTTTTTGCGTGCAGGTATGAAGAGGCAAGAGACCTTTTTAAACGCGTTATTGCAGAAGACCCCTCTCATGAAAATGCGCTTCTGAGACTCGGTGACATTGCCTTTGTCGAGGAAGACTTCATGGGGGCAAGGGATTTTTATACAAAGGCAAAGGAAATAAAACCGAGGAGTGTTGAAGTGCTTCTCTCGCTTGAAAAGGTCTCCGAGGCGCAGCAGAAACGGCAGGATGCCCTGAAATATCTTGACGCCGTCCTTGATATCGAGGATGAGAACCCCGAGATCCTGCAGAAGAAACGCGATATTTATGAAAAGGACAGGAAATGGGAAGATATCCTGGATGTCCAGCATAAGATACTCAAATGCGATCTGTCTCCCGAAGAAGAACAACAGGAGAATAAAAAGCTGCTCGGTTACAAATATGAGCTGGCATGTCATTACCTCGAAACAAACAATACGGAAAAAGCCGTGAAGACATTGCGCCAGATAATTAAAATTGACAGGGATTTCGAATCCGCGTATATAGCGCTTGCCGAGGCATACTTAAAAGACGGCAATACCGACGAGGCGCAGGAAGTCCTCATGAAGGGTTATGAGGCGACATCTTCACTGGTGCTGCTGGTACGCCTTGAGGACTTTTTTATAACAATGGGAGAACCGGGCACGATCATTGAGATATATCAAAAGGCCATTCAGAACGACCAGAAAGATTTTAGGCTGCAGTTTTTTCTTGCAAAACTTTATTACCGTCTTGAGATGATAGATTATGCCTATGAGACCATAAACGCCATTGATGTAAGCGCCTTTGACTTCCCTGATTTTCATATCCTCCTGGGCAATATCCACCAGAGACGCTCCCAGCATGAGAAGGCCTCGGATGAATTCAGGAAGGCGCTTAAGTCCGATAAATACCTCCTTATTCCTTTTTGCTGCTCTGACTGCGGCTATAATTCGAAAGACTGGTCCGGAAGGTGCCCTTCGTGCAAGAGATGGAATACCCTTGTTCTGAACACTCATGAAGCCTGCAAAACAAAGAAGAGACAAAGTAGTTCTTGATACAAGCCTTTTTGTCAATCCCGAGGTGCGCAATGATTTCGGCGATACGCCGACCGGGGCGATAAAAGGGTTTCTCAGCATAGCGCAGCAAATCCCCCAGCTCGAATTCTACATGCCTTCGTCCATTTTCAGGGAGCTTCTGAATTTTGTAAACGAGAAAGAAATCCCCGGCGCGCTGCTTGCAATACTTCATCAGAAATCACCTAATAAACACGAGATGACGTGTCCCGCTTTTTTCCTCTATGAACTAATTGAAGACATAAGAGAGCGGGTCAATAAAGGGCTCAGGATCTCTGAAAAGGCCGTCAGGAACGCGGGCAAGGGTGATGAGAGGGAAGTGATCCAGAACATGAGAAAGAACTACAGGGACGCATTAAGGGAGGGGATTATCGACAGTAAGGAAGACGTCGATCTGATACTCCTTGCGAAAGAGCTCGATGGCCTGCTCGTCACTGTAGACCACGGGGCCATAAAATGGGCCGAGAAACTGGGGATAAGATGGCTGCTGCCAAGCAAGTTCAAAGAGTATCTTGAGAGCTTTATTGAAAAAAAGGAATAGGAAAAAGGCACTGCGCATAAAGCAGACCCTCAGGCTGTTACGGTGTTCGCTGCGGTCTTGAATTCGGAAGTAAAATGAAAACTTATTTTCGGGTTCTCCTCGATTGAACGCTGTAAATTCCATTTGGATTCGGCGAAGAAAACAAGGTTGCCGTCTTTATCAATCGCAAGGCGGTCGGTCTTGTATTTGCAAAACGTCTTTATACTCTGCTTGTCTTCGGACGTGATCCAGCAGGCCTTGAAAAAATCAAGCGGGCTGAAACGGCATGAAGCGCCGTACTCGTGCAGCAGGCGGTACTGTATGACCTCGAACTGGAGCTCGCCGACAGTGCCGATGATCTTTCTGTTCCCCTGGTCCTGGGTGAAGAGCTGTGCTACGCCTTCGTCGGTAAGCTGCTCAATGCCTTTCTCCAACTGTTTGGATTTCATCGGGTCCGTGTTGATGACCTCTTTGAAGATCTCGGGAGAAAAGCTCGGGATGCCGTGAAACATCAGTTTTTCGCCTTCGGTCAGGGTATCGCCGATCTTGAAGTTGCCCGTATCATAAAGTCCGATGACGTCTCCGGGATAGGCCTCCTCGATGAGGATCTTTTCCTGGGCCATAAAGGTCGTCGGGCTTCTGAACCTGAGGGCCTTTCCCAGTCTCACGTGATGATATAATTTGTTTCGTTCGAATTTGCCGGAGCATATCCTCAAAAAGGCGATCCGGTCCCTGTGGCGCGGATCGAGGTTGGCGTGTATCTTGAACACGAAGCCGCTGAAACTTTTTTCATGCGGGGTCACAGCGCGTGGATCGGCTGGCCGCGCGCCGGGCCCGGGGGCAATGGCGACAAAAGTATCGAGCAGTTCCCTGACGCCGAAGTTGTTTATGGCGCTTCCGAAAAATACGGGCGCTACATTGCCGTCGAGATACTGTTTTTTCTCAAAAGGGGCGCAAACCCCCTCGATTAATGCTGCATCATCCCGCAATTGAGTCGCATGGTCACCTAAAAGTTTATCCACGATAGGACCGTTCAGATCGTTTATTGCGAGCCCGTCATCGTCCGGCAGCGTATTCCCGCCGGGAGTAAAGAGATAGAGGCTTTTGTCGTAAAGGTTGTAGACCCCTTTGAATGACGAACCCATGCTGACAGGCCAGCTCAGGGGGCGCACCGTAATATTCAGTTTTGCTTCAAGCTCGTTGATCAGATCAAAGGGATTTCTCCCTTCCCGGTCCATCTTGTTTACGAAGATAATGACAGGGGTATTTCTCATCCGGCAGACTTCCATAAGCCTTTCGGTCTGAGTTTCAACCCCTTTGACGCAGTCGATCACCAGGACTACGCTGTCTACCGCGGTAAGCGTGCGGTACGTGTCTTCTGCAAAATCCTTGTGTCCGGGAGTATCCAGCAGATTGACCTGAAAGCCGCGGTAATCGAATCCCATAACGGACGTGGCCACTGAAATGCCCCTCTGCCGTTCTATCTCCATAAAATCGGAGGCGGTGTCTCTTCTTATCTTGTTGGACTTTACTGCCCCGGCAACCTGAATGGCCCCGCCGAAGAGCAGGAGCTTTTCAGTAAGAGTAGTCTTGCCCGCGTCAGGATGACTGATTATCGCGAAAGTTCTTCTCTTTTGTATCTCTTCCAGATAGTCCATAGTAATTACTCTCTTAGCTTAACAAGTTAATTCACACTTCAGGACCGGCCGCGCTCAGGGCCTCTTTTCTGCTCAGCCTGATCTTGCCCATCCTGTCTATCTCTATGACCTTTACCGGCACTTCATCTCCCTCTTTCAGCACGTCCGTAACGTTTGCGACTCTTTCATCGGATATCTGTGAAATATGAAGAAGCCCTTCCTTTCCCGGCAGGATTTCCACAAAGGCGCCGAAGTCCATTATCTTTTTGACTGTGCCCTTGTAGACCTTGTTCAGCTCGGCATCGGCTGTAATACTTTTAATAATGTCGATCGCTTTTTGCGCCGAAGCTCCGTCTGCAGAGGCGATGTGTATAGTCCCGGTGTCATCTATGTCGATCTTTGCGCCTGTCTGTTCGGTGATCCCGCGTATGATCTTTCCACCCGTGCCGATCACGTCGCGTATCTTTTCCCTGTTGATATGCATCGTGTAGATCCTCGGGGCATGGACTGACAGCTCGGACCGGGATTCAGCGAGGGTTTCTCTCATCTTACCGAGTATGAAGAGCCTGCCCTGCCTGGCCTGTTCGAGCGCCCTCTCCATGATGTCGCGGGATATCCCCCCGATCTTGGTGTCCATCTGGAAGGCGCAGATGCCGTCGGCAGTGCCGGTCACCTTGAAATCCATATCGCCGAGGTGGTCTTCAAGGCCCAGGATATCGGTCAGTACCGCTACCCTGTCCCCTTCCTTTATCAATCCCATCGCGATCCCGGCCACAGGCGCCTTGATCGGGACGCCCGCATCCATCAGCGCCAGGGTGCTTCCGCAAACAGTCGCCATAGAAGATGAGCCGTTCGACTCGAGCACATCCGAAACGATCCTCACCGTATAGGGGAATTCCTCTTTTGACGGCATTACAGCCTGCAAAGACCTTTCCGCAAGAATCCCGTGGCCGATCTCTCTTCGGCCCGGAGATCTAAGGAACTTTACCTCTCCGGTGCTGAACGGAGGGAAGTTGTAGTGGAGCATGAAAGACTTGAATGTTTCACCTTCAAGCGCATCGATCCTTTGCTCATCCACGGAGGTGCCGAGGGTCACCACCGCCAGGCACTGTGTTTCACCCCTGACGAACAGGGCGGAGCCATGCGGCCTGGGGAGGATGCCGACATCGGCGCTGATATTTCTGATCTGGTCGTGTGCCCTCCCGTCGGCTCTGACATTCTCATTGAGTATCATGTCCCTTACGAGGTCCTTTTCTATATCATTAAAAACAGACGCGATGTCCCTGGAGATATCATTCTCGCCCGTATTTAATTTATTAACGATTGAACTCAGTATTTCATCAAGCGCTGCCTGCCTCCGGAGCTTGTCGGGTATAATGATAGCTTTCTTTATCTCGTCAAGAGACATTTCCTTCACCGTATTACTCAACGCCTCGTCAAAAACAGGCTCTTCCACAACCCTCTTGACCTTTCCGGCCTTCTCCCTGAACTCATTCTGGAGGTCGCAGAGTTTTTTTATTTCCTGATGGGCAAGGTCAATGGCCTCGAGGAGGTCCGCCTCGCTCATTTCCTGGGCGCTGCCCTCGACCATGGCCACTGCCTCTTTTGTCCCGGCGACAACAAGATTGATATCGCATTCTTCCAACTCTCTGAGGCCGGGATTTATTACGAACGAACCCGAAACCCTCCCGATCCGCACTGCGCCGACGGGGCCGTCAAAAGGGACGTCCGAGATGTGCAGCGCCGCGGACATGCATGTGATACCGAGGATGTCGGCAATGTTTTCATCGCCGAAGGAGAGCACATTGACTATTCCCTGCGTTTCGCAGTTGAACCCTTTCGGGAAAAGCGGCCGGATGGGCCTGTCGATAAGGCGTGAGGTAAGGACTTCCTTGCCCGTTGGCTGCCCTTCTCTTTTGAAGAAGCCTCCCGGTATTTTTCCTGCGGAACAGGCCTTTTCCCGATAATCGATTGTCAACGGGAAAAAGTCTATGCCCGTCCTGGGTGTTTTTGCAGCTACCGCGGTGGCCAGGACGATCGTGTCCCCGTATTGGGCAACTACCGAACCATCCGCCTGTCTGGCCATCCTGCCGGTTTTCAGACTCAGCTCCTTTGCTCGTGTTTCAATTGTTACACTGTATTCCATTTTTTCTTTTTCTCCTTATTCCAAGCCGGCTGATATTCGGTATCGCCCTGCTTGTCTCTATTTGTTTTCAGAAAGTTGAAGCATTTTGTCCTTCGATTTTAAAGCCCGGCTCCCCCGTTTCCATCGGGGTGGGCCTTCGCGCAGACATAACAGCTTTTGTTCTAAATCAGCAATCCATGCACGGAAAAAGGGGGAATGGCTGGCGAGAGATCAAAACAGTATCGATGTTAAATCTACATGACATGCGCAAGTATAACACACACTATAATAATTGATAAACCATGCTTGCGCTGTACGGCAGGACCGCGAGTTTATACGCACTATGGTCGAAGATTTATCCCTTCTGTTATCTCAACCTGGTTTTACAGTGCCTGCATGCGCGTTTAGAAATATCTTTTCCGAGATATTTTTTACATGCGGGACATCTCCAGTTAAAGGCTGTAAAACCAATAAACACGGTTATTACCACAATCTGGGCCGCGACAAGGGTATTTTTTGAGTATTCACCGAAGAGGTCCTGGCGTTTATAGACTACGGCAAGCAATAAAACGAGAAAAAGCGCTGCCGCAATAGCCAAAAGCTGACGCCCCTGTCGCCGCCAGAACTCACGTGTAAAATGATTGTCATCTCTTTTCTGCATTGCCTTTTGTTTTAATATTATATATTTCGGGCAATGTTTTCCATAGTCCGCCTGTGCAACTGCCGTCATACTCAAACGTTACGCTCACGCATTTGCCTGACACCTGGAGGGTTTCCGTTCTGGTCCTGTCTTCCATGGGCCATGGCCAGAGCGGCACATCCGTCAACAGGCTGCCTCCAGATCACAGGCTTTATGCCGCCCTGTAAATATTGTATATTCTCAGGTATATTATCATTTATTTTATCAAGCTCAATATGGAGGCAATTTTATGTCGGCTATTGCAAAAGTCGGAGTTTATGTGGACGTGGAGAATATCCGGAGGAACGGAGGATTCGGCATGCAGTACGATATCCTGAGAAAGTTTGCGTGCCGTGACAGCGCCCAGCCGGTAAGGCTGAACGCATATGTCGGTTTTGACAAACGGCGCGCGAAAAATGATTCGATTTATGAGACGAAGATACGGAACTTCTTTTTTACATTGAGAGAGTATGGCTTCAAGGTCATCGAAAAAGAGGTGAAGTGGTTCAGGGACGAGGAAGGTCTTGAATTCGCGAAGGCGAATGCGGACCTGGACATGGCCGTGGATGCGCTTTTACAGTCGGAGAACCTGGACCGGGTCCTTCTGGTAACGGGTGACGGTGACTTTGTCCAGGTTGTACGCGCCTTGCAGAACAAAGGGTGCAGGGTCGAAGCCGTGGCTTTTGATCATGTGTCGTGGGAATTAAGGAGGGAAGCGGACATGTTTATGTCCGGTTATCTTATCCCGAACCTGCTGCCGGTCAGCCAGCCACAGGAACCAAAGGCATGGGGAAAGGCCGGATCGCGGGTCCGGGGCATCTGTTATTATTACAGGCAGAATGAGAGTTACGGCTTCATGCGGTTCATCAGGCAATTGGGGGACCTCTGGATAACCGATACCAGGGATGAAGATTCCCCCTATGAAACGGTATATTTTCATGATTCGCAATTTGCCGGCGATATCGATCTGGGCGGACTGCCGAGCCGCAACAAGATTTTTGAATTCAGAATAGCCAGATCGAAACGTGAGAAAGGCAAATTGCAGGCCGAAGATATTATGCAGGTCTCAGTGGGTTAGTCCGCGAAACTCCCTGTAAGATACGGGGGGCGCGGCTGTGTTCCCGCTGCGCTCTCGCGGTCTCTTTTTTTTCTCTCCCTCACGTGTATCCGATAAGCCGGCAAAATTCCCCTGTCTGTTCAGGACAAATTTCCTGAACCGCCCCCCGTTCAACCTTGACATCGCCTGACGTTGTGATATCGTTTTAGGCAGGAGGTTGTCTGTTGGATGCTCAGGATTTAAATGCAAACACTTTGTGGCCGCTTGCCGTATATTTTGCCGCGGCCCTGGCCGTCCCGCTCCTTATGCTCTTCACGTCGTATTTTTTGGGGCAGCGTCATAAGGAAAGGGCCACCGGCGTTCCCTATGAATCCGGCATCGCCTCAACGGGTACCGCGCGGATGAGGTTCGATGTGAAATTTTATCTTGTCGCGATGTTCTTCGTCATCTTCGATATCGAGGCCGTATTTATCTTTGCATGGGCCGTGTCTGTCCGTGAACTCCAGTGGGCGGGTTACATAGAGATGCTTGTCTTTGTCGGCGTACTGACGGCGGCGTTAATTTATCTCTGGAGGCTCGGCGCCCTTGAATGGGGAAGTCAAAAGAAAAAGTACATGGAGAGGTGAAAGAGCAATGCGCCCGGATACCCCGCTTGAGGACGCTGTCTCGCGCAGCGTTCTGCTGACGCGTCTCCATGACCTTATTGCATGGGGACGGAAGAATTCCATCTGGCCTTTCCACTTCGGACTTTCGTGCTGTTTTGTGGAGATGGCGACGAGCATCACCAGCAAATACGATATTGCCCGTTTCGGCTCGGAGGTCATAAGGGGCACGCCGCGTGAGGCTGACCTTATGGTCATTGCAGGCACGGTGTTCGTCAAGATAGCCCCGGTCATCAAACAGTTGTACGAGCAGATGATGGAGCCGCGCTGGGTCATCTCCATGGGCTCCTGCGCCAATTCCGGCGGCATGTACGATATTTACAGCGTTGTGCAGGGAGTGGACAAGTTTATGCCGGTTGACGTGTATGTCCCCGGATGTCCGCCACGGCCCGACGCCTTTATGGAAGGACTTCTGCTCCTCCGCGAGCAGATAGGCAGGGAGAAGAGGCCATTGAGCTGGGTAGTTGGCCCTCAGAAGGTTGAAAAGGCGGACATGCCGTCCATGCGTAATCTCAAACGGGACGGGAGACGCCGGACGACGATACTTCGTTCTCCTGATGAGGTTTAACGTGTTTGAACTTAAAGAGCAGGTATCATCGAAAACATTTTGAAAGCGATAGGATAATTAAAGTTGCCTGCCTGCCATAAAATGTTGTTCCTGCTTGTCGGGAACTTTTTTCTAAATAAGACTTACAGCCGCAATGACCGGCTAAGGTATCGCACAACATGTTTTCTTTTATGCCTGCTCTTTATTGAGGGACAATATGGGCCAAAAGGTTGACGATATTTTCCTCAAGCTGCAAGACAGGTTCGGCGAAGGCGCTGTTGCGGTGCAGGAGACGGCGGATGGTATTACCACTGTCTGGACGGGCAAAGACAGTCTCTGCGATATCGCGCGGTATCTGAAAGAAGAGGCTGAACAGCCTTATCGCATGCTCTATGATCTCTTCGCAATCGACGAGCGCGTCCGCGCAAATCGTCAGGGTCTGCCTGACAGCGATTTTACGGTCGTGTATCATCTCATGTCATTCGACCGCAATGAGGACATCCTGTTAAAGGTCGCGCTCAAGGGAGAATATCCGTCGATAAATTCAATAACCGGCATCTGGCCCTCGGCAAACTGGTATGAACGCGAGATATGGGACATGTTCGGGATCGGCGTTGAAGGACATCCGCACCTGAGGCGGATACTGATGCCGCCGACGTGGGAAGGGCATCCATTGCGAAAGGACCACCCCGCGCGCGCAACGGACATAGGGCCATTTCAGCTTCCCGAGGAAAAAGAGATAAAAGAGCAGAAGGCGCTTCAGTTCAGGCCTGAGGACTGGGGCATGGAGCGCAGGGGAGAAGACACTGATTATATGTTTCTGAATTTGGGGCCGCACCATCCGGGGACCCACGGACTGCTCCGCATCATACTTGAACTGGACGGAGAAGAGATTTCCGATGCCGTCGTAGATATCGGCTTTCACCACAGGGGAGCGGAAAAGATGGGCGAGCGCCAGTCATGGCACACATACATTCCATATACCGACCGCATCGACTACCTGAGCGGCGTCCTGAACAACCTTCCTTACGTGATGGCCGTCGAGAAGATGGCGGGTATCGAGGTCCCGGACAGGGCAAAGGTCATCCGCGTCATGATGTCGGAGCTGTTCCGCATAGCGAGCCACCTCGTTTTTTACGGCACGTTCGCCCAGGACGTAGGGGCCATGTCTCCGGTGTTTTATACATTCAGCGACCGCGAGCGCGTCTTTGGAATTGTCGAGGCGATATGCGGGGGCCGCATGCACCCGGGATGGTTCCGTATTGGAGGGGTCGCGCAGGATTTACCAAATGGCTGGGACAGGCTCATTCAGGACTTCCTGAATTATCTGCCCGGCAGGCTGAATGAATACGACAGTATAGTAATGAAAAATGCCATTTTCAGGGCGCGCACAAAAGGCATCGGCAGTTACACAATTGATGAGGCCATAGAATGGGGAGTTACGGGCCCCGGACTTCGCGCAGCAGGCCTCGCCTGGGACTGGAGGAAAAAAAGACCATACTCCGGCTATGACCAGTTTGAATTCGATATACCCGTTGGAACAAACGGAGACTGCTACGACCGTTGTGCGGTCCACGTCGAGGAGATGCGGCAGAGCCTGCGCATCATCGAACAGTGCCTGAAGAACATGCCTCCCGGCGCGTACAAATCCGATCACCCGCTCGCCACGCCCCCGCGAAAGGAACGTACAATGCATGATATAGAGACACTCATTACGCATTTTCTGAATGTTAGCTGGGGGCCTGTCGTGCCTGCGGCAGAGGCATTCTGCAGCATTGAGAATTCCAAAGGGAGCAACGGCTACTATCTCATAAGCGACGGGAACACGGTCTCATACCGGACGCGCATACGGACGCCTTCTTTCCCGCACATGCAGATGATACCGTTAATAAGCCGGGGACTGATGGTGTCCGATTTGCTGGCGATTTTGGGGAGCATCGATTTTGTGCTTGCTGATGTGGACCGGTGAGTTAAGAGTTAGGAGTTAAGAGTTAAGAGTTAAGAGTTAAGAGTTAAGAGTTAAGAGTTGAGAGTTAGGAGTTAAGAGTTAGGAGTTAAGGCTTGAAAGAACTGGATTCCCGTTTACACGGGAATGACGACGACAGGCGCGAAGAATATTTATTAATTAAAAAAAACACATGTTAACTGAAGAAGAAAGAAAAGAGATCCGGGATGAATTGAAGCGGCATGCGCACAAGCAGGCCGCGTGCGTCGAAGCCCTGAAGATCGTACAGCGTCACAGGGGCTGGGTGTCGGATGAAGTCAGAGACATCGCGGAGCTTCTTGAGATGACGCCCGACGAGCTGGACGGCGTGGCGACATTTTACAGCCAGATATTCCGGAGACCAGCAGGCAAGCATGTTATACGGGTATGCGACGGCGTAAGCTGCTGGGTCATGGGATACGATATCGTGCGGAGGCATCTCAAGGTACGCCTCGGCATCGATGCCGGTGAGACCAGCTCCGACGGCCAGTTTACGCTTTTACCCATATCCTGTCTTGGCGCATGCAACATCGCTCCAGCCATGATGATAGATGATGAGCTCTATGGGAATCTGACTTTTGAAAAGATCGACGGAATATTAGAGAAATACAGGTAGGGAAATGTCATGAAAAAGAAACCTCTTACAAAAAACATTCGTCCCGGAAGGGGGCCGCTTACCCTGAAGGAATATGAAAAAAGCGGCGGCTATCAGGCGGTGCGCAAGGCCCTGAAGATGACGCCGCAGCAGGTGCAGGAAGAGGTAAAGGCGTCAAACCTCCGGGGAAGGGGAGGCGCGGGATTTCCCACCGGCATGAAGTGGAGCTTCGTCCCCATGGGAGACGATGCGCCGCGCCCGAAGTATTTTCTGGTAAATGCCGACGAGATGGAGCCCGGCGCATTCAAGGACAGGTTACTTCTCGAAGGAGACCCTCATCAGGTAATTGAAGGCGCAATCGTCAGCTCTTATGCAATTCAGGCGGACATTGCCTATATCTTTCTCCGATGGGCGTACAAATTAGCTGAAGAGCGTCTGGCGCGCGCAATCGCCGAGGCTTACGCTGAAAATTACCTTGGCAAAAATATCATGGGGTCGGATTACAGCCTTGAGCTTTATCTCCATGTCAGTGCGGGGCGTTATATCTGCGGAGAGGAGACGGCGCTGTTAAATGCGATGGAAGGCAGGCGTGCGATACCGAGGACGAAGCCCCCGTTTCCCCAGGTGTGCGGACTATGGGGGAAGCCGAGCGTAGTCAACAATACGGAGACTGTCTGCAATGTGCCTCATATCATCAGCAATGGAGCGGAATGGTTTAAAGGCCTGGGCCGTTCAGGCGACGGAGGCACGAAAATTTACGGGGTAAGCGGCAGGGTCAACAGACCGGGCGCATGGGAATTGCCCATGGGGACGACAATACGCGAGCTGCTTGAGGAACATGCGGGAGGCATGATTGACGGGTATAAATTTCGAGGCGTAATGCCCGGAGGGGGCTCAACGGATTTTCTTGTCGGGGAGCATCTTGACGTGAAGATGGATTTTGATTCCGTGCAGAAGGCCGGAAGCCGCATGGGCACGGGCACTATGATAGTCCTTGACGATAAAACCTGCCCTGTCGGGATGGTGCATAATCTTGAGGAATTCTTTGCGCGTGAATCCTGCGGGTGGTGCACTCCATGCCGCGAGGGACTGCCGTGGCTTGCCAAAATTCTCAGGGCGATTGAAGAAGGGAAGGGTGAGGCAGGCGACATCGAAATCCTGAAAGAGCACACAAAACTATTGGGACCCGGAAATACCTTTTGCGCGCACGCCCCGGGCGCGGTGGAGCCCCTTCAGAGCGCGCTGAAATATTTCAGGGAGGATTTCGAGCGGCATATAAGGGAGAAGAGGTGTTCGTATAAATAATGGCGACAATTTTTATAGACAACAAACCGTATGAGGTGAAAGAAGGGCAGGACCTTTTGCAGGCATGTCTTTCGCTGGGATTCAACGTTCCGTATTTCTGTTGGCATCCTGCGATGCATTCCGTAGGCGCATGCCGGCAGTGCGCGGTGAAACAGTATAAAGACGAAGCCGACACGAGGGGGAAGATAGTCATGTCATGCATGACCCCTGCTGCGGACGGCACGCGCATCTCGATAGACGATCCCGAGGCGAAGGCCTTCCGAAAAGGCGTGATTGAATGGCTGATGTTAAACCATCCCCATGACTGTCCGGTCTGCGACGAGGGAGGTGAATGCCACCTTCAGGACATGACGGTAATGACGGGCCATTCATACCGCAGGTACCGTTTCAAAAAAAGGACATACCGCAACCAGTATCTCGGCCCTTTTGTCAACCACGAGATGGACCGTTGCATCCAGTGTTACCGCTGCGTCCGGTTTTATCGTGATTATGCCGGGGGCCGCGATCTGAATGTATTTGCCTCGCATGACCACGTCTACTTCGGACGCCACGAAGACGGTATCCTGCAGAGTGAATTCAGCGGAAATTTAGTGGAGGTTTGCCCTACCGGGGTCTTCACGGACAAGACCCTGAAAAAACATTACACACGGAAATGGGACCTGCAGACCGCGCCTTCCGTATGCGTGCATTGCAGTCTGGGATGCAACACCATCCCCGGAGAACGTTACGGAAAACTGAGGCGCGTATCGGACCGCTACAACAGTGAGGTCAACGGATATTTCCTGTGCGACCGGGGACGTTTCGGCTATGAGTTCGTCAACAGCGGGAGGCGCATCCCGCAGGTCCTGGTCCGCCCGGAGAGGAATGTTGATGCTATTCCCGTCTCACGTGAAGAGGTCCTCGAACATATCTCAGGCGTCCTTCACTTCGGCGCAAGGGTGATCGGCATAGGTTCTCCGCGCGCATCGCTTGAGGCAAACTTTGCGCTGCGCTCGCTGGTCGGCCCGGAAAATTATTATTCCGGGATGTCTGAAAAAGAACACGCACTCATCTCCTCCATCATAAAAATATTGGAGAAAGGGCCTGCGCGTTCGGCGTCTTTAAACGACGTGATGAAATCGGACGCGGTGTTTGTGCTTGGAGAAGATGTCCTGAATACAGCGCCGATGCTCGGCCTTGCCCTCAGGCAGTCGGTGAGACAGAGGCCGATGGAGGCGGAGAGGAGGCTGAAAATTCCGGACTGGCATGATGCAGCGGTCAGGGCTGCCATGCAAAGCGAACGAGGCCCTCTCTTCATCGCCACTCCGGCAGGGACCGGGATTGACGATATCGCCGCAGGGACTTTCCGGGGCGCGCCTGATGACATTGCGCGGCTCGGTTTTGCCGTAGCGCACGAATTGAACAATGAGCTTCCGGAGGTCACGGGACTGAGTTCAAAAGTGCATGGACTCGCAAAACGCATAGCTGATGAATTGAGAAATGCGGGAAGGCCGCTGATAGTTTCCGGAACAGGCTGCCTCAGTGAAGCGGTAATACATGCCGCCGCAAACATAGCGTGGGCATTATGTGAAAAGGGACGGAAGGCGCAGCTCTGTTTTGCCATGCCTGAGTGCAACAGCGTGGGGCTGGGTTTTATAGGAGGCAGCAGCATAGGCATGGCCCTGAAGGCAGCGGATGAAGGCAGGGTTGATGCGGCCATTGTCCTTGAGAACGACCTGTACAGGAGGGTGGATGCCGCCCAGCTTGACCGCTTCTTTGATAAAGTCAAAAACGTCATAGTGATAGACCACGTCTTTACAAAGACCTCTGCAAAGGCCGACGTCATCCTTCCCGCAGGCTCGTTTGCGGAGACCACGGGAACGGTCATAAACAATGAGGGACGCGCCCAGCGTTTCTATCAGGTCTTTATTCCCGGCCTCGATATACAGGAGAGCAGGCAATGGCTGAGGGACATGATGGCGGCCTCTCATATTCCATTGGCAGGGCAATGGAAAACCCTCGATGATATTACTGCCGCCATGACGGAGGCGATTCCTTCACTCAAACAAGTACGCGAAATCGCCCCCGGCGCGACTTACCGCGAGACAGGGATGAGGGTCCCCAGACAACCGCACCGCTATAGCGGGCGCACTGCGATGTTTTCACATTTCCTTGTGCACGAGCCCAAACCGCCAGAGGATACGGACGCCCCATTTTCCTTTTCGATGGAAGGGTACGAAGGCCGGCATCCTTCGCCGCTCATCCCCAGGTTTTGGTCGCCGGGCTGGAATTCGGTGCAGGCAGTCAATAAATTCCAGAGAGAGATCAACGGGCCGCTGCGCGGCGGAGATACGGGCAAGAGGTTGATAGAGCCGGGGGACATCGAAAGACCTGCATATTTTACGGTTGTCCCGGCGGCCTTCAATGTCCATGATAACGAAATATTGGTCGTACCTCTTTATCACATATTCGGCTCGGAGGAATTGAGCGTGATCTCTCCGGGTGTGGCGGAACTTTCGTCAAAACCCTATCTTGCGTTGAATCCGCGCGGCTTAAAGGGAACAGGGACCAAAGAGGGAGAAGAAATAAAATTAATTTTAAACGGCAGGACATACAACCTTCCGGTCAAATTCATGTCTGATCTGCCGGACGGTGTTGCGGGGCTGCCCTTCGGTTTGCCGGGGTCGCAGTGGGTTGAGCTTCCTGCATGGGGGAGGGTCAATCCGGAAAATGCAGACATTGTTCAATAATTTGTTTAACAGGTTGCAGAAAGAGTCCGTCTTTGTCATTACGAGGAGCGTTAGTGACGAAGTAATCCCCTATGAGCGAGATTGCTTCGCTTTGCTCGCAATGACAGCCAGGATAATTTTTCGGTAGCCTGTTAAGGGCATTTTTGGGGTCAAAGAATGAATGACGTCACTGGACATTTGATAATTATATTCGGCGTTCTTTTTGCCTTCATGACAATCGCGGGCGGCCTCATATGGGTCGAGCGCCGGCTGCTTGCGATGTGGCAGGACAGGTATGGACCGAACCGCGTGGGGCCTTTCGGATTATTTCAGGTGATTGCCGACATGGTAAAGATATTCGCGAAGGAAGACTGGATACCGCCCTTTGCGGACAAACCTGTTTTTGTGTTGGCCCCGGTCATCATCGTGCTCAGCGCATTGATGTCTTTTACAGTATTGCCTCTTGCTCCGGGCGTCGGGGTTGTGGATTTAAATATCGGGCTTCTTTTCTTTCTTGCGATGTCTTCCCTCGGGGTGTACAGCATTACCCTTGCAGGATGGGCATCGGGCAGCAAATATTCCCTGCTGGGCGGTTTGAGGGCCGCGGCGCAGATGCTCAGCTATGAAGTCTTCATGGGGCTTTCGCTCATGGGCGTTGTGATGATGGCAGGCTCGTTCAATCTTGGCGATATTGTCGAGGCGCAAAAGGGGATGTGGTTTTGCATACCGCAATTTTTGGGATTGGCGGTCTTCATCATCTCCGGCGTTGCCGAGACCCATAGGCTGCCCTTTGATTTGCCGGAGGCTGAAAGCGAGCTTGTCGCGGGTTTTCACGCCGAATACTCGGGGATAAAGTTCGGCATGTTCTTTGTCGGTGAATACCTCGGCATCACGCTTATTTCAGCGCTGATAGCGACGCTCTTTTTCGGGGGATGGCTGGGGCCGGTATTCCCTCCCATTGTATGGTTTTTTATCAAGACCGCTGTCTTCATCTGCGGGTTCATCCTTCTCAGGGCGTCTCTGCCGCGTCCCCGCTATGACCAGTTGATGGCGTTGGGATGGAAGGTCATGCTGCCGCTGTCATTAGCCAATTTGATGGTGACAGCAGCTGTTTTGCTTGCAACCGGGAAGTAAAAATGATAGTTACATCTTAAGGAGAAACAATGTTAAGTCTGCTGAAAACCATGTGGACGGTTTTTCTGCACCTCTTCAGGCGAAAGATAACGGTGTCCTATCCGGAAGAAAAGCCGTATGTCCCGCCGCGCTGGAGGGGCCGCATTATTCTGTCATGCGACCCCGACGGAGGGGAGCGGTGCGTGGCATGTTATCTCTGTGCCGTTGCATGCCCTGTGGACTGTATCGCTCTGCAGGCCGCCGAAGACGAACACGGAAGGCGCTATCCCGAATTCTTCCGCATTAATTTTTCACGGTGCATCTTCTGCGGGTTTTGTGAAGAGGCGTGTCCTGCTTATGCGATACAGCTCACAACCGATTTCGAGATGGGCGAATACAAAAGACAGAATCTGGTCTATGAAAAAGAAGACCTGCTGATAAGCGGGCCGGGCAAGTATCCCGGATATAATTTTTACAGGACCGCCGGACTGTCCATCGAAGGCAAGGACAAGGGAGAGGCCGAAAATGAGCTGCCGCCTGTGGATGTCCGGGGCATTATGCCGTGAGGAATTGATGAGATGATCACCGTTTTTTACATATCTGCTGCAGTGGCCGTAATATCGACCGTCATGGTCATCACGAAATTGAATGCGGTCCACGCGCTCCTCTATCTGATCGTCTCACTGATGTCGGTTGCGGTGATCTTCTTCGCCTTCGGTGCGCCCTTTGTTGCAGCCCTCGAATTAATAATCTACGCAGGGGCGATAATGGTGCTCTTTGTATTCGTCATCATGATGCTCAACATGGGGGCGCGTACAGTGGAAGAGGAAAAACAACTCATCACTCCGGAAATATGGTTGGGACCGGCGACACTGACATTGGTTTTATTGGCGGAATTCATATACCTGCTTCTTGACGAAGAAGGAAAAGTATCAGTCATAAATGGCATCGGGCCGAAAGAGGTCGGGACCAGTCTCCTCGGTAAATACCTCCTCGGTGTTGAGCTTGCGTCCATGCTGCTTCTCGCCGGGCTCGTCGGCGCATATCACCTCGGCCGTCGCAGCCCGCAGGACAGGGAGCAGGGATTAGCGGGTAGGGATTAGGGTGTAGCGGGTAGGGAGTAGGGAGTAGGGTGTAGGGGTAACACAAGTTTTCTGGAGACAGAATAGTGATAACGGAACACGGACTTATTCTTGCCGCTGCGCTTTTTGTGTTGGGACTTACAGGGCTTCTCATACGGCGGAATATAATTTTCATGCTCATGTCGATAGAGATAATGCTGAATGCGGCGGGGCTCGCGTTTGTGGCGGCAGGGGCGCAGTGGGGACAGCCGGACGGACAGGTGATGTTTATCTTTATATTAGCGATGGCGGGAGCGGAGGTCTCGGTGGGTCTTGCCATCGCATTACAGTTTTATCATAAACACAAGACGCTGGACACAGATGCCGCCAGTGTTATGAAAGGATAATCCTGAAAATGCAGTCATTTGTTAACAAGTCAGGAGAAGGCATGTGAGAAAACATATTGTGCGATACCATGGAGGAAATTTCTTCCCAAATCCAGCGGGAGTTGTCATTGCGAGCAGGTCCTTCGCTTGTCATTGCGAGCCAAAGGCGAAGCAATCTCTTTTATCGCTTGGGACAAACTCCGCAATCTCACCTTTTGATCGTGTAGATTGCCACGCACCCTCCGGGTGCTCGCAATGACAGAGGAGGGATGGTGTTTATTGAACTTTTATGGCTGATTCCCGCATTACCATTTGCCGGGTTTCTTGTCCTGGCATTGACGGGCCGCGTGCTTTCGCGAACTGTGACGGCGGCCATAGGCGTCGGTTCAGTTGGACTGTCTGCGCTTATCGCCTTTCTTGCAGGGACGAGTTTCATCACTTCACCGCCCCCGGGTCATTTTTACAGACAGGTCCTGTGGACTTGGATCGATGTTGACGGCTTCAGGCCGGAGATCGCTTTTTATCTTGACGCCCTCTCGGTTGTCATGATGCTCGTGATTACATTTGTTTCATTCATGATACATCTGTATTCCTCTGAGTTTATGGCGGATGAGGAAGGATACGCGCGTTTCTTTGCGTATATGAATCTCTTTGTCGGCTCGATGCTGACACTGGTGCTTGCGGACAATCTGCTCTTTCTTTATCTTGGATGGGAAGGTGTGGGGCTTTGCAGCTACCTCCTCATCGGTTTCTGGTATAAGGACCCAGCCAATGGTTACGCGGCGCGAAAGGCGTTTGTTGTGACGCGCATCGGAGACGCCGCTATGGCTGTCGGCCTTTTCCTGCTGTTCACAAACTTGGGCACTTTGCAAATCCAGGAGATCATGCGTCTTGCCGGACAGCAGTGGGTTCCCGGCTCCGGCCTTGCCGTTGCCGCGTCCGCGCTTCTCCTTGGCGGCGCATTAGGCAAATCAGCGCAGCTTCCCCTTCAGACGTGGCTGCCTGACGCGATGGCAGGCCCCACGCCCGTAAGCGCGCTCATACATGCCGCTACCATGGTTACCGCCGGGGTCTATCTCATTGCGCGGACCCATGTGCTTTTCACATTGGCCCCCGCAGTGCAGATGGTCGTTGCGGTAATCGGCGCTGTCACATTATTGCTTGCGGGTCTCAGCGCCCTGACGCAGAAGGACATCAAGCGTGTTCTTGCCTATTCAACGATAAGCCAGATCGGTTATATGTTTCTCGCGTTAGGAGTGGGCGCATGGACCGCCGCCGTATTTCATTTTATGACCCATGCATTTTTCAAGGCGCTTCTGTTTCTCTGCGCAGGCGTGATTATTACGGGGCTTCATCACGAGCATGACATATTCAAAATGGGGGGGGTCCGCAGGCAATTGCCCTTGCCTTTCATGACCTTTCTCATCGGGGCCTCATCACTCTCCGCGCTTCCGTTCTTCACGGCGGGTTTCTACAGCAAAGACATGGTCCTTCATCAGACATGGTTTTCCAGTTCCGGCAGTCCGTGGTTATGGTCGGCAGGTCTGGCTGGGGCGTTCATTACATCTCTATATGCATTCCGCGTGGTGTTCATTGTGTTCTTCGGCGAGGCAAAGGAACAGGTGGTCAAAAAGCCGGGGATGAAGATGCTTATTCCGCTCGTCGCGCTGGCCTTTCTTTCGATAACCGGAGGCTATGTGGAATCGGGCACTACGGCCTTCTCCGGTTTCCTGCATACTGCATTGCCTCAGACGGGTCCGGCGCATGGAGGCGCCGGACTAATATTACTTATTATCTCGTCAGTGGTCTCTCTGGCAGGAACATATTCGGCCTATGTTCTGTTCCTGCGCAATCCGGAATATGTGGAGAATATTTTACGGAAGGCCCCAGCGTCTCTGCTTCACCGTTTATGGTTTTCAGGCTGGGGCTTTGACCGGATTTACGACATATTGTTTGTCCGTCCTTTTGTATTGATAGCGCGTATAAACAGGGACGACTTTATCGATCTGATATACGGCGGAATGGCATGGGTGGGCCTCGGGTTTAACCGTTCACTTGTCCGTACGCAGACCGGAAAGGTGAGGCTGTACGCAGTTGGAGTCGCCCTCGGCGCTGCAATACTCCTGGCGGCGGTGATGCTTCTATGATATTAGCCTGGATAATCATAATACCTTTGACCGGCGGCCTTGCAGCATGGTATTCAGGCCGCATAAACCGGGCGTGGCCCCGCTGGATATCGCTTATCTCCCTGATGCTGACGTTTGTGCTCGTGCTTGGATTATGGGTCCGGAATCCGGTCCGGGATTTTTCAAATTCCGGCGCTACATGGCTGATTGAATTTGACAGGGAATGGATACCTCAGCTTGGAATAAGTCTTCATCTCGCGCTGGACGGCCTCAGTCTCCTGCTTTTGCTGCTTACGGTATTTTTAGGCATTATGTCTGTCGGCATCTCATGGACGGAGATCAGGGAGCGCGTGGGTTTCTTTCATTTTAACCTCCTGTGGATACTCGCGGGGGTCATGGGGGTGTTCCTCGCAATCGACCTCTTCCTCTTCTACTTCTTCTGGGAATTGATGCTCGTGCCCATGTATTTTCTCATCGCCCTTTGGGGCCATGAAAACCGGAGATATGCCTCGATCAAATTCTTTCTGTTCACGCAGCTCAGCGGACTGCTGATGCTCATTGCGATATTGGGTCTGTATTTTATTCACGGGCGCGCCACCGGCATTTATACATTCGATTATATGAAGCTGCTCGGAACATCGATACCGGGACCTGCGGCCATGTGGCTTATGCTGGGATTTTTGGCCGCATTTGCAGTAAAGCTTCCGGCTGTCCCGCTTCACACATGGCTGCCTGACGCGCACACGGAAGCGCCGACCGCTGGAAGCGTAATCCTGGCCGGACTCCTGTTGAAGACAGGTGCGTATGGACTCATGCGCTTTGCTGTTCCCCTTTTCCCCGGGGCCGCGTCTGACGTTGCGCCGATTGCGATGGCGCTGGCAGTCGCCGGAATTATTTACGGGGCCGTCCTTGCATTCTCACAGACAGACATCAAGAGGCTCATCGCGTATACGAGTATCAGTCACATGGGTTTTGTGCTGCTTGGAATTTTTGCATGGGACCGGATTGCGCTCCAGGGCGTTGTGATGCAGATGATCTGCCACGGCATCGGCACAGGCGCCCTCTTTATGATCGCGGGCGCTTTGCAGGAGCGCATACACACTCGCGACATGGAGCAGATGGGAGGGCTTTGGTCAAAGGTCCCCCGCATGGGCGCGGTTATGCTTTTCTTTGCGCTTGCATCTCTGGGCCTTCCCGGTCTCGGGAATTTTGTCGGCGAGTTCCTTGTGCTGTTCGGGACATACCGTGTAACCATTGTAATGACCGTGTTGGCGACGGCGGGTATTGTCATCGCAACGGTCTATGCCCTGTGGATGGTCCAGCGGGCCTTTCACGGCGAGGGCAGGGAGATGCGAAGCGTACCCGATTTTTCCCTGCGGGAAATGGCTTTGATGTCGGTGATGATCGTGTTACTGGTCTGGCTTGGCCTCTATCCGCAGCCCGTGTTTGACAGGGGCCGCGAGGCGTTGAATAACCTGCAAAAAAGCACTGCCGGGACATTCAGGGTTGTGCCGGATAATGTGTTGAGGGTATCAAAATGAAAAGGGCAACTGCCTCATAAACACAATGAATCGACAATTAATTGAAATATCAAATCTGTTTTTGCAGGAAGTACTGATTTGGTTTAAATCCCCAAAGTCACTGCTGCAAAATGTTATTTCTTTTTTAAAGGTGTCGTCATTGAGTTTATTCGGCATCCCCCCTTTTTTCTCAAAGGGGCAGGAGGGGATTTTATAAATGAACGCCGCTGACATCATAATCCTTCTGCCGCTGATTGTGATATCCGCTGCCGCGGTAATCGTAATGATGACAATCGCCTTTTACAGGAGCCATGTGTTGACGTCCGTCCTGACCATTGCCGGACTGGCTGCCGCATTTATCGCATTGCTTGTGATATCTCCGATGGCGCCGCGCAGCGTGACGACTGTCCTCATCATGGACGGTTACGCCCTTTTTTATATAGGGCTCGTCATCGCCGCCGCTATTGCCGTATCGGCCCTTTCATTTGATTATCTTAAAGGTCGCGCATGCAATCAGGACGAATACTATCTCCTCCTGCTTCTGGCGACCCTCGGCGCATGCGTTCTTGCCGCGAGCAGCCATTTTGTGTCTTTCTTCTTAGGCCTTGAAATACTGAGCGTCTCTCTTTATGCCCTCATCGCATACTTGCGTGTAAGCGAGAGAGGGAATGAGGCGGGACTGAAATATCTGGTGCTCGCCGGGGCCTCGTCGGCGTTTCTGCTTTTCGGCATGGCGCTTGTTTATGCCCGGTTTGGGACCATGGAGCTTGCGCAGGTAGCGCAGAATTCCGGCGCTGAAAAAGACTTGATGCTCTTCACGGGTCTGGCGCTGATTATCGTCGGGGCCGGGTTTAAACTCGCCGCAGTCCCGTTCCACATGTGGACTTCCGATGTCTATGAAGGCGCGCCCGCGCCGGTGACCGCATTTGTCGCCACCGTCTCCAAGGGCGCGGTGTTTGCCCTTTTGCTCAGATATTTCACGGTTGTCGATATTCGCAATTACACGGCCCTGTTTGCTATCTTCACGATCATCGCAATATCCTCTATGTTCACGGGCAATCTGCTTGCGCTCATGCAAAACAACATCAAACGCATACTGGCATATTCCTCCATAGCGCATATGGGTTATTTGCTCGTCGCCTTTCTTGCTTCAGGCCCTCTTGCGATTAATGCAGTGAGCTTCTATCTTGCCGCATATTTTGTCACCACTCTCGGCGCATTCGGGATTATCACCATCCTGTCCGGAAAAGACAGGGACGCCGACGAGCTGAATGATTATTGCGGCATGGCATGGCAGAGGCCGTGGCTGACCGGAATTTTCACGGCGATGCTCCTGTCGCTTGCGGGAATTCCGCTGACAGCGGGCTTTCTTGGTAAATTCTATGTGGTGACCGCCGGGGCCAATTCAGCATTATGGCCGCTGGTAATCATACTTGTGATAACCAGCGCCATCGGCCTTTATTATTATCTCCGTATCATCATCGTCCTGTACGAGCAGCCGGAACATGAAGGACCCGGACCAATGTTGCAGCATGTGACATTAACAGGCCATTTCGTAATGACAGCGCTGGCAGTCATGTTGATATGGATCGGGGTTTATCCTTCTCCCATCATTAGCATTATCCAGGCAGCAGTTGCGGGTTTAAAGTAATTTTTCATCCTGCTAATGCGATGTATTTGGGTACAGAAGTTCAGATACAATTTTTATAAATTGGAGGGATTGGTCACAAGACAACCCACTTCCCTTTTTTCGTCGGTAAGTTAAGAGCGGATTTCAGCATTAATAAAAAGTCATCGCGGGGGACATCCTGTGCGCCGAGGCTTTTCAGATGGGCGGTGGTCACCTGGCAGTCGATAAGTGTGAAATTCCATTTGATCAATTGTTGAACGAGCGTGA
>QZJG01000027.1 GCA_003599275.1 Nitrospiraceae bacterium | reverse complement strand
AGGGTTGGGCTGTTCGCCCATTAAAGCGGTACGAGAGTTGGGTTCAGAACGTCGTGAGACAGTTCGGTCCCTATCTGTCGTGGGCGCTGGAGACTTGAGAGGAGCTGTCCTTAGTACGAGAGGACCGGGATGGACGGACCCCTGGTGTGTTGGTTGTTCTGCCAAGGGCAACGCCAAGTAGCTATGTCCGGATGGGATAACCGCTGAAAGCATCTAAGCGGGAAGCCCACCTCAAGATTAGGTCTCCCTGCTCGCAAGAGCACTAAAGGTCGGTAGTAGACTACTACGTTGATAGGCTGGGTGTGTAAGTCCGGTGACGGATTAAGCTAACCAGTACTAATTGACCGTGTGCCTTGACCCCATTATTCTGAATCCTGCAGTTAAATGTTAAAGAGAGGTCGTCAAAAGATGGCCTCTCTTTTTTTATAGATTTTTATTTACTCTCCTTTGATTTAGATAATACCTATTTGCGCAACCATGCAAATTTTAAAAACTTATAAGATTTATAAATAATATTAATTGGAGACTTAATGTGACTGATTATTATAATATTTTCACTATCCGGTCAAAATCTGACAAATAGTATTGCACATAATTCCGGTTGACAGGAGATAAGAAGGACATGGCATCTAAATTGCACTCACTCACATAAATTCTCTATTAAGAGAAACAGGAAGTCTTATTAATAACGCCCGTATATCTGAGAAGGATTTCAGATACACGGGTTTTTTTATGTCGAAAAAATTTATAGGTGTAGGGGCGGGTTTGAAACCCGCCCCTACGGTGCATCCCTTAGCTGGTTCAATCTTTCAGATTTTACCACCCTTTTTAAAATATACGGTTCAGGCTGCAAGCCTGAACCAGCAGCCAAAATGATAACCGCTTTGCGGTGATATCTTAAAATTTTATTCGAGAAGGAGAAGGATTATGAAGAGGGTAATTACGTTTCTGTTCGTCTTGGCGATGGTTCTGGGAATTTCTATGCAGGCGCAAGCCGCGCTGGAGCTGCGCGGCGAGGACAGTCTTGGCAACAGGTTGATTTACGACAATGATCTCAATATCACGTGGTACGATTATTCGAACTCTGCTTCTAATTGGCAGACTCAGGTGAACTGGGCGTCCGGATTATCGGTGGATTTCGAGGGAACTATTTTTGATGACTGGCGTCTGCCGACGACGGTGGACGGACCAAATGATGAGGGTTATGACGGCAGCACCACTGCCGGTTTCAACATAACGAGCAGCGAGATGGGGCATCTGTTTTATACGGAGATTGGGAATAAGGCGTATTATGATACGTCAGGAGGCGGCCCTCAATCCGGTTGGGGATTAACCAACACCGGGGACTTTCAGAAGTTGCTGTCGAACTACTACTGGTCGGGTACGGAGTATTCAGCCAATCCAACCAACGCCTGGGGCTTCAATACCTACACCGGTAACCAGACCAAATACAATAAGGACGTCACCAGCTACGCCATTGCCGTTCGTCCCGGCGATGTTTCCGTCGCTGTCGCGCCTGAGCCGGTGTCGATGGTATTGTTTGGCGTAGGCGGTGTTGTATTGGCAGCGCGTCGGAGATTCGTGCCGAACAGGAAATTATTTAGACGGCGTGGGTAATTTGGGTTTGTAGGGGCGGGTTTGAAACCCGCCCTTACCGTGCATAGTTTTCTTTTGGGTGAGCAGGGGGAAGCCCCCTGCCTTTCCGGTTTTATATTGATTCCCTCCCCAGACGGGCCTGTCCCGATGTCTTTATCGGAAGGCATAAGATCGCAGCTAATAAACTTCATCGTGGCTGCCTATATCGAGGAGATGGACGATGTCGTCATATACCCTGAAAACTACTCTTAGCTCATACGTGAGAGAACAGGCATACTTGCCTTTAAGTTTCCCTGTAAGAGGATGTGTGTGCAGCGCAGGGTCAAACGGATTGTCAGATAATGCATTTAAAAGTCTTTCGAATGTAGTTTTCAGCGAAGGATTTTTCTGGAGGAGTTTTTTTGATTTCTTGAGAAAAGGCTTCTCAAGCTCAAGCCTCATCTTCATCGTCCGGAGTATCGAGAATGGCGTGCATAGCCTCTTCAGCAGTGTTGCAAATTACGGAGTCATGTTCTTTCTCAGCCTTCAGCACTTGATCTACCAGCGCCTTGCGTCTTTTTTCCCTGTCAGCGAGATAGTCTGTAAAAGTCCTCAGCTCATGCAGGGCAGTCCTGGAAAGCTTAGGGAGCATTTCTTTAATGTGGTCTATTTCATTGCCTGTTATTTTCACGTGGTTATTATAACAAATATTCGGGTCAATCATCATGCCTTGTTAACTACAGAACCGCATAAGCGGTCATAATTTATTTTGGCTCTTCGCGTAAGAGTGTGGGTCATTTTATATCTCCTTGAGCATAGAAGTGAGAATTTTCAGACGGAGATACTCTTCATCTCTTAACCCGTAAGCTCTTCTTTGAATTACCCTGATTTTGTTATTCAGTCCCTCAACAAACCCCAATGATACTTTGTTCTCAGGTCTGCTGTAAGCGGCAATACCATCCCAGTGCCGCTCTATTTTTCTTATGGAAGATCAACTGCCGTCTGATGGCATCCGGCACAATTAATAATCGGAAAGGCTACCGAAGTATGGCAGACTCCGCAGTATTGTCCCACATAAATTTCTCTCATTGAATAGGCGACATAGCCTTTGAGTACCGGGAATATATCCGGATGACAGCCTTCGCAGCCAAACAGGAGGGCATGTTTCTTGTGTGAAAAAACTATTCCCTTCAGGTTCTTGACCCTGGCTTCTATGGAAAAGTCCTCAGGCACCGGCAGAGGAGCTCTTTTCATGGAAATACCTTCAACAAAATCATCCGGTTTTATAAGCCCTTGTTCCCTGGCTTTCTCCCAGTCTACACCATTTCCAAAACCGGATTTGGGAAGTCTTTTGGTGAATACGCCAAAATCATATTCACGTTTTACATTTTTACCCAGAGAATGGCATCGTTCACAGCGCGAGCCGCCTTCAGACGAAGATTTACTGGAGCATGCAGCAAAGACAATCTTCCTGTTATGTAGCATCCTGCCATTGTGACAGGCCCCGCAATAGTAACCCCTGCTATTGTTTTCTGCTTTTATATCGGTGGTATTTGCCTTCATCGCGAAATCTATATCAACGTGACAAAGCCTGCATGTAAACATTGCCCTGTGCAGCCAGTGATCAAAAACTACTGGCGAAAGGCCGGCGCTTTCGGAATATTTATTAATTATTACCATGCCGTAGTCGGGAGGCTGTACCCTTACAGCATGCAATATGGCCGGCAGAAAAAGGATTAAAGGCAACACCAGAAACAGGCTTTTTATTATCTTCATAGGTTATTTTGTATGTTTTGATTCGAGCATAAAGGTGAAAAGTTCTTTGCACATCTGAAGCCTTTTTGAGTAGATTTTTTTTTGTGTCTCGGAGAGCTGTTGAATAAGCGGATTCAATTTGTCACACCTCTCAACGAGCGTCCTCAATTCATCTTCTGTAATTAGCATGGCTTCCTGGGTCCTTGAACAGATATCATCGAATTCATTTCTCCAGGCGTCTTGCGCATATACAACAACAGGACTGAATGAAACATTTTCCTGAATGATCTGGATGCCGCACAATGAAACTACCCCTATGACGAATATTGCCGGAAATATCTTGTGCTTTTTCATAAATCTTCTCAACAGATGAATTCTCATTGGACCGGGTTTGTATGACATCTCTGGCAATCAATTAACGGGAAGGCGACTGTGCTATGACATACACCGCAATATTTACCTTCAAATATTTCGATCATAGAATACCTCGCCGTCCCCTGCTTTACACTTAAGAATATTTCCGGATGACAAAGTTCACATCCATTCCATACCGTATGTTTTTTATGAGAGAAAATGATTTCCGGCATTCCTCCCGACTTTGCTTCAAAAGCAAGGTCTTTTTGTTCGCCAAAAGGTTTTCTCTTGATAGAGATCCCCTCAAGGAAATTAACAGGCTTTATAAGTCCACCAACTTCAGCTTCTTCCCAGTCTACACCGTTCCCGAAGCGCCCTTTCGGTAAGCCGGCGGTAAATTTGTTGAAGTCATACTCTGGTTTCACATTTTTTCCTGAAGAGTGGCACCGAACACATCTTGTTCTGTCTTCGTGGTTGGACGGAGTCGAACATGCTTCAAATATTTTCCGGTCATCAGAAAGCATCTTTCCATTATGGCATGCGCCGCAATAGTATCCACTCATGTTGTCTGAAGCCTTAATGGCTGTTGCCCCCGCTTTCATGGCAAAGCCTATGTCCACGTGACAGAGCCTGCATGTATGCTTTGCCCTGTGCAGCCAGTGGTTGAATACCACGGGAGAGAGGCCTGCTTTTTCAGAATAATTATTAATTATAATGTTTCCATACTCATACGGTAATGGTCTTTTTTTCTTTACAACGGGTTGCGCAACCGCTACGCTTGCCATGACAAAGACTGCCAGCAATAGAAAAAGTGCCCTCTTCATAAATTTCTCCCTCCTTTTTTAAAGTCATTTTATATCATAATAAATCGATTTTGCCAGTATTTATCTATTATATTTATATAACAGAAACTATTCGGTTTTAGAGGGTAGCGCAACATTATGAAGAAAATAATACTTGCTTCGGCGTCACCGAGGAGAAAAGAGATACTGAGTCTAACGGGCCTGAATTTTTCTGTTTGCGTGAGCGATTACATAGAAGATCTTAATCTGCCGTTGAGACCCCGTGCTCTTGCGGTACACCTTTCACGTAAAAAAGCGGAGGCCGTAGCGCATAGACACAAAGACTCGATAATTATTGCGGCTGACACATTTGTTCTGCTGAACAACACTCTGTTAGGCAAACCCCGTAATGACAAAGAAGCTGAAAAGATGCTGCGCATGCTCAGCGGAAAGGCACATTCGGTGATCACGGGTTTTACCATTATGGATACCGGTAGCGCAAAAAAAATATCACGTTCGGCAGAAACGAAGGTATATTTCAGGAAGCTCGGCAGGGAAGAGATACTCGCATATGTCGGAACAAAAGAGCCGCTTGATAAGGCGGGAGCTTACGCAATTCAGGGGCTTGGAGCGGTTTTCATAAAAAGAATTGACGGGGATTTTTTCAACGTAATGGGACTTCCCCTGTTCGCCCTGACAGAGAGTTTGAAAAAGTTCGGGGTTTATGTTCCGGGGAAGCGATAAATGTGAGCCGACGGGACATATCTTGCATTGAGCTGCACAAGACTTTATAATCAGACACTGATATGATTCTCAAAAATGAGGAGGGAAAATGAAGCGCTATTTAAGGATGCCGTTTGTCGTTATGTCTTTACTTTTGGCCTTTGTCGTCTCCGGTTGTGCTCCGGCCCTGAATATAAAATACAGACCGATGGAAAATCCCGATAATCATCTCGCTTCTATTCCTCCCGTCAAGATAAAACTTGTAAATCTTGCCGATAAACGCGAAAGCATGAAAGACACAGTTTTGATCGGCGAGGAGCGGACAGGGATAAACATAGGCGGGCATGATGTCAGGTCTGCTCAACCGGTCTCCGAAATACTTCGTGAGGCGATGAAGGCGGAACTGACCCGCAGCGGGCATAATGTTGTCGAGCAGAATGAAGATATGCTAATTAGAGGCGAGCTGAGATATTTCTGGCTGAAAACGGAAGTCAATTCCGAGGACGGTCATACCATAAGTGATTGGGATGTAACCGCAGAAATAAAGATATATCTTGAAATTGTAAATGCCGGCACAGGCAAGTCCGAGATGTTCGGGCCTTATTATGCCAAGAATAATGAAAAGCGTTATATTCAGCCTGATGCTAATATTATGGAACGTATTTTTGAAGGGGCACTGGGCGAATTGATAAGGCGCGTAAGCTCTGACCCAAAATTTGCAACTGCACTGAAAAAATAATCTCCCGGTGTTATCAATCGGAAATGTAAAACTTGATTCTCCTCTGGTCCTCGCCCCCATGGCAGGGATAAGCGATCTGCCTTACCGCCTGATCAACAGGTCGTTTGGTTGCGAACTCGCATTCACCGAGATGATAAGCGCCACCGCCCTTGCGCACAAAAGCAAGGGTACATTGAAGATGCTTTCCTCAACTGCGGGTGACAGGCCTCTTGGCGTCCAGATTCTCGGGGCAGACCCGGAAATTATCAAAAGGGCGCTGGATATCCTGTCGGAATATGTCTTCGACGTCATAGATTTTAATGCCGCATGCCCTGCAAGCAAGGTTGTATCAGGCGGAAAAGGGTCGGGTCTTCTCAGGGAACCTGAGAAGCTGCAAAGGCTTCTGAAGGTGATTGTCGAAAATACCCGCGTGCCGGTCACTGTCAAGATACGCTCCGGTTGGGATGAGACATCCATAAACGCGGCAGAAATAGCGCTCCGGGCGCAGGATGCAGGCGTGAGCGGGCTTTTTATACACGGCAGGACGAAGACGCAGAAATACTGCGGGCAGGTCGATTACAGCATAATCAGGAAAGTAAAAGAGTCCCTGAAAATACCCGTAATCGCAAGCGGTGACGCCCTGACGCCGGAGCTTATAAATAAATTATTTTGTGAAACAGGGTGTGACGGCGTCGCCGTAGCAAGGGGCGCACTCGGTAATCCCTGGATATTTACTGAGACGGTGGAATATCTGAAGAACGGAGCAGTTCCTTTCAGTCCTGATGTTTATGAAATAGCGCGGACCATGAGAGAGCATCTTGCTTGGAATGTCGCATTTCATGGCGAGAAGACCGGTGTCATACACTTCCGTAAATTTTTCGCATGGTATGCAAAGGGAAGGGCCGTAAGGGACCTGAAAGGCAGGGCGTTCTCAGTCGGCACACAGGACGAAATGTTGCGGTTGATAGAAGAATTACAGACCTTGCCGTCTGCCTGTCATTTTAGCCCGAATTCATAATGTTTTGATACGGGCAGGCATGATTCAATAACATCTCGAAGAGTCGAGTCTCCGACTTGAATGCGACAGGATTTTCGGGGCGCGAGTGCCGTTACGCGTATTGTATCGCAATTTCGTAGGCAATAGTCGAGTGTTCGGCTGATTCACAACTGAGATTTCCGTTTGACGCCTTGTTGTGGTTTCTGATCATCGAGGTTATGACCTGAGTGAGGTCAAACCCGCCGTCGACACAGTCGTTGTTCAAACAGGCTACTTTAAAAAAGGCGTAACTGCCGGGAAAGAAATTAACGATACGTGACAGCGATTTTGTCCCCCTCTGATCGTACATCATGTTGATGACGATGCTTGCAACCTCAGGGTAGTGCGAAGATACAAAGCCTGCGTCAAGTCTCTGCTGCTGTAATTCTCTCCTTGCCGTATTTTTTCTATTGTTCATGTTCCTCCATAATGAAAAGGCCCCCTCCGTTTAGAGACAGAGAGGGCCTTCATCGGTTTTTACAGTTTGACTACATTGATAGCTTTGGGGCCTTTCGGGCCTTTTTCAGTATCAAAGCTTACTTTGTCACCTTCGGCAAGGCTCTTAAAGCCATTACCCTGGATGGACGTATGGTGAACAAAAGCTTCACTTCCGTCTTCACTCGTAATGAATCCAAAACCTTTGCTGTCGTTAAACCATTTCACGGTTCCTTGTGCCATTTCTTTTGCCTCCTTTTCTCTTAGACTAAATCTCAGAAGGTCTCAAGAAAAAAGGCCACAAAGTCAAAAAGTCTTTGTGGCCCTGTGTAGCGCAAAAACTTCTAAAATTCTGGTATAAGCATAGCATGTACGAACATGCTTAGTCAATGAAGCCCGATAATTTCTTTTACCCGTCCTATTTCACCGCTAATCAAACGAACTTTAATGCCATGTGGATGCACAGGTGAATTAGTTAAAATATCTTTTACAATTCCCTGAGTCAGTTTCCCTGACAGCTGGTCCTTTTTCAGGACTATTGAAACATGCAACCCGGGTCTTATACCGGAACGTCTGGTCCCATTCATACATTGTTCTCCGTTGCTTTTTGGCTACACTGAAGTCTGTCACTGCTGCCGCGCCTTGGGGCTATTGCGCTGCCGCTTCACTGTTTTGAATAAGCAGCCTGGGTCCATCCTTAAAAAAGATTTTTATTTTATTGATCTGAATTACAGATAAAACTATTCCGATTCCAAACGCAGGATGGTCTATCAGATCATCTTTTCCGAAATTTCCTTTTATGCTGTATTTTTTAGCAGTAGAAAGATTGCAACTTGTTAACCGGATCATATATTCGTTGTAATTTGTTTTCTGAGATTTTGTTTTTTTTGCAGAGTGTTCCGGTTTTGCCTGTTTTTTCTCGGATGGAGAAGTGCGAAAGTTGTGTTCTCCGTTACAGGTATTACATTTAACCCGTTTAGGGGAATTATCGAGCATGGCAATAATCGTATGACCTAATTCCAGCCTGCATTTTGTACACCATGCTGCAATATAGCCACCTGCCGAATAATTATTAAGCATATTCTTGTCCTTCCAAAGTTTAATATTGTTATTGGTTGAAAGATTAATCGGTTTCTGCTCCGGGTGCATCTCCGGAAGATTCAGGGACCATATCGGTCGGGTCTGTTCCTTCGGGGGACTGAGAAGCGCCCTTAACGTTATTCTGTCGTTTCAGCCTTTTCTCTTCCTGTTTTTTCTGTCGCAGCAGTTCTTTTTTTCGCTTATTGCTTTTGTACATGCCGGAACGCATTGCCATAGTCGCCTCCCTGAACAATTAATAAACGTATTTTACGGTGAAAATTGATATTCCCTGCAGCTTGCTACAGGGAATCTAATGTAAGGATATATTTATTACATTTGCTCGCTTGACCCTGCAGCAAGCTTCAGGGAATATGCTCGCTATTCATTTAACAGCCCGATTACTGAAGAGCGGTCAAAGATTGAGAAGAAAGAAGATCCAGCGGTCTATTGAGAAAGCAGTTCCCGGTTGCCGGGAACTGCTTTCCGGGTTAGAGCTTTACGATATTTATTGCTTTCGGGCCTTTGTCGCCTTTAACTACATCAAAGCTCACGGCATCGCCTTCGGCCAGGCTTTTGAAACCATCGCCCTTGATTTCGGAATAGTGCGCAAAAACATCCGGCCCACCGTCATCCTGGGTAATGAAACCGAACCCCTTGGACTCATTGAACCATTTTACAGTTCCCTTTGCCATTCTGATTTCCCTCCTTATTTGATTAACTGAGTTTTGAAATTTGACTCGTAAAAAAACCGCAAAGTTTGAAGTCTTTGCGGTCTGGCTCGTTTCAAAAACTCATAAAACTTCGTGTTAATCATGGCATCTTTTATTATAAAAAGTCAAATGCCCCGGCTGCTTCCCGCATCTCTTCATATTTACACTTTTTTAACTGTTGTGCTTTATCAATGTTTTTGCATATGATATTTTTTAAATGAATAGCGAGCGAATGTAATAAAAGGAAATTCCTTACATTAGATTCCCTGCGGTTTCTGCTGCAGGGAAGATCAATAAGTGAGGTCTGAGCATAATGGATCATTTTATTTCGACGGTTACTGATCAGGACATCAGGAAGGAAAAACAGAAGGCGCGGGACCTTCGAAAGACGCAGTGGTGGAAACTAAAATGTGCCGAAGGGAAATGTTATTACTGTGGGAGAGAAGTCCAGCCCGGAGGTTTGACCATGGACCATATCGTCCCAATCATACGGGGAGGGAGATCAGTAAAGAATAACGTTGTTCCGGCCTGTAAGGAATGTAATAGCAAAAAGAAACACTCCCTTCCGTTTGAATGGCAGGAGTACTGAACCGCCAAAGAAAAAAGACTGATTGAAGCTCCTGAGGCTTTCTCCTATGAATCAGGTGGAGGACCGGCTGAAGGGAATGGCTTAAGTGAAAAACTCCGGTTTTTTTATCTCATGTCCCCGATAATGTTGTGAATGGTTTTTTTCTGCGATTCAATGCTTTCTGTGAGCTTGAACTGCACGAGCGCCCTCGCGAGATTGTGTTCCGGATGTCCGACCCTGAAGTAGACATTGCCTTCGAGATAATCTGTAAGAAATCTCAATCCAAGCTCGAAGGCCAAAAGACGGACCGAGTCGAACATATAGTCAAAGTCACTGCCGGTGAGGAACTTCTTTGCCGTCAGGAGATAGCCCTGCAGTATGGCCCGACAAAAATCAGTGTCGAAACGGACCGTTTCTCCGTTTTCAGTCCTTTCCCCGGCTGGGTTGCATCCGGAGCGGAGACAGTCGCCTATATCATAATGGACCAGTCCGGGCTTGACAGTGTCCAGGTCAACAATGCCGACGGCCTGTCCGGTGGTAATATCGATCATAAAGTTGTTGACCTTTGGATCGCCGTGGATCGTGCGAAGGCTGAGTTTGCCTTGCGCCCTGGCATTTTCGAGGACATGCGCCCATGCGTTTCGGGCATTCACAAAATTCAGGCAATAATTTATTTCAGGCGATTTGCGGCCGCTGTATTTCTCCATGACTTTGTAAAAGTGCCGGAGGTAGCGCGGCGTAATATGAAAGCCCTCCAGGGTATCAGCCAATAAACCCGGAGGCAGGTCGCTCAGGAGGTTGTGGAATATGCCGAGCGCATAGCCGATTTCCCCTGCGTGCCCGATATCTTTGACGGTATCAAAAGACTGAGCATTTTCGATATAGCTTATTGCCCGCCAGAATGACCCTTCGGGGTCTGTCCAGTGGTCCTCGCCTCTTTTTGTCAACAGCACTTGCGGGACCTCCCATCTGCGGCCTTCACCGAGTGGAGCGCGCTGAAGATGCTGACGCATATGCCCGGTGGCGATGCGCATATTGCTCATGATAAGCTCCGGCCGGCTGAACACCCGCGTGTTGATGCGCTGCAGGACAAAGTGTTTTTCTCCTCCGGCATTCAGGGTCACCAGAAAGGTTTGATTGATATTGCCGTTACCGAATTCCCGTATGCCGATAATGTTGCCCGATGATCTGAACCGCTCTGCAGCAGCGGCCGGCTTGCCGTGGGTGTTATCTGTCATTCTGTCTTTCAACCTTCTTCTCTATCTGTGTGCACAGCCCGTAGAGCATATTCAATTCCCACTCGGTAAGCCCGGCCCTCCCGATGAAGTGCTTCAGGTTTGTTATGATTTTTTTCATGAGATTGCTCTCGCCTCTCGGGATGTACTCAAGAAGTTCCAGCACACGGGACATCCTCCCGTAAAGCGGGTCAATTTCTCCACGGGTCAAAAGGGCATCTGAAAGCTCCGAGTTGTCAAGTTTCTTCCGCGCGCCGCGGCACGGGTTTTTTGCTTTTTGTCCATGTTTTGAAAGTTCATACGCGGTGATCAGGACCGCCTGTGAAAGGTTCAAAGACGGCTGGATTTCGCTGCTCGGTATAGTGATCATAAAACCGCACTCACCGACCTCATCATTGTAGAGTCCCCTTGCCTCCCTGCCGAAGAGGACCGCGACCTTATTATTTTCCGTTATATCCCGGATCCTCGCCGAGCCCTTTTCAACGGGCAGTATCACCCCCCGGTTCCTTCCCTTCCTCCGGGTGGTCCCCACGACTACAGCTTTGTCCCTGATTGCGTCCTCAATGGTATTAAAGACCTCGGCTGAGTCGAGGACGTCATGGGCATTGCGCGCAAACCACCTGCCTTCTTCCGACATTTCAGCCGGGGGATTCACAAGGCAAAGATTTCTGAAACCCATATTCTTTATGGCCCTTGCGGATGCGCCGATATTGCCCGGCTCTTTGGGTTCAACGAGGACGAAATATACGTTTTGCTTCCAGTCTGTCACCTGTACAGTTTATCAGGTATCGCTAACTTCGCTCAATGCCGCAGCCTAAGGCATCATGTGCTTCCATCGCCCGTTTCTGAACCGGACAGTCATTGCTATTCCCTGAAAGAACATTGAGATGACCATAGCCAGCCAGACGCCGACTGCGCCGTACCCTGCAACAGTCGCGAGGAGATAGGCAAGAGGCAAACGTATTATCCAGAGAGTGCCCACAATAACAAGCATGGCCCCTTTAGTATCGCCTGCGCCCATGAGACACCCTGCCAAAATAGCGCTGATCGCCATAAACGGCTCCGACAGCATTGTGATCCTCAGATACCGGATGGTCTCGGCAAGCACGTGCTGGTCCTTCGCCACCGGCGCAGAAATCGTCCCGGCCCAAATGAAGACAGGCAGTGCCATGAGGCTGACAAAAGCGACCCCCGAGAGGGATATTTTCCAGCCTATCCTTTCCGCCCTCTCCGGCACGCCCGCTCCAAGGTTATGGCCTGTAAGCACCGATGCAGCCATATTAAGGGCGAATACCGGCAGATAAATGACCGCTTCGATCCTCAGGCCGTTGGTAAGCGCCGCCATGGCAGTGATGCTTTCTTCCTGAAGACGGCTCAGGATATTGTAGAGAAAGATATTTCCGGCGTTCCATGATATCTGTACAAGGGCTGCAGGCCAGCTCAAAACAACTATCCGTTTGACCAGATCAACCGACACACGCCACGAATCCGAAAAGATGTCCTTCCACCGGCTTCGTCTGAAAAGGACAAGGCATATGATCGTGCCTGCGGACATCGCGGTTGCAGTGGCGAGCGCGATGCCCCTGTATCCGAAACCATGGAACGAAAAAAGCCCGAAGACCAGAAGAAAATTCAGTGCGATATTTATGAGGCTTATAAAAAACATCGCCACCAGAGTCAGTTTCACCTCGCCGCCGGCCCTGAAAATAGCGTTGGATATCAGCACAATATAATTAGGCGCAAGGGCAAAGGAGAAAATCACAAAGAAATCCACCGCGATTTGCCGGATGTTTTCGGGGAACCCCGCCAGCGATATGACTTGTTCCTTAAAGAAAATACAGACGCCTGCAAGCGCCAGCGCACATGCAATTCCGAAGATAAGGGACTGCCTTGCCGTAGAGAGCGCATCTTCGAAATTACCTGCGCCGACAGACCTGGAAACCATCGCCACAGTGCCGATGCTGATGGCGTTCGCCACAATAATGATGAAAAAATAAAGCTGGCTGACGAAGCCCACGATGGCCTGTATCCCGGAGCCGAGGAATCCCGCAACGTATATGTCGGTAAGGCCGACGAGAAAATTGAAGAACATGACGAGAAGCATAGGCCATGACATATGCCATATGTTTCCCCACGTGCTCCCGCTTGTAAGATTAAGCGCCCCGTTCCGTTCCGTCACTGAGATCTCCGGATTCCTGTTTTCAAAGATTATATATGTTGAATATGGTGTTTTGGAAAGCTTGCGAAAGCAGAAAGGACCCTAAGACCTTTTCGACATAAGCCTGTCGACTGACCATTTGCCTCCGCCCTTAAGTATCAGGACTGCCGCGATGGTAATGGCAAGAATATGGTACTCAAATCCCTCGCCTTTTTTGTTGCCGAACCAGTTCATGAAGAAACCGTACGGCAGGTGGACCATAAAAATCGCAACCGTCATATTTGTTGCGATGCCCAGAGCGGCTATTCGTGTAAGGAATCCGGCGATGAGCGCGAGCGCCCCGATTGATTCAGCCATAATTGCAAGAAAAGCCAGGACCGGCGGTATCCCCATTTTGTCAGTAAAGGACGACATGGTCGCGCTGAATCCGCCTCCGCCGAACCATCCAAGGAGTTTTTGCGCTCCATGCGGAAAAAAGACAATCCCTAATAAAACCCTCATCAGTAAACTCGCTGCGTCGTCATCTGTATGAATTAATTTATTGAACATCGGGTGCCCCTTTCTCGTATCGGTCCACAACGTATATAACCGGGACAGACACACTCCTGAACACATTACGCCGCTCTTTTTATCTCAAGTAAATTATATCATCCTTTATGTGTCGGGCGCACTTAATGTATAGTAGAATAGTAAAAATGAGATTTGAAGAACTACCTATCTCCGAAAAAGTCCTTGAGGGAATCAGGGCCGCAGGCTTTACCGTGTGTACGCAGGTGCAGGAGCAGACACTGCCGGTGGCGCTGCAAGGAAAGGACATTGCTGCACAGTCCCAGACAGGCACCGGCAAGACCGCTGCCTTTCTGATAGCGGTATTCTCGCGCATGCTCGAGATGCCTTCCCCGGGACGGGGCCCGTCACCACGGGCGCTGATCATCGCTCCGACCCGGGAGCTCGCGGTCCAGATAGCTGCAGAGGCAAAACTGATTGGCGGTCCCGCGGGCTTCAGGATAGTTCCGGTATACGGGGGCATCGATTATTTAAAGCAGCGCGAGGAGATCGCAGAGGGTGTTGACGTGCTTATAGGCACTCCGGGCAGACTCATCGATTATTTGAAGCAAAGGGTATATAGCCTGAGGAAGACCCAGTTTCTCGTCATTGACGAGGCTGACCGGCTTTTCGACATGGGTTTCATCAGCGACCTCAGGTTCCTGCTCAGGAGGATGTCTCCTTACGACAAGCGTCAGTCCATGCTCTTTTCCGCCACCCTGTCCAATCGTGTGCTTGAGCTCTGCTATGAACATATGAACATGCCGGTGCGGTTCTCGTTGACGCCGGAAAATGTAACAGTGGAACAGATCGAACAGGAGCTTTATCATGTCGGGATGTCGGAGAAGACAGGCCTGCTCTTTGGAATTCTTAAACGTGAACCCGACGGCCGCTATCTCATATTCTGTAATACGAGGGCCGCGGTTGAGAGACTTGAGGGCATCCTGAACGCCAACGGTTTAGCAACCGCCTCAATCACCGGAGACCTTGACCAGAGGAAGCGCATGAAGGTCTTATCAAGGTTCAAAGAAGGCACATTGCCTATTCTTGTGGCCACGGACGTAGCGAGCAGGGGTCTTCATATCGACGGCGTAACGCACGTGATAAATTACGACCTGCCGCAGGACCCGGAGGACTATGTGCACCGGATAGGCAGGACCGCGCGCGCCGGCGCCACAGGCAAAGCGATCAGCCTTGCCTGCGAAGAATATGTCCATTCTCTTCCCGATATTGAGGAATACATCAAACGCAAGATACCGGTTATGTCTTTGACGGAAGAAATGATCGTCACGGGGTATCGAAGGCCGCCGAGGAATGTTAAGAAGAAGGGGGCACTCCCGCAAAGAAGAGATTCCCGGGAACACCATTCTAAAGGGAAATCCTCCCGTCCGGGCGGTTTTTCCCAAAGACCCGGTCAGACCGGCCGCCGTCCTCCGGGAAGAAAGCCTTAATCGCTGATTTTTAATTGCCTGGCATACTTCTCAAACAGCCTGAGTCCTTCGAGATGCCTTTCGGTAAAGTCGTAAGAGATGGTCTTCCAGTAAGCAACCAGTTCTTTTTCACTCAGCCATTTTTTCTGCGGCGCTTCCCGCGCTATCAAATGAAATTTCCTGCCGGCACACTTCTTTGCATTGATCAGGTCTGAAGAGAGTTTGCTGAAGAGCTCCTTTTTATTCTCGACAGATTCTTTTCTCGCGATCCAGAGTGCAAATACAAACGGGAGGCCGGTATATTTGTCCCACAACTCCCCAAGGTCGTAAACATAAACAGAGTTGAGAGTCTCTATTTTTTTTGCTTCCTTCATCGCCGTATCGCCGATATGGAGGACGGCGGAGAATGAGGAAAGGATGTTTTTAACGCTGCGCTGTTCGGTCAATTTAAACCTGCATTTCAGAGACATGAATTCTTTGAGGATGATCTTTAAAAGAACAGTCGATGTTTCGGACTCCGATGACAGCGCTATCTCTTTTCCGTTGAGCTCGTGTATCGGGAATTTCGAGAACAATAATATGCTGTTTATGGCGCCTTCCGAGCTGATGGAAGACCATGGCAGGATGCGGTATTTGTCTTTGTTCCTCAAAAATTCTATCGATGAAGACGTGCTGATGTCGAGCTGCCCCATCCGCAGCATTTTATTTAACTTTGACGGCACCCCTTTTACAAATTTATACGCCGAACCGCTACAGTCTTTTTCGAGATAATGAAATATGGGGAAAAGGTTTGCATATGGAATTCTGCCGATTTTCAGTCTTTTGTCTTTCAAGCCGTTGTCCTTTTATAATAATTTTGATTGCAACTCGTCACTCTTCTTACCCTTTTATCACTCCCAGCGGTCTCAGCTTCGCGACCTTTTTCGATAATCCTGCATTGTGGACAACATCCACGACATGGGAAACGTCTTTGTATGCCTCCGGCATCTCTTCTGCAAGAGTTTCTCTTCCTGCAGATCTGACAACAATGCCCAGGTCTTCCATCTCCCTGCGGATTGAGCGCCCCTTTGCCTTTCTTATCGCCTGATGTCTTGACATGAGCCTTCCTGCCCCATGACATGTAGAGCCGAAAGACTCTTTCATCCCCCTTTCAGTCCCTATGAGGACAAAGGACGCCCTGCCCATGTCGCCGGGTATTATAACAGGCTGACCGATATGTTTATACACCTCCGGAAGTTCCGGATGTCCGGGCGGGAAGGCCCTTGTTGCGCCTTTGCGATGGACCACGAGCCTTCTTTTCTGGCCGTCCACAATGTGTTCTTCAACCTTGGCGATGTTATGGGCCACATCATATATAAGACTCATTCCGATTGTCTTCGGTCCGGTCCCGTAAATATTCATGAACGATTCCTTTACCCAGTGCATTATGAACTGCCTGTTGGCCCACGCGAAATTTGCGGCGGCCTTCATTGACGCAAGATAATCCCGCGCCTCATCGCTGTCAAAGGGAGCGCACGCAAGCTCTCTGTCAGGGAGGACAATATTGTATTTCTGCGCCGCCCTCTGCATCACTTCGAGGAAGTCCGTGCAGACCTGATGTCCGAATCCGCGCGAACCCGTATGTATCATCACTGTGATCTGGGTTTTAAACAGACCGAGTGCATTGGCGATTTTCTCGTCGTAAATCTCGTCAACATACTGTATTTCAGTAAAGTGGTTCCCGGAGCCGAGAGTGCCGAGCTGCGATCTGCCGCGTTCATATGCCTTATTGCTTATCAGATCAGGGTCTGCGCCTTCTATGCAGCCGTGTGATTCGGTATGGTCGAGGTCCGCCTTTTCACCAAAGCCCTGCTCAACGGCCCAGCGCGCTCCCTGAAGGAGCACCTTTCTGTGCTCTTCTGAATTCAGACGCAGTTTGCCTTTGGAACCCACGCCCGTGGGGATGTCCCTGTAAAAATTTTCCACAAGCTCTTTGATCTTCGGGGCGACTTCTTCTTTTGCGAGGTTGGTCCTCAAAAGCCGGACACCGCAGTTGATGTCATAACCGACGCCGCCCGGAGAAATGATGCCTTCCTTTAAATCAAAGGCAGCCACTCCCCCTATGCTGAATCCGTAGCCCGTATGAATATCCGGCATCGCAAGAGACGGACCCACAATGCCCGGTAAGGCAGCGACGTTGGCAACTTGTTCTATGGCGCCTTTTTCGAGCTCTTTTTCGAGCTCTTCATCTACATAAATAATTCCGTTGGTCCGCATGCCGGCCTTATAGCCCCTGGGGACTTCGAGTCTTGTGCCGTCAATTCTATGTAAACCTTCGATGGTCATGATGTTACCTCGCTATTGTCATATATCAAATATTACCACAGCCTCCCACTTTGAATTGATTTTTCTCAGCGATAGATCATGATATGTGGCGGCCTTGACCAGCAGCCTGCTCTCATTGACTTCAGGATCAAAAATCCCGCCTGAGATTTTTGCATTCAGCGAGGTATTTTCAATATCGATATCAAATGTTTTCCCTGCAAAGCGGTATGTATCAAACAGGAAGACAAGCTCGTTGAGCCATTTGATGAGCAAATCTTCAAGTGCCTCGGCGCTGACGGCAATTTCCCGCTCTTCAGGCTCTCTTACTACTTTTGAGACATCTGTAATAAGGTCCAACATCCCCTCCGCCGCGTTTGCAAAAAGCTCCGGCAGGTTTTCACCCCGGACCCTCAGGCCAACGTCTCCGGATATGTCGAGTTGTTCATATTTCTTCATTGCGTTAAGACGAAGTCGTTGCCGAAATAATCTCAAACAAAGAGCAGATGGAATAACGGGGAAAATCTGACAGCCGGTCCTATTTGGCGTTTTTGATAGCTTTTCTCACCTCGGCAAAGACCTTCTTCTGAACATCCCGCAGAGTTCCTTTCAGCTTGCAACCGGCAGCGGCAAAATGGCCGCCTCCACCGAAGCTGTTCGCGATTTTCTGCACATCGATTTTCCCTTTTGAACGGAGGCTCAACTTGAATACGTCTTTCTCGTCTTCCCTGAAAAAGACAGCAACCTCGCTTTCCTTTACCTTCCTCGGGTAATCCACAAAGTCCTCGGAATCTTCAGATGTAGTGCCTGTCTTTTTGAACATGTCCCTGGTAGCGGTCATCCATGCTATGCCGTCCTTTTTATCAAGGGTCGCTAATGAAAGACCTAAAAGCTTCACCGATTTATAAGGGATGCTTTCATAGAGTTCTTTTGTTATGTCCCACGGCCTTGCGCCTGCCTCTACAAGATGACATGCCATCCTCAGGGATTCGGGGGAGGTATTGGAATATCTGAAGCCGCCGGTATCCACCAGAATCGCGGTGTACAGATTTGTGGCCATGTCTTTGTCGATCGGTATGTTGAGCGCCGTCAGAAGCTTAAAAATAAGCATTCCCGTTGCGGCGGCCTTCGGGTCAATGAGACCCGCAGACAGCTTTTTATATAATTCCGACTCGCCGGCGTTGTCAGGAGGAATGTGGTGGTCTATAATTACAGTGTTCTTTGCTTTCACCTCCCTGAAACCCGTTCTTTCCAGTGTATTGCAATCCGCTATAATCAGGACATCGACTGTTTTTTTCGGCGGTAGCTGTTTTACCAGCCCTGCATACGGCAAAAACTTCAGATTTGCCGGGACGCCGTCTCTGCTCAGGAGATGAATATTTTTCCTTCCGGTTTTTTTCAGCCCGAGCGCAAGCGCCAGTATCGAGCCTATTGCGTCACCTTCAGGGTTGATATGTCCGGCTATTACAAAAGATTTGTTCCGCGTTAAAATATTTAAAAGCTTAGATGAGATCTTCGTCTTCTTCAAGTGGGCCCCTTTCCGTTTTAATGCCCTCGAGCAGCTTGTCGATCTTTCTGCCGTATTCAACCGCTTCATCTATCCGGAAGGAAAGGGTCGGCACATATCTCATTTTCAGCCGTCTGCCGAGCTCCCCTTTTACAAATGACGCCATTGAATTGAGTTTCCTCAGTGTCTTGTCGCCTTCCTCGACGTTGAGGACACTGATATACACCGTCGCATTCCTGAGGTCGTCGCTTATCTTTGCGCCGGTGACCGTGACGAAACCGAGGGATTTATGTTTGATCCTGTTCATTATTATGTCGGCGACTTCTTCCCTGATTAAATCGCCGACCCTTGCCGAGCGTTTGTATGGGTGCATGGTCTCCTCTTTTTTATGTCATTAACCGCAAAAGCGGGGGATACGGACTTTTTCCAAAACCGGACACTTGAATAAATGTGGTTTAATTTTAGCATAATTATCCAAATGGGGGGTGAGGTATGTCTGAGAAAGGGGGAAAGGAGATTGCTTTGCAATGACAACCGGTCGGCGGTTCTTTTACAGCAGCTCCATCCTTGCATCTATCAATTCCACTGAATGGATGCTTATCACCAGATTCTTGATCTGCTCGAAGACCTTGTTTATCATCACTGTCTCATTTGAGACAAATGCTATCCCGATTACGGCCCTCTGCCAGAGGTCGTTGGCGTCAACTTCCGCCACTGAGACATTGAACTTGTTTTTGATCCTGTCAGTCAGGCTTTTGATTACGAAGCGTTTCTCTTTCAGGGAATGTGACTCGTGTATATGCAGATCCAAAGTAAGAAGACCGACGATCATTCGTTAAAAATCAGGATTCAAACTTGGCTGCGACTTCTTCCTTGACGTAATTTTCCAGTATGTCGCCGACCTTGAGGTCATTGAAATTCTCGACCATTATTCCGCATTCAAACCCTGCCTGCGCTTCTTTGATATCTTCCTTGAATCTCTTCAGCGAGGATATTTTGCTTTCATAGACTACGACATTGTCCCTTATTATCCTGATGCCGGTACTTGTCCTCGATATCTTTCCGTCAAGCACATGGCAGCCTGCGACCGTTCCGACACGCGATATATGGAACAGGTTTCTGACCTCTGCCCTGCCTAACACCTTTTCTGTGATGGTAGGCGCGAGGAGGCCTTCGAGGGCCTTCTTAACATCTTCAATAGCTTCGTAGATTATGTTGTAAAGCCTGACGTCGACGCCCTCTTTCTCCATAAGCGCGGAAGCCTTGGCGTCGGGGCGTATATTAAAACCTATTATTATCGCATTCGATGCAGCGGCAAGCATGACGTCGGACTCATTTATGCCTCCCGCGCTGGCGTGAATCACATTGACTTTGACCTGTGGATGTGAGATAGCGGAAAGCGCGTCTTTCACTGCTTCCGCAGAGCCCTGGACATCGGCTTTCAGGATGACGTTGAGTTCGCGAATTTCGCCCTGTTTCACTTTTTCATAAAGCTGGTCCAGCGTGACCTTCTTCATCCGCGTAATCGCTTCTGTCCTGTGCTTTTGCAGCCTGTTTACGGCGATCTGCCTGGCTTTCCTCTCATCTTCCATAACGATAAAGATATCGCCGGCCTGCGGGACATCGGGGAAACCGATGACCTCCACCGGGGTTGAAGGACCGGCCTGATCGATCTTGTGTCCGGTATCGTCAATAAGCGCCCTTACCCTGCCTGCAATCGTACCTACGAGAAAAGGATCTCCTACCTTCAGCACGCCGGTATTTACAAGAACTGTGCCGACAGGTCCCCTGCCTCTGTCGAGTTTGGCCTCGACAATCGTGCCCTTTGCAGATCTGTTGTAGTTTGCTTTCAGCTCCATCATGTCCGCTTGAAGGAGGACCATTTCAAGAAGCTGCTCAATCCCGGTATTCTGCTTTGCGGAGACCTCGACAAATATATTCTGGCCGCCCCACTCCTCGGAGACCACGCCGTACTGTGAAAGCTCATTTCTGACCCTTGTAATATTCGCCTCGGGTTTATCAATCTTGTTTATCGCAACCACGATAGGAACGTTCGCCGCCCTGGCATGGTTGATGGCCTCGATGGTCTGGGGCATAACGCTGTCATCGGCCGCAACTACAAGGACCACTATATCTGTCACCCTGGCCCCCCTGGCCCTCATCATCGTGAAGGCTTCGTGGCCCGGGGTATCAAGGAATGTTATCTCTTTGTCTTTAAGTTTTACTTTATAGGCGCCTATATGCTGTGTTATTCCGCCCGCTTCCGTTTCGGTCACCTTTGTCTTTCTTATCGCGTCGAGCAGGGTGGTTTTCCCGTGGTCTACGTGACCCATAATTGTGACGATCGGGGGACGGTGACTGAGGGCGGACTCATCCGCTTCCGTTTTTTCGAGGATCGCTTCTTCGCTTTCGATATTTGCAAGTTCGATCTTTACGCCGAAGGCCTCGGCAACAATCTGTGCAGCGTCGGAATCCACCGGCTGGTTGATGGTCGGCATGTATCCGAGCTCCATAAATTTTTTGATGACATCATTTATCTTCAGACCGATAAGTTCAGCGAATTCTTTTACCGTAGAGCCTTCCTGGAATTTAAGTATGCGCTTCCTCGGCTGGGTTATGAGGGAAACCGGGGCCTGTTCGGCCTTATGGGCCAGCGGCTTTTTGTCGTATTTGCCTTTAAAATGGGACTTGAAATCCTGGGCCTTTTTCGTTACGTCCACACGTCTGATGGAATCAAAGGCCCGCTGCATTCCCGGCTTGGTCTTGAATTTTGCTACCTTCGCCCGTTCCACTTCCTTCTTGAATTTGTCGGGGATGATTATTTCATCCTCTTCAGCCGCAACAGGCGTTTCCGTCTGAGGCTGAAGCGCGCCGGCCTCTTTTACTGTGGGTTGTACAGGTTCTCCTGTTTTTCCTTCAATGGCCGTTGTGACGGTCTTTGCAGGCTCGACTTCTCTTGCAGGCTTTTCACGCAGTTTCCCGGTTGGGGCCCCTGCCTTCTCTTCAGTTTTCTTGTCTTTTTCGGGTAATGAAGGCGTTACTTTAGGGACTTCTTTCCCGGATAAAACAGGTTTTTCGTCTATTTTTACCTGGTCCTTTTTCGAGAAAATATCCATTAACTTTGCCAGGGTCTCGTCATCTATGATGGACATATGAGATTTTACCTGTATGCCCATGCCCGCAAGCCTGGCAATAATCTCTTTGTTGCCGATATTTATTTTTTTGGACAGTTCGTATATTCTTATTCCAGCCATTGTCTTTTTTTCCATTTCTTTATAAACCCTTAAAGCCCAAAAATACGTTCAGTTAACTGCAAAATTCCGGAGTCACCCAAGGGTTGTAAGTTCGATTGGTTTAATGTTATCATAACTTCTCTTTTTAAAGCAATCAGACATACGTCCTGTCTGATTCGGAAATCGAAATATCAATATCATAAAGTAATACAGGGAGGTCAAGATGGCAATGTGTTCAGTTTGCGGCAAGAAAAAGGTGACCGGCAACAATGTCAGCCACGCCAACAACAGGACCAAACGCGTATTTTTGCCGAACTTGCAGAAGGTGAGGGTCCAGACCTCTCACGGTACAAGAAGATTGCAAGTGTGCACAAGATGTCTCCGTTCAGGCAAAGTCAAGAAGGCAGTATAAAGAACGTTATACGTTATTAAGTTGTTTGTTATTCGGCATGACAAAGTACAAATAACGATTGACGATTAATGGATAACGATTTCAGATGCGGTCCCTCCATAACATCCTCAAGGCCTTCATCAAAGATTACGGACTGGAAGGCGGAGTGGCGCTCAATGCCTTCAGAAACCAGTGGGCAGGCATCGTCGGACAAACCATAGCGGCCCATACCGCCCCCGACACGATGAAAAGCAAGGTCCTCACCGTTATTGTAGACTCCCCTCAGTGGCTTCACCATCTGAGTTTCTTCAGGGAAGAAATTATCACAAAACTCAGGCCGTTCAATGTGACCGATATACGATTCAGGGTCGGCAGCCTTCCGGAACAGTCCGACGGAGATCAGCATAGGGAAAATAACTGCGAGCTTACCGATGATGACTTGCGATACATCGAAAATACACTTGGAAATGTCAGGGACGAGGAGCTCAGGGAGAGTTTCAGGACGCTGATTGTGCATGGGCTGACCAGGGGGAAAAGGTAGTCAGGCAGACTGGGAAGCAATCACTTTTCTTTTACGACACATTCATAAGAGACGTTTACGGGTCTCATGTCGGGGTTGTCCCACATCAGGCAGTAGAATTCCTGGGTCTCTATATAGAAGGCGTGTTTCTTCGTATCGATCATGCCGTTATCTTCTGTAACTTCACTTTGAGAAACGGGATAGTACACATTGTCGGTCCCGTGATAGTGGACGTTGAAATCAACCGGTTTGGACGATCTGAACCTGTAAACCATTACCTGCCCCTTTTTAAGCGCCATGCATTCTTCATGAGAGCCCGCCGGCATGATTGTAATCAGGTTTTTGGCCGCATCCGTATCTTTTGTGCCGGGCTTGTCGCCTTTTGATTGCTGAGTTGCGCAGCTTAACAACAACAGGCAGAAAAAGAAAAACGTTATTTTAATGGTCCCTGACATATCCTCTCCTTTGCTTCTTAATTATAGCTTTTGTCACGATTACTATTCGACACTACCTGTAATGAACTTTAGCTTTTAACTTATATGCACACTGAGTTTCCTTAAAACTGCCATTTTTTATCTTTATCATGCCCGAAAGTGGCATCCGGAAGGCATTGGAAAAAATAGATTCCGGCTTCAGGATTGCCGGAAAGAGAGACAGATAAATTGGGTTTCCCGCCCGGACAAGCTCCACCGTCCAGGTGAACGGCAGGCAGGATTTCTACACTTCTACACCGGGATACCGCGCTGATTTTCAAAGATGTTTGTGATTATAGAGCGGTATTCGCGGCCGCAGTATAGGTCGTCTATTATCAGAAGAGCATTTTTTGCGTCCCTGAATGAAGGGACCCTCGGCAGATAAATGATGCTTCCAAAGATGAGATAGTCGGTAACCTCCTGTCCCAGTTCCTTTCTCAGGTCCCAGCACGCCCCGGCCCAGACTTTCCCCCTTGCATGAGGCTCGTAAGGAGACGCGGGATACCTGTCGCTGTTATCGCAGGTGCGGACAATGCCTTTCATCTCCTGTTCCGGCGCCACGTATTCCCCGATCTCCGGCTCATTCATCAGGGAGCATGCAAAATAGTCCGCGTATCCTTCATGGAGCGCCCCGCCGTCAATCCCGGCTATCCCCGGCCTGTATTCGTCAATGACCGCGTGTGTGAATTCGTGAACGACTATGTCCACCTCTTTTGCCATGTCCCGGAACCCGCTCCTGGCATATTCATAGCTTCCGTCTCCGAAATAAATCATGCCCGTGACAGGGCTGTAGAATGCATTATCGTATCTCGTTCCGACATGCACATTGGCGCCAAGTTGCCCATCGTGGGATTTGCCGTAGGGATTGTTGACCGTAAAGCCGCGAAAACCGCGTCCCCGGAAATAGGCATAAGCGTCATCAGCCGCAAAATACACCTGGGATTCGTCGAAGTGCGTGTTCTCCGGCGGGAAATCAAAACGGTAGTTGCCGCCTGCCATTGCCTCGGGCCCGTCTTCGTTGAACACCCTGCAATAAAGTCCCTCCAGTTTTTTGTACGGCCATTTCAGATTACGTAGGACATGCGTGGCAAGAGCTGTGTCTTCGGGATTTTCAGGATATACCCGTGCGCGGGCAGCAAAATAAAATCTCATGGAGTTGAAGCTGTCTACGATTTCACCGCTCTGGATGTCGATAAAATAATCCCAATCGCCTATTGGCGTCCGCATCGGGATTGTGAGATGGTAGACCTTGGCAAACCCGTTGGCGTCTACGGGATAAAGGACTGTCTCATGGCTTATTCTCCCGCGCAGGGAGTTGTCTTTTCCGAGGTCTTCCATCGCGACGCGTATGGCCTCTTTTACGGATATCGGCTCCCTTTCAGGTCTGAAGGAAATTTTCCTGAAAATATCCCCTGCGACCATTCTGACCTTGTTGTTCTGTTCCATGCTGATCAGCAATTCTCCCCCGAAGACAGGGATGTTTTCAAAGTTTTGCCGGTACCGGACATGCCTCATTCCACCCCACTCGAAGGTGTCTGTCTCGTATATATTCTTCAGGTCTTCGCTGACCCCCATAAGTTCATGGTTGTCGATCAGGAAGTTGCGGCCCGCCTCTGACGCCGTGCCCCCGGAAGGCACTGAGAGGTCTCCCTTCAGCCATTTGGGCGTTCCTGTCATATCATTCCATTCAATGATGGAACCGGGGCGTTTTCCCTGGAATTCCTTGCCAGCATTCATAATATCTGAAGACACCTTTACCTTTTTGGGCGTGGATTTCGGGGCCACGCCGATAAGCCGGTCAATATTGTTCCTGTTGGCCCTGCCTTTTAAACTTTCCTCCGGAAACATAATTACTCCTTTCTCTGCTCCATTGTTTATAGGGTCTAACTATCAAAAAATATCTCGCTTGTCAAGAAATGCCGGTCTATGCAGATTTATTGTTGAATTTTCTTTCCCGTATTGAGATAATTGTTCTTATCAATATGGAACAAGAAAAAACAGACCTGACCGACTCGATACGGACGCTGCTCGTAAAGGTAGACATAGTATTCCACGTGCTGGCCGCACTGCTGCTTCTTGTGGCCTGCGGCTTTATAATTTTTTATGCCTTTGCAAATATACTTAGTCCTTCGAGGGCTTCGATGATAGCTCTGGTGAATGATGTGCTCCTCGCCCTGATTGTCCTTGAGCTGCTGTGGACGGTCATAAGATTTCTGAAAAAACAGAAGTTCTCACTCGGCCCCTTTCTTGCCATCGGCATAATAGCCGCCGTCAGGAGGATCCTCCTGATAGAGGCCCAGACCTCGCTCATGGACCATACGCCTGTCGAGAAGCTGTATGAGATGGGATTAGGCGCAGGGGTAATTATAGTCCTGATGGCTGCTTACTACCTGTCTGTCAAAGCGCAACAGTACGAGCAGTGAAAACAGCGGTCAGGATACGTGCCGGATTTCAGTTCTCAAAAATTTAAAAAGATAACATGGGACAGGCCTGTATCTTTTTCAACTATCTTCAGACGGAGCTGTTTTGCCGATTTCGCTTCTCCCGGATAAAATATGAACCCATATGTAAGGCTGTTGGGCCCGATCGATTTGGACTGTAGAGATTTGTTGTTGAAATCTTCCATTACAGCCCGGCTCGCCTCATTTGAAGTAGCGCCCTTTATTCCTCCCAGGATGCCTCCGCCCGCCGCCCCGACTGCCGCGCCTTTACCGGCTGCTTCGCCCACATTCTGACCGGATACGATTCCTACGGCTGCGCCTATCAGGGCGCCGGCCGCCGCCCCGATGAAGCCGTGATAAGCGCCTTCTTTAAATATCTGTTTCGTCTGCGCATACCGGGTGGCCCGCTCATAAGCGAAATTTTTTTCGAGCACCGGCCAGAGGTCCCCTTCGCCGTCCTCGAGGAAGGTCTGGGAAGCGTCTATTTCAAGAGTATGATGTCCTTTATTGTCAAATACTACAGAGATGGGCAACATCCCTGCTTCACGGACATCAAATCCAAACGCCTCTTTTGCCTCGGCCGGGTCTGCGTACGCCTTTGCAGCCACCACTGCCCCGGATATTTCCTGAGCATTCGGGTAAGCCGACGGCGCCTTGAAGGGAAGCGGTTTTGCCTTGTAGCCCGTGCTGCATGCAAAGGGGACGAGGAGCAAAAAAACAAGACATGTGATGGATATTTTTTTCATTGCGTTACCTCCTTGATCAGATGACCGGTTGTCTTAAGGATAATTATAACACCATGTGTTACAGAAGCTTTTGATCAGCGTTTAACTCCCCATAAAAAATATTTTCAGGTTTCGGATTTCATCCCTCAGTTCCCCCACCTTCTTGAATGTACTGTCTCTGTAGGTTTTGACTTCATAGGTTTTATTCACTGGAATTATCGTGACCGCGCCGTCGATGTCGGTCCTGAATAATTTCACCCCGGCGTCTTTGTATCTTACGTTTGTTTCCGTGTGGGGATGCCCGAACGAATTGTTTTGGCCTGCGCTGACTATCGCTATCCGGGGTTTGACGGTTTTTAGAAAATCCGGAGAGCTTGACGTCCTGCTTCCGTGATGAGGGACTTTTATAATGTCGCTTTTAAGCCATTGGCCCAGATTTAACATGTCCCATTCCGCCTCTTCCTCTATGTCGCCGGTAAATAGGACCGACGCTCCCCCGTAGACAATTTTCATGACGAGGGATTCGCTGTTCTCGGCGGAAGCTTCGCCTCTCGGAGAATCCGCGTAAAAATCATCGTAAGGATGAAACACGTAAATACTGTAGCCGTCCGCCTCGAGGAAGTCTCCCCGTTTCAGTGTTTTGCATGGAATTTTTTCCTCTGACACCTTCCGGAAGAACCTGTCTGCCCCGGGGGGCTTCCTGCCGCTTGTCCATACTTCGCCGATCCTGAAATTGTCCATAATGAAAATAAGCCCTCCGTAATGGTCGGAATCCGGATGGCTCAGGACAAGGTAGTCGATGCTGTCTGTCCCCTGAGACCATAAATACGGCGCGACGACCCTTCGCCCCATGTCCGGCTCCTGCCCCCCTCCGTCAATCAGCATGGTTTTTTTATCAGGCAGCCTTATCACGGATGAATCTCCCTGCCCCACATCGAGGAAAGTGATCCGCAGGCCGTTGCCCGGGAGATGGGGGACCGTCAAGTATGTGATGATGACAAGTGCAAAAGGAAACAGCTTCCATCGTGATGGATTTTTGATAACAAACAGTAATGAAAGAAAGTAGAAAAGGACCAAAGCGATTGACGGGCCTGGAACATGTATGCTGGAATATGGAATTTGAGAAAACAAGTCGATGGCCCTCAGGGCAAAAAGCGTAATCGCGTCAGTCAGACCGCTCAGCGGCATGACTGAAAGCCGGAACATGAGCGCGTAAAAGGCCGTAAAAAATCCGAGCGGGAGGATGATGAAACATACAAAAGGGGTCAGTAATAAATTGGTGACCGGGGAAATCACCGGAAACTGCTGGAAGGCAAGGGCTGCAAGGGGCGCGGTCCCTATTATCGCGGCCCCGGTCATGAGTGTGGCCGGTTTTAATTTATCAATAATTTTCGTGGTGAGGGACCTCATGTCTTCGCCTGTATTTTGCTTTGCCTGTTCTTTTACGGTCCCGGCAACATGCCCTATCGAGAGCACCGCAATAAAAGACAGTTGAAAGGAAAGTTCGAAGAGGGCCTCCGGCTGCCACATGAGTATTATAAGGGCGGCGATTGAAAGGGAGTTCAGCCACTGGCCCTTCCTTCCCAGAAAAAGGGCGATCATATAAATGAAGACCATTACAAGGGAGCGCACCGTCGGGATGCTCATCCCGGAAAGCGCCGCATACAGCAGTAATACTGGCAGCGTGCCTAAAACCGCAAGCTGTGTGGGAGCAAGATACAGGGTCATCCTTGTGAAGGGCCTGACCGGCAGACATTTTACCGACGTCCTGACTGCTTTAAATATGATAAAGGCGAGGAGCCCAAAATGTGTGCCTGATATGCTGAGAAGGTGCGCCAGGCCTGTCGCGCTGAAAGAGTCCCGCATCTCCTGTGTTATGCCGCCTGTAAGTCCCGCTATTATGGCCTTATGAAACGCGGCGCTTTTCATCGAAAGACTGTGGTCGATAATGTCCCCGGTCAAACGGCGTTTTTGGTTTATGAGTGATGCCGGACCTTCCCCTCTCCTGATGACTCTTATATATTTTGCAGTGCCGTTGGCTGCAATCCCGGCCCCTGCCGGATCATATGAATAAACGCCCGGATTATGGAGTACAGTCGGCGCCTTTAATTTCGCAAAGGCGCTTATCCTGTCGCCGCATGACAGCGGCTTTTCTGTTGACACATCCAGTCCCTGAGATACAAACAGTCTGACTTTGCCTTCGATTTTTACCCCGTCCGAGAAAACCTCGCCGAGTGTAAACCGGAGCTTCCCGTTTGACACTTCAGGGACATCGATGATATTGCCTTCAAGGGAAACCCCGGCATCGGGCAGCGCCGGCGCCTGGATAGTCTCTTGCCTTATATGACTGTAGAATAACCCGAAAGAAAACGCGCATATGATTGTGAAGGTCTTTCCCAGGTCTCTCTGCTTCCTGAACGGCCAAAAGATCGCCGCGATACATAGAGCAGAGATGGACACGGGGAAGAAGGTAAAGAATCTGAACGCGGCGGTCCCCGATATGAAACAGGCGGTAAGAACAGGCATGCCGGTTGCCGGTAATTTCTTCATTAGGTCCCCTCAAAGATTTTGAAACTGATAAGCCCTGTAATTTTAAACCTGCTCCCAAACTATATCAAGACTGTAACGGTACCGGGTCTGAATTTTTTCCCGTAATAGAGCTTTTTTCCGTTGATTCATTGAAATGGTTCTGCTATGATTTTCACAGCTTAACTGCATGCATGCAGCAGGGTGATTTGATTTTTTCATTCTACTGCCGATAAGATTAAAAGGCGGCCGGTTCAGGTTTCTGAACTTTTGCTTTTTTTATTAGACGTCAAACCAAATTATATGGAGGAGGCATCAATATGGCGGATGTTATGGTGAAGCTGAAGGATTGCGTAAATATCGCAGGCGGCATGGTGCAGGTCAAGGACGCGGCAGCAGTAAGAGGTCTCATAGACGAACTGATTTACGAGGCTGTTTTTAATCCCGATGAGGAGCGGAGGAAATCCCTCCAGCGGCTTGTCATTGAGATAGCCAAACAGATGGGCGCAGTGCCTTCATCAATCCAGTCGCTGTATGAAGAGATGGGGAGGAATTATCCCGGATTCACCGTGCCCGCAATGAACATCAGGGGCCTCACCTATGACACTTCCAGGGTCGTCTTCAAAAAGGCAATTGAGAAAAATGTCGGGGCCTTCATATTTGAAATAGCCCGCTCGGAGATAGGATATACAAAACAGAAACCGCTCGAATATTCCGCGGTTGTGCTTGCCGCTGCGGTAAAGGAGGGCTATGTCGGTCCAGTGTTCATTCAGGGCGACCATTTCCAGCTCATAAGAAAGAACTACCTGTCCGGTCCCGATCTTGAAAAGAACTATATCAAGGGACTCATTAAAGAGGCAATCGAAGCGGAATTTTACAACATTGATATTGACTCATCCACGCTCGTTGACCTTGAAAAGCCGACGCTGAAAGAACAGCAGAGGCCCAACTTTGAAAACGCCGCGGAGCTGACTGAATATATCAGGGGCCTTGAGCCCAGGGGCGTCACGGTATCGGTAGGCGGAGAGATCGGAGAGATCGGCGGCAAGAACAGCACGCCCGAAGAACTGAGGGCATATCTTGACGGATTCAGGGAAACTTACAAAGGCAAAGGTATAAGCAAGATGAGCGTTCAGACTGGCACTGCGCACGGCGGCGTCGTTCTTCCTGACGGCACACTCGCAAAAGTCAAAATCGACTTTGACACGCTCAGACAGATTTCAGATGCAGCGAGAAAGGAATATGGACTTTCCGGCGCGGTCCAGCACGGCGCGTCAACTTTGCCCGACGAAGCGTTCCATACTTTCCCTGAAACAACTACATCCGAAGTCCATCTTGCGACAGGATTTCAGAACATCATGTATGACAGCAAGGCGATGTCCGCTTCATTCAGAGACGAGGTTTATGCCTATCTGAAGCAGGAATGCGCAAAGGAGAGGAAAGAAGGTCAGACCGACGAACAGTTCTTCTACAGTACGCGCAAGAAAGGCTATGGCACGCTGAAGAAAAAGTGGTGGGACCTCCCGGCAGATGTAAAAGGCCCAATCATGAAGGAGCTTGCAGATAAGTTTGATCTCCTTTTCAGGGAGCTTAAGGTCGTTGGTTCAAGGCCGCTTGTCGATAAAACGGTAAAGCCTGTGGTTGTCGGGAAGAAAGTGCCGGATGATATTTTAGGGTAACATTATTCCCCTCTATAACAAGAGGGGTTAGGGATAGAGAAGCGGGTCCGGGTGTTAATCCTGTGCCCGCTTTTTGCTGTGCATTATAAATCATTTTTTCTTTTTATTCGGTTTAATCTTCCCACCAATTGTTTTCGCCTCTGCCTTCCCCTCGACTATCCTTATCATATCTTCAATCACTATCCGCTCTTCATGCCGCAGCCTGTCGATGATTTCAGGGTCTTTGGTTTCGAGGTATTTTACGAGTGTTAAATAAGGAGATAAAAAGGCGAGAATTTCTTGCCGATCTAACTTGCTTAGTTCATGCAGAATACATTTAATAGAATTTATTTGTTTGTATATTACAATGACCTCCATTATGACTGATAGGGCGCGGAGGAATTTGTCAATATTTTTAATATTCATTATTATTGATAAGAGCTCTTTAGAAACTTCATTAGCTTTATCTGCCTCATCTGCCCTCAATTTTGAAATTTGCCATAATAAAACGGAAACTGTTTTTGCACCTTCGGTTGCGATCGTTAAATTTGCCTCTATCTGGTGCGATATTTCTTTGAATGCTTCTTGAACATCACTAATTATCTTAAGCACCTCTTCAGACTGCTCTTTGATTCTTGGCTTAATCTTTGAAGCCGCTTCTCCTATATACCATAATTTATTACCGAACAACTTCATCCTATCTACATCGCCTTTTAATAAAAGCTTGTATATCTTATCTACTGTGCTCCTGAACTCTTCAATTAATTCGTCCTTCGTGAACCACAATTCCAAAAACCTTACAATAAATCCAAGCCTCTTCCTTCCAGCTTCCACTCGCATCTGTCTCCACAGGCTAAAGAGTCTTTCGTTGAAATCATAAAAAACTTTCCTTGCATGTTTCTTGGAAATTTTGATGTAGCCTGCTCTTTCAAGCCTCTTAATTTGAGATAGTACAATATTGACAGGCATGTAACAGCGACCGGCAATTTCGGTTGGGGTCAGTAATCCTTCAGCCCTTGCCATTACATCAATGATCTCTTTCTGCTGCTCGGAAAGGTCTTTCATCCTTTCCCGGAAATAAGGCGAAAGCTCATCAAGTAGCTTGAGAAACGTATTTTCAACAGATGTTATGTCCCCCTCAACTATGATATGGTACAAACTCAATATTAGTCGCGGATTGCCGCCTGCCAGTTCATGAATCGCCCGAAGTTTTGCCTCTTCTTTTTTGAACTTTTCTAACAGATCTTTTCTTTGGCCAAGCTCTGCATATTTATTAAGAAGTAAAATGGTTTCATCAAAAGGCAAGTCTTTGAGCCAGATAATCTCAAAGAAGTTGTAGAGAGGTTTGTCATGATTGATTATTGAATCAAAGAGTGTGGGCGCGGCGCCTATAAGAAGTAAGCTGTCGCACGTCATCAGCAAGTCCCTCATCGCCGACTGGTCTTCCGAGGTGAATCGCTCAAGAATATCATTCAGGTTATCAACGAGAAGGAGCAAGATCTTCCCGGACTTTTTCCTGAATGTTTTTATATAATCAAGCGCAATTTCCCGCTCTTTTACATTTAACGTCACTGCTTTCATTAATTCTTCAGGAATTGGAGGAATTTCCTTTGTATTTGATTCCTTGAGATATTGCAGGGCCAGCTTAAAAAATTTAGTTACATTTCCCGGATATTCTTCCTCAGATAAGATAACAGGGACAAACTTATTTTTGAATGCGTTTATTCCCTTAGCTTTTATTTCTCCTTTTACCCCATAGTAAATGATCCGCAGCATATGACTTTTCCCGATTCCTTTCGGACCAATGAGAACCGGATGGGAAAAACTCTTGCCTGACGAGGCGCTCTTTAATATCCGCTTTATGTTATCAAGCTCCAAATCCCTGCCGATCAGGGTATCTTCAAGCGTCTTTGGATCAAGCAATGCGGGCGTATATTTATAAAATCTCATAGTTATTCCTCCACCAAATCATAATACCTTAGCCACCAGTCACGAAGGACATTAGTGGTGAAGCTATAGGTTTTTGCCTTAACGCTATAGGAAACGTAAAAATCATTTTCAATATCGGTCATTAGATGCCCGAAGGTCTCGTCGGTCAGTTTGCCTTTGCATGTTAGGCGAAACAGTTTAAACAGGTGAGTTTTATCAACCCTCCCTTTTCTCGCTACTTCAAGAATCAGCCGCTTGGCAACATGTTCACAGTGTTCATCGTAATAATCTTTCAATCTTGTAAAGTAATGTTCGAAGTAGGTCCTGCTGGCCGGGCCTAAGACTTTTTCATAATATGCGTTGTCAATAATTTCCTTGTTAAGCGTTCTTTGTTTGCGCCTTCTCATTTCATTGAGACTCTCATAGGCGAGTATTTGCAGAAAATAAGGCACCGGAGCGCCGACTGCCTCGATCATCTTTTCAATTATTGCAGGCTGTATCCGGGTAAGTTGTCCTTCATTTTTCAAAAGCGCCTTAACATAGGCCGCGCCGTCTTCGGCAGAAAATGCCCCCACACTGATGATGTGGAAATCATTTATAGTTTTTGTGCCTGCCTTGATCCTTTCCAGGATATGCTCGATGCCTATGGAGCCGCCAACCACCCAGCGGATTTTTTCCATGTCAGGCATTTGTCGAACACCTCTGAACCAATGAAGAAAATCAAATGCCGTTTGAGGATTATGCTTCCTTTCAATGTTCTGGACAAGCATCGGAAGTTCATCGAGAATAAAAATAATCCTGCCGTCGAATTCTTTCAGGGTTGAAATCAGCTCACGTCCCTTATCCTGCCAGTTCTCCTTTATCCCGTCTCTTATTTTGATCCTTATGTCGGCAATATCTACTTCCTCGACTTGCCTGAAAATATTTTTTACCCACTTTGAGGTGCTTTTAAGAAACTTTTTAAAACGGGAGTCCACTAACGCGCTTGTCATAATTCCGGTTATAAAATCTTCCGGAGACTTCATTCCTTCCGTATCATGAAAGAAGACGGTGCAATCAGGCTGAGGGTTTTCATAAAGATGATACATGATGCTGGATTTGCCGAAGCGTCTTGGCGCTTTTAACAGGACAGAGCTTTTTGCGAGTGCCTGCCAGAGGCTGTTTATTTCATTCTTCCTGTCCCATAAATCTTTCCCTTTTGCTATATTGCCTATAACAAATCCCGGTTTTTCCATTGAGCCGCCCCTCCATGTATAGCAGATTTAATTTACAACAATTATGTTATACAACAGAACTGTTATATTGTCAAGGGAGTGGCTAATATCATGAGAAGTACCGTAAAACCGCTCCTGCTGAATGGACGATTGGTTTTGTCTTTCTGTCCATTAGAGTTGAGCAGCGGCTTCAACTATTGCGGGCAGGATGCCTGTCAAGAATGAGACGAACAGGCAGAGCAGGTAATTTTTTTTGTGAATAATATAAGTTGGGACGATTTTCATAGAGCGTGTTTCAGTGAAGCTGATGATCCAGTACAGCCGGTTTACATCCCGATAATAAAACTCTCACGCCTGTGAAAATCCGCGTGCGTCCCCGGATGGGACAAGGCCCAGAAGGTCAGGCAGCCGTCCGTATGTTTGATTACAGCGCTGATGCCCGCATTCATGGGCACATGTGCCGGGACGATCCGGCCCAGGTCGAGCTCAAGGGACAGCAATAAGGCGTCCGCACTGCGCTCAACCATGAACGGAAGTGAATCAACGGCGGTTTCCTCCCGCATACCCTGCCGGTATGATTCGAAGCGGAAAGCATTCCAGTGCCCGGCCGGGGAAAGGTTGAATTCCCAATAGGGGCCGGAGTCTTTCATTGCTAAAAAGAACTCAAAACAGGTTTCTTCCCATAGAGCATTCCTGCGCTCCGGCCTGGCCGCGGGGGAAGGAATTACAAGTTCCTGAAGACGGCCTGCAAGTAAGTATCTGATGGAGAATGAATCAGGACGCCTGTGAACATTACCCGTTATTTTTAAATCAGGCAAGGGTCCTGCTGTTGTGAATGGCTTCAGGGAGAAGCTCCGGCTGTTCATGGGTGATTTCCGATGATTGGACCGCTGTGCAACGGCCCCTTAGACAATATATCCGAATCTCTGCCTGAATTCTTCAGGCGTCATGTTTGCCGTTTTTGCGAGACGGGCGAGCTTCTCTCCTGCGAGGTCTTCCTTCTCGAGGCGTATCATATACTCTCTTCCAACCTTATAAGTTTCGGAAGTCAGATCAACTGGCCGCATTTTCACCTTCCCGGTGTTGTAGTCCATCAATTCGACAAACGGTATCGGTCTCAGCCGCCCTTCGTCAAACACTATCATCGCGCCTGTGCCGCCCTTCAGCAAATATTGAATTACCCCGTAACCGAGGTCTCTTGTGTATTCAATATCGAACGGTATCGGAGCCGAGGCCCTTAATTCGTACCCGATGGTCTTGTCTACAATCGTTATTGTTATACCGAGGGGATCAAGGGTCTTTTTTACGAAGTTTTTCAAAATTCTCCCTAACTGGATCTCGGATAGCCTTACGCGCCCCGTCTCATCTTTTTCCAGGTGCTCATGGTTGCAGAGGTCCTCATGGTCGAATTTGTCTGAAATCCCTTCGGCAAGAATTGCGACGCCGTAATCCCTATCCATCGAGAGTCTTTTTATAATCGAGCAGGCAAGCACATCAGCGACCTTTTTGAATGAGACGTCGTCTTCAAATTCCTCCGATATGAGGGTGATTGTTGCCCCGGCAGCTTTCCCGATCCCTAATGCAAGATGACCGGCGTATCTGCCCATCGTGGTCACGAAATACCATCTGCCTGTTGTCTTTGCGTCCTGCATGAGGTTGTCGACGATGCTCACTCCGCGGTGGCGGGCTGTCTGGTATCCGAAGGTGCAGGCGCCTCCCGGCAGGGGGATATCGTTATCGATAGTCTTGGGGACGTGCGCTACATTGATGGAGCCTCTTGCCTCCTTCTCAATCCAGTTCGACATGAAAAGCGTGCCTTCGCCGCCGATGGTAATGAGATATTTGATGCCGAGTTTCTTCAGTGTGGACATCAGGACCTTGAATCTCTGCTTCACCTTGTCGGGATATTCACGGGACGTCCTTAGGATTGAGCCGCCCTCCGCATGGATCATCGAAACGTCTTTAATGGTAAGCGGAATTGTACAATTCAGGTCTCCTGCGAAAAGGGCCTTGAACCCGCCCATTATGCCGACAACTTTTTTGCCTTCGTTGACCGCTTCGATGGTTGCCGAGCTGATTACGCCGTTGATTCCGGGGGCAGGTCCTCCGCCGACTATTATTCCGACTATCTCTTTTTTCTTCCTGGACTTTACCATAAAGCTGTTATCGGCATACTCTAATAAAGACTTTATGCATGTCTGTCTATCGGTATTGTCGCTACTTCGCAATCAAATTCATATTCCTGCGGCTTTCTGCCGAAGCACACCCCGAGGCTTTCAAAGAGGGCGATCTCGCTGATATCGACTTCCCTGCGTTTAATCGCCTCTGTTGTCGGGATATATAATACTTTCCTGCCGCTCACGTCAACAACCGTATTGCCTGTCTTTCCCTGCAGCAGCAGCAGCACACCGGCAGCGCCGGCCCTGTAACCGAAGTTCACATCATAGGCGGAAGTCTGGCCGCAACGCACCAGATGGCTTGGGGCTATTTCTCTTACCTCCGGTATTTCATACACACCCGGCGCAAACATGCCGACCTTCTTCATAAATTCTTTTATGGCGGGGTCCGCTTTCATTCTCTTCTCTACCTGCTGCCTGACGTATTTCCCAGCGCCCGCAAGTTTCTTGTGGCCAAACGCATCCACCCCTGCGGATTCGTCATAAAGCAGCTCGCCGGAAGCTGTCTTGATTCCCTCTGCTACAACCATCATATAGGTGCCCGCCTTGACATCGCTTCGTTCAATCCTGCTGAAATAGGTGGCCTTGATATGCTCGTAAACAATGTCAAAGTCAACGGGGATTTCAGGTATCAATATGCAGTCGGCCTCCGCGCCGATGCCGCCACGGAATGCGGTATGACCAACGTATCTTCCGAACACTTCAATTACCATGACTCGGTTATGGCTCATGCCTGTTGTCTTGAGGTCGCGTGTCATGACCGATATCCTGTTGATCGCCGAATCGCCTCCCACGCTGTACGGCTGAAGGTCGAGGTCCATCGTCTTTGGAACATGTACGCAGGGAATGCCCTGCCCGCCGAGGTCCACAACTACGCTCCCCGTGTCATCTCCGCCGCTTATTATCAGGGCGTCTATGCCGAACTTTTTCAACCCCTCTTTTATTCTTGCGTATGTGTCAGGGTCTGATATCTTGCTTATCTTGACCCTTGAGTGCCCTGCCTCCGAGCCTGCGAGAGACGCCTCGATGCGGCTTACCCTTTCCGCATTGAGCACAACAACCTTTTCCATTTCAACGAGGTTGTAGAGACCTGCATATCCGTTTGGAATAACTACCGATTCGATCCCGTGAGCATATGCCTCGCGGGCCACTCCCTTGATCACAGCATTCAGTCCTCCGGCGTCACCACCGCTCGTTATTATGCCTATCCTTTTGATCTCCATAAAATTCCTCCCGGTTCTGTAATTTGACAAAAATTGGACAAGTCAAGAACAGGTCAATTTTAACACAATATTTTATGTGCCGCCAGAGTTTTTTCATGTCCTCTTTCTATCGTCGCGCCGTTGCATTCCCTGTCTGTGAGAGTCTTTTCGAAAGATAAGAGCCTGTCAGGGCGTCAATACCGGCGGTCAGCTCCTGCAGCCGGAGATCTTTATCAATCATCCCCCTTATATCAACGGGAGCGGCAAGCAGCATTTCGATCTGGAGCTTTCTCCTCTCGAAATAGAGCCTCGTGACCTCATTGAGCACATCGTCCCTGAGCTCAACCATGAGCTTTGATCTCGAGTCAATCGATGTCTGATCATTATTCCAGATAAGTTCCCCCAGCTCCCAGGTCAGGGATATGTACCAGCCGCTGTCTTTATCTCTTGAGGTGGTGTCATCAACATATTCTCCGGAATAATAATAAGCGTCATTATGCAATGCGCGGCCTTTATCGTATCTGAACGTCAGGTCCGGCATCCAGGCCCTTTTTGCGGCTGCTTCTCTCCAGCCGTTTATCTTCTCCGGCGATACCTCGGCGTATGCTACAGCAGCCTCCCTGATCTCCTCTATTGTGGGTTCGGAGTCGAACTTTGAGCTTATGTCCTCTATTCTCATGTCGTTGCCGGAGGTGACGCGGCGTATTGATGACGATGTTTTGAATACCCCTTTTTTTGTGACTGCCCACAAGACAGGATTGTCTGTCTGGTCCGGTGTGACGGCAATATTATTTATGTCTTTAGTGATGATGCCGTTATAGAGTTCTTCCCAGTCATCGGTCGTCTTTGAATATCTGTACACGCCCCTTCCCGTGGCGGCATAAACAACATCTTTTTCTACTGCCGACAGGTGGCGGATATCGGTCCCTGAAAGCCCTGGCCTGCCGGCGGTTTTCCAGGTGTCCCCTCCGTCTGTGCTCATAAGAATTCCTTTTGACGAGCTCACATAAATTGTCCCCGATGGATCTGCGGCGACGATATTTTTTACGGATACATTACCGACGGTTATAGTCCCTTCATTTATGATCTGCACTTCATATTTTTCTTCAGAAGGGTTTGTTGTAAAAACCCTCTGCCAGTCATTTCCTCCGTTAATGCCTTTATACACCCCTCTCTCCGTTGCTGCATAAACATGAAGTTTGGTACGGTCTATTGCCAGAGATGTTACCCTGGTATCGGCCGGAACATCGTGTTCCCTGTTCCACTCTTTTCCGCTATTGTCGGAGCGAAAAAGGCCTTTCCCTGTGCCTATAAAAACAACCTCCGGATTTGCCGGATCGACAACAATCGAAAGCACCGAGCCTTCCAGTCCTCCAACGCCCCTGAATATCTTTTCCCACTTCCGTCCTCCGTCACTGCTTCTGTAAAGCCCTTCCTGAGTGCCGGCATAGACGGTCTTTATATCTTCAGGGCTGACGTCAATGATATTGATGGAGTTGCCCGTGCCTCTGAATGACAGTACCTCGTCCCACTTTTTACCGCCGTCGGAGGTCTTGTAAACAGTATTGACGGAGCTTACGTAGACTGTGTCCGGATTGACCGGACTAACAGCCGCGCTCTGAAGATCGGTGTCCCTGATGCCGTCATTTGCGCCTTCCCAGACCGTCTCCGGCAAGACCGCGTTTACTGTTGAAGCTGCTGCAAGATGAAAAAATAAACAGACTGCTGCGACTAAAGAAATGCGATGTCCCCTCATACGCAAATCTCCTTTCCCCTCACAAAAAAGATACGTCCCCACAGATTGGAGTCGGTTAAAGAATAAAGATGGGAGTGTACGCCATGTCCCCTGAACCCGATTATTATATTGATCGCAGGGAGACGGGTCAAGTGGCTTATTGCAAAAATTCATTGCGGCTGTCTACAATTGTATTTAAGAACTTTGACTGGAGGTATTCAAATGGGATCATGCGGAAGCTGCGGCTCCGGCGACGGACCTTTCTCGGAAGGCAGGGCGCTTGTAGAATTTGTGTATAACGCTCACGGTGGGGCCATAAAGGACCAGCCGGTCCCGAACGGCGGTTTAAATACAAAATGTCAGGGCTGCGGAGCGTCCTTTACATTAAAAACATTTGTCGGGAAATGTCCGAAGTGCGGCGGTGTACACGCGGTATCTCCACCGCGTTGCGAGGACTCTGCCAACATACAGTTTGCGGGCGTCGGTTACAAGCTCCCCGAAGACAGGGATTAGTCCGTTAATTGTCTGACGGGTATCTCCACATTTACCGTCATACCGGGCTTCAATATGTTTTCAGTGTCCCCGGTCCCTATCTTCACGCGGAAGGTCTTAATGTCCTGTATCCCGTGCCTGACGTCTCTCTGTGTTGCGAATTCTGCGTACCGGCTTATTTCCGATACCTTGCCTTTTATCGTCTTGCCCGGCAGGCTGTCGATCGTTATGTCTGCTTCACTGCCTATGGCAACATAGCCTATAAGGCTTTCTTCGACGTCGGTCCTGACCCATAAATTTTTCATATCCATTAATGTAACTATGGTCATCCCCGGTGAAACAAACTCTCCGGGCTCCATGGCCCTGAATGCGACAGTGCCGGAGATGGGCGTTATTATCACCGTGTCATCGAGCTTTGCCTTTTGAAAAGACAGCGCGGCCTCTGCCTCTTTCAGACCTGCCTTTGCGGATTCAACCTGGTTCCGGGAATAATTCAACTGGGACGCCGACAGTTCAACACGGGAGAGGGCTGCACCGTGCCTTGCCTTCGATGCCTCATATGCCGCTTTCAAAGATCCAAATTCCGTGACCGCCCTGTCTTCCTCGGACTTTGAGACCAGGTTTTCCCTGAAGAGCGAGGTCATCCGCTCCATCTGCCTTTCTGCTTCTTCCATCTGGACCCTTGATTTCTCCACATCCGCCGAGGCGTTCCTTACATCGGCCTCTGCGGTGTTCAACTCAGCCTTCGAGCTTTCCACCAGCGCGCCGGAGCTTTTCAGGTCCGCCTTTGCCCTTTCCAGCGACGCTGCGGCCTGTTCCACCGAGGCCTTTATGTCCTCGCTTTCAATGCGGACAACGACAGAACCCTTCGGGACTGCGTCCCCTTCCCTGCAACATATCTCTGAGATCCTTCCCGGGACTTTAGACGCAAAATTTACTTCGGTGCCTTCCACGATGCCTGTTGTGATGATAGTCTCTATTTTCTCACCTTTAAAATAGGAAGAAAAGTATAAGGCAACAGCGGCTGCAAGTACAATCAGCAATGAAACCGTTATCTTTTTTTTCATGGTTGTTCCCGATTACTAATCGAAGATACGTTTGTCATGCCCGCAGGTAGTAAGCGGGAATGACGGATTGCAGTCCCGGTATCCATAATCATATCGTCATTAACTCTATACTTTTTCTGAAACAATTTCTACAATCGTCAGCTCCGGCGGGGAAAGCAGGCGGACCGGAGGACCGGAGGTGCCTGCGCCCCGGCTTACATACAGCAAAGACCCTTTTGGCAATCTCTTCAGCCCCGCGTGATGATAGAAGATGAACGGAGTAAGAAGATTGATAGGGAATATCTGGCCTTTGTGCGTATGCCCGGAGAGCTGAAGGTCAAAAAGCCCGAGGCTTGCGCCGTCCACATTTGTCCGGTGTTTCAGCAGCAATGTAAACTTTCCCGCGGGAAGTCCGGAGAGCATCTCTCTTTCCGGCAAACGGGCCTCTCTTTTTTCTCCGTTTTTGTACTCTGCGAGATCGTCGACGCCTGCAATATTGATCACCCCTTCTACGGTCAGCCCCCTGTCCCTCAGTAAGGTAAATCCGGAGTCTTCGGTAAATTTCAGAGCGTGTTTCAGCCCTCCGTAAGATTCGTGGTTCCCAATTACGGCAAACTTGCCCAATCGCGCATGGAGTCCCTTCAGTTTGCCCGCAAGGTGGTCTACGTGGTTTACCACTCCGTCAAGGAGGTCCCCCGTGGAGACTATTAAATCCGGCCCCGCCTTTTCGACTTCTCTTATAATCTTCTCCAGGATCACGGTCCCCGAAACTACGCTCAGATGCAGATCGGATATCTGCGCCAGGGTTATCTTATCGACGCCTGCCGGGAGT